>DATKLO010000130.1:0-6767 GCA_035542375.1 Steroidobacteraceae bacterium | reverse complement strand
CTCGACCGCAACGTGCAGCGCGTCTACCGGATGCTCGACAAGGAGTTCGAGATCCCGCGCAAAATCCTGGAACTGAACCGCCGCCACCCGCTGATCCACAACCTCTCGGCCTGGATCGCCGACGACCCCGGCGCGCCGGTCATCGACCAGGTGATCGAGCAGGTGTACGAGAGCGCGCTGCTGATGGATGGCATCCATCCCAACCCGGCGGACATGGTGTCGCGCATCGAGACGCTGATGGAATTCGCCACCCGGCGGTGAGATCCCGGCCCTGCGCGAGTTACCTCAAGGAGCTTGCATGACCTACGACGACCTGCTGGACGCGGCGCTACAGGACCCAGCCAGCGCCGATTTTCAGGAATTGCGCACGGCCTACGCGCAGTCCGAGGACTACGCCCCCTACGTCCACGACACCGAGCACCTGGAGGCGCTGCGGGCGGCGCTGCACGGCGACGATCTTCCGGCGGCGCTGGACGCGATCGAGGGCCTGCTGGATCACAACTACCTGGATATCGAGGCGCACATGGCGGCGGACTACATCTATACCCGCCAGGGCGACGCCGACCAGTCGGCCTATCACCGCACCTTTGCCAAAGGGCTGATCGACGCGATCCTGGACACCGGCAGCGGGCGGGATTTCGCGACAGCGTTCGCCGTGCTGAATGTGACCGAGGAGTACACCATCCTGCGTGTGCTGGGCTTCCGGCCCGGCGCGCAGCGGCTGATCCAGCACGAGGGCCACTGGTTCGACATCCTGTCTGCGCAGCACCCCAGCCGCCAGGAGACGTTCGAGGTGCATTTCAACATCGACCTGCCCCGCCGCTGGCTCCAGGACCAGATGGCGGGCGGGATGGACGAGCCGCCTGGCTGAGCGCACGGCTGGACGAAAAAAGCATTTTGCCGCCGAGGACGCGGAGAGCACAGAGGCAGACAAGAGCGCCTTATGGGGAACGCAAATAGACCTCGCACGATGTAGGGGCAAGCCGGGTCGCCCCTACAACACGAACTTGCCGATCCTATTTGTGTTTCCCATTATTATGTCCGCGTCCTCTCGGCATTGTTGGAGGCGACTGTTCTTATCCTTCCAGCAGATCGCGCACCGTTTGCGCGGCGGCGTCGCGCGGGGTGACGATCTCCTGACCGTCGCGCAGGCGCTTGAATTTGACCGTGCCCGCCGCGATTTCCTCCGTGCCCAGGAAAGCCGCGATCGGCACACCCTTGCGATCCGCGTATTGAAGCTGCCTGCCGATGCTGCGCTTGGGCTGCAAATAGGCCTCGGTGCGAATGCCCGCCGCGCGCAGATCGCTTGCCAGCCGCAGTGAGTCGCCCTGCGTGCGCTCGTCGAAGACGGTGACCAGCACCTGCACCACCGTGCCGGTCAATTCCGGCGGGTAGAGATCGAGCACGTCCATCAGGTCGATGATGCGCTCGATGCCCAGGCTGGTGCCGGTGTTGGGCAGGCTCTGCTTGCGGAAGAGGCCGATCAGGTCGTCGTAGCGCCCGCCGCCGGTCACGCTGCCCAGGTTCTGCGGCTGGGTGATGATCGTCTCGTAGATCGGGCCGGTGTAGTAGCTCAGGCCACGCACCATCGCGAAGTCGATCTCGTAGTTCTCCGGCGGCACGTTCAGGGCATCCATGCCGGAGGCCATCTCCTCCAGCTCGCGGATGCCCTCCTGCGCGGGCGCGATGCCCTCCAGTTCGCGGCCCAGGGCGCGCAGCGAGTCCAGGTTGCCCCGGCGCATCTCCAGCAGGCCCATCATGCGGCGGATCGCGTCCTCGCTGATGCCGCTCTCGCGCAGTTCTGCCTGGATGTTATCCGGTCCGATTTTGTCCAGCTTGTCGACGCTGCGGTACAGATCGCCGCGCTGCGCCTCGGGCACACCGGCATAGATGCCGATGCCGATCAGGATCTTGCGGTTGTTGATCTTCACCGTGAAGTCGGCAAATCCCAGCCGCCGCAGGGCGGTCGTCACCAGGCTGACCATCTCGGCATCCGCGGACATGTCCGGCACGCCGACGATATCGACGTCGCACTGGTACAGCTCGCGGTAGCGGCCCCGCTGCGGGCGCTCGGCGCGCCAGACCGGCGCGATATGATAGCGCCGGAACGGGAACACCAGTTCGTTCTCGTGCATGGCCACGTACCGGCTGAGCGGCACGGACAGGTCGTAGCGCAGCGCGAGGTCTTCCTTGCCGCCGGGGTGCCGCGCCAGAAAGATCAGTTTTTCGGCGTCCTCGCCGTATTTGCCCATCAGCGTCTCTTCGAGCTCGAGCACGGGCGTGGCGATGGGTTCAAAACCGAACGTCTGGAACACATCCGTGATCACGCCGATCACATACTCGCGCTTGAGCACTTCTCCCGGCAGGAAGTCGCGCATGCCTTTCGGCAGCCGGGCGTCAAGTGGTGGCATGGTGGTTCACTCCGTTGGATTGAGGTCAAACAATTCCGTTAACCACGCCGCGATCTCGTCGCGCACGCGGCGAAATACTTCGGGCTGTTCAGGCTCCGGGGCTTTGGCGGGATCGGTGAAATCGCGGTGGTAGCGCCTGGCTGGCCCCGGAAAGACCGGGCAGTTTTCGGCAGCGGTGTCGCACACGGTGATCACGTAGTCGAATGGCTGGCCGATGAACTGCAACATGCTTTTGCAGGTGTGCCCGCTGATGTCAATGCCGATCTCGCGCAGGGCGGCGATCGCGCCGGGATGAACGTACCCCGCTGGCTGGCTGCCCGCGCTGAACACCTCGAAGCGATCCCCGGCGTGGGCGCGCAGCCAGCCTTCGGCCATCTGGGATCGGGCTGAATTGCCGGTGCACAGAATCAGAACCCGCTCTTTGTCGCTCATCCTGGACTCCTCGCCTATTCGTCGGCGTGAATATTCTTCTGGATGCCGGGCGCAGGCACAAAAAAAGCGTGGCGACTCCGTCCACGCTTCTTACGCGCTGCACAGCCGCCTGACTACTGACGATCCACGGCGTGATGAACGTGGCGTTGCATAACTCTCGCTCCCGATCAGACGGCCTCAAGTATAGCAGGTTCACTGCGCTTGTAAAGGGAACTAGTCCGCTCACGATCGTGCCGCGCCGCGGTGGCCCTTCAGGACGGCATAGATCACCGAGATGTCCTGGTTCTCCAAACCGTCCAGGAAAGCCAGCGCATACAGTTCCTTGGCCAGGCTCCCCATGAAATCGGGCCGCCCCAGCGAACGCGCCAGGTCCTGCATGTAGTGCAGGTCTTTGTACACCAGCGACACCGAGAAATGTGGGCTGAAGTCTTCATCCAACAGCTTCTGCCGCTTGGCCGTGAGAACGCCGGAACTGCCTGCGCCCGCCGCGAGCAACTCCAACACCCGCGCTTTGTCCAGCCCGACGGCTTCGCCGAAGGCCACCGCCTCGCCTAGGGTCGCCATGAACGATCCCAGGACCAGGTTGTTGATCAGCTTCATCTTCGTGGCAAGGCCTGTGGCTTCCAGGTAGAAGATGGTGCTGCCGATCTTCTCCAGGTAGGGCCGTGCCTGCTCGAAGGTCGCTTTCTCGCCGCTAACGAGCACGGTCAGCGCGCCTTTCGAGGCGGGCACCACGCTCCCCGCGACCGGCGCTTCGAGGTACGCCCCGCCTCGCTCCGCAACCCTTGCGTGAAAGGCGGCCACCGCCGCGAAATGGTTGGTCGTCGTGTCGATAATGATCTTGTCCCGGCAGTCGCCAGACAGCAGACCATCCGGTCCGCTCAACACGGCTTCGACGGCGTCGCTGTCACGCACGTTCACGAACATCACCGGCACCTGGCTGATCACATCGCGGGGACTGGTCGCCACACCGGCATCGAGGTCCGACGCTTTCGCGATCGTCCGGTTCCAGACGACCAACTCCACACCCTGGTCGATCAACCGCTGCGCCATGGCTCTGCCAAGCGCGCCCAGGCCAATGAATCCCGCTCTCATCGGTTTTCCTTCCTTTTCATATACAGGGATTGCTCATGCATCCGGGAATTTGACATACACCAGCGTGTCGCGCAGTCCGCCGTTCACGTCGCGGGCGTGGTGATGCAGGCGGGCCTCCAACGTATAGCCCGCCCGCTCGGCGACCGCCGCGCTGCGCGTGTTGCGGGCGTCACAGCGAATCTCGAGGCGCTGCGCCCCCAGATGCTTGAACGCGAACGCTGTGATCTCCAACACCGCCTCGGTGATATAGCCCTGACCGGCCAGGCTGGTGCGCACCCAGTAGCCGGTTTCCATGCTTGGCACGGACCAGTCGATGTGATGCAGGCCACTCCCGCCCACGAACACCCCGTCGCCCTTGCGCCACAGGTGCATCGGCAGCGCCTCGCGCGTGAGCCATTGCGCCGCGGCGCGACGAACAAACGCCTCCGTCTGCTCGACCGTCTGGACCGGGTGCATCCACGGCATCCACGGACTCAGCTCGTTGACCGACTCGCGGATCGCCTCATCGACTATCCAGCCGTCGCCGGGCCGCGGCGCGCGGACGATCAGCCGCTCGGTCTCGAACTGGTCGGGAAAGTCGAGCAGAATCGGATCCATGTGTTCAGCCACATGCCACCAGTCTCCGGTTCCCCTGACCTGCTTGTGTCGTGGAAAGCACACAAGAGCAGAGGGCCATACCCAGTATCTTCCGGTTCTCCGCAACCTCGGAGTCGAATGGTTTCTAGAGGACGGCGTGAATCACGTCCAGCAGCGCGCCGGAGCGCACGATCTGGATCATCGCCTCCAGGTAGGGATGCATCCCCACATCGCGCGTGAGCATGGCGAGCGGCTGGCCGGGCGCGATCTCAACCGTGTGCAGATAGTCCATGATCGCCGCCGCGCCGCGTCCCAGACGCGCGTCCGGCTCCTGGCGGAGACGCAGCTCTAGCGCCTGGAACGCGCACAGCAGCTCCAGCGCGATCACGACCTGCGTGTTGGCGACGATCTCCGCAGCCTGCCGCGCGACAATTGTGCTCATGCTGACGTGATCCTCGCGGTTGGCGCTGCTGGGGATGCTGTCCACGCTGGCCGGGTGCGCCAGCACCTTGTTCTCGCTGACCAGCGCCGCCGCCGTGTACTGGGCCATCATCAGGCCGTTGTTCAGCCCTTCTTCGCCCGGCGGATCGGTGATCAGGAAAGGCGGCAGGCCCCGGTTGAGCCGCCCATCGAGCAGCATGAACGTGCGCCGCTCGGAGATGCCGCCCAAGTCGGCCATCACGATCTTCAGAAAATCCAGCGCGTACCCGACCGGCGCGCCGTGGAAGTTCCCCCCGGACACGGCCTTGATCGTGCGTGGCAGGTGCAGCGGGCCGTCCTCGTCGAGGAAGATCAGCGGGTTATCGGTCACTGCGTTGGTCTCTCGCGTGAGCACGCCCTCGACATAATCGAGTGCGTCCAGGGTCGCGCCGAGCACCGTTGGGGCGACGCGCAGGCTGTATGGGTCCTGTGGCGGCCCCAGTACGGGATCGAGGTCGGCGTCTGCATCCCCGCGCACCAGCGTGCTGCTCTCCAGCAGCCGGTATACGAACTCCGCGACCCGCACCTGCCCCACGTGCCCGCGCACGGCATGCAGCTGCGGCAAGTAGGCGTCGCGGAAGCCGCGCAGGGCCTCCAGCGACAGCGCCAGCACGATCTCGGAGGCGGCCAGCGTGCGGAAGGCGTCGTGCCATGCCAGCACCCCGATCCCCGTGCTGACCGCGGTGCCGTTGATCAGCGCGACTCCTTCTTTCGCGCCGAGAATCACGCGCGAAATCCCCGCCGCTACCATGGCCGCCGCACCATCCATCAACGCGCCGTGGAAATACGCCTCGCCGTTGGCCCCAGGGTGCGGCTCCTCGCCGGGGACCGGCGCGCTGAGCACTAGCGCCAGGTGTGCCAGCGGCGCGAGATCCCCGGATGCGCCCAGCGATCCCTGCGCGGGCATGGCCGGCAGCACGCCGCGATTGAGCATCTCCACCAGGGTGTCGATCACTTCACGGCGCACGCCGCTGTAGCCCTGCGCCAGAGTGTTGGCGCGTATGAGCATAGAGGCGCGCACCGCGTCTGGCGGCAGGTGCTGTCCCGCCCCCAGTGTGTGGCTGAGCAGCAGGTTGCGGCTGAGCCGGGCGGCCTCGGACCGGTGACGGAAAACCGCCCGCCCCGCGTTATCGCCGAAGCCCGTGTTCACCCCGTAAATCACACGCGGGGGGCGGCCTTCAGCGTCCGCTGCCTCGATCTCGTCCATCATGTGCTGCACCCATGCCGCGCTGCCCTCGATGCGGGCCAACCGGGCAGCCAGGTCAGTGCCAGCGGGAGCCGAGTCGGGCAGGGGATGGACAGGGGCGTTGTGGCGTGCCACCCGCACCACGTCCGAAATGCTCAGCGGATCGTGGCCGAGGGTGAGCGCCTGGGACCGGTGAGGTTCTAATGTCATTGGCATCTCGCTATAAGAACGTTCAGACGGGTTTAGGTCAGGGCCTGAAAAGCGCCGTGCATCCGCGGCGCATTGTTATTGTTTTTATTGTACCGCACCGCCCCGAAATCGGGAGCAATTCCGCGTTCCTCCCTGCTTTGAGCGCGCGATTCTCTCGCGCTGAGCTTCCTTCGAGGCCGAGAAGAGGGTGGAATCGATTCATCACTAATAGATTCATAATCAATTCCTCTGGAGGGTATGATGAAAACCGGAAAGCGGAGAATGCGGGAGCGGCGACACGGGCTGGTGGAATACGCGCTTCTGCTGGTTCTGGTCGGGATGGTGGTGATCGCCAGCCTGATCGTCTTCGACGACCGGGTCCAGAAAGCCTACTACTC
>DATKLO010000129.1:0-33587 GCA_035542375.1 Steroidobacteraceae bacterium | reverse complement strand
CTGGTGGTAGTTGGGCTTCGCCATCGGTTCTCCGGGGTCGGTCGAAGTGGGAGATCTGCAGAGAGCGACCTGTCCGGCAGGCTGCGCTGGGACGCAGCGTGGGAATCCGTCGGGCGTAAGGCAGTCGCAACGCGCGCCGTTTTCCAGTATACGCGAGATTCAGCTCGCCGGCCGGGATATCGGAGATCGACGACATCCAGGGCCGACCCGACATGCCCCCATTCCACGCCGGTCGAGTTATGCCCAATGCCAGAATGCGCTCAGCACGCTGGTCGCCTGGGCCACCTTGCCGACGATGAGGGTCAGGCGGTCGTCAGCCACTCCGGCGACATCCACTTCGATGCGCAACACATTGTGTGCGCTGCATTCCGCCACCACGCGCCGCGGCACGACATTGAGATTCTGGAAACGCTCGAGAACCCGGGCGAGCACACCCGGGTCGGCTTCGGCGGTGACCCGCAGGCGGGCTAGCGAGACGGGAGGGAAGCTGTTCTGATCGGACGACATGACTCGAATTCCTCGTACTGTTGGCTTGAGCATCGAACGCAGGTGACCCGGCTATCCGCGACAGCCGGGCAGGTAATGCGCTCAATGGCCCGTACGAGGGAGTTCATGTCACCGCTATTATGCACATACGGTTCAATCCCTGAACAGGGAGCGGCGGATGCATACGGCCAGCGGCGGTTGCCATTGTGACAATATACGGGTCGAGTTGACCCTCACGCGGAGCCTGTCCGATTACAGTCCGCGAGCCTGCGATTGCGGTTTCTGCACTCGGCACCGTGCTGCCTATATCTCCGACCCCGAAGGCTCGCTCACCGTGCGTATGGCGGATCCTGGCAACGTCGGGCGATATCGTCAGGGTAGCGGGACCGCACAGATGCTGCTGTGTCGAAACTGCGGCGTCCTGGTCGGTGCGCTCTTCCATGACGGGGTGCGCGACTACGCCACGATCAATGCCCGAATCCTCGACGATGCGGCGAGCTGCGGTGCCGACCAGACCGTCTCGCCGCAGAAACTGTCACCGGCTGAGAAGACGGATCGCTGGCGGCACATCTGGTTCAGCATCGTCACTTTGATCTCTTCCGTCGAGCGTTCCGGCACGTCTTAGTCCCCTCTCGTTGCTCGACCGCGGTGACCTTCAGTATGATCGAGACGCTGAAGGTGCCCGCCCCCGGGGTGGGAGAATTGGGAAGCCGGTGAGAATCCGGCGCTGCCCCCGCAACGGTCTGAGTGAGTGTGGAGACCGGCAATGACCACCGGCCCGCAAGGGTCCGGGAAGGTGCCGGTCCGGTCCGGAAGTGAGGCTTCCGGACCACTCCTCGAGCCCGGAAACCAGCCTTGCAGCGTGTCAGCCGGATCGCGGTGGGCGGTCGCGGGGCGTCGGCAGCTGCTTCGCGCGACTGCCATCCCCCCTAGCTCGCTCCCCGACTGGCTCGAGTCATATCCGTTGCCACGGGGAGTGGAGTCCATGTCAACTGCGATGAATGTGTTGCGGCGCCTGAACCGGCGCGCCGCGGGAATCGGCCTGGAACGCGAGTTCTACACCGATGAGGCGATCTACGCGCTCGATCTGGAGCTGATTCATTACCGCGAATGGCTGTTCGCGGCGCATACGGCGGAGCTGCCCCGGCGCGGCAGCTACCTGACCGTCCAGATTGCCGAATATCCCATTGTGCTGGTCCGCGGCGGCGACGGCCTCATCCGCGCGTTCATCAACAGTTGCCGGCATCGCGGTTCACGCGTGTGCCGCGAGGCGCGCGGTCAGGCGCTCAAGCTCGTCTGTCCGTATCACCAATGGACCTACGAGCTCGATGGCAGGCTGTTCGCCGCGCGCCAGATGGGCGCGGGTTTCGATCGCAGCCAGTTCGGCCTGCGGCCGGTTCACTGCGAGAGCGTGGCCGGTTATGTGTTCGTCTGCCTGGCCACCGACGCGCCGGATTTCGGGCCCACGCGCAATCAGCTCGAACCCTGCCTGGCGCCGCACCGCCTGGACGAGGCGAAGGTGGCCTTCGAATCCACCATTGTCGAAGAGGGCAACTGGAAACTCGTCTGGGAAAACAACCGCGAGTGCTATCACTGTGCCGCCAATCATCCGGAACTCGCGCGCACTTATCCTGACAGCCCTATCGTCACGAGCGTCAGTGGCGCCGCCGGCGATCCGCGGATCCTGGAGCACTGGGAGCGTTGCGAGGCGGCCGGCTTGCCGAGCCGATTCCACCTGTCCGGCGACGGACAGCTGCGCACGACACGCATGCCGCTGCTGGATGCGGCTGTCAGTTACACCGTGACCGGTCAGGCCGCGGTGCGGCGGCCGCTGAGCACGGCGATCCCACCGGAAACCAACATCGGCGCGCTGCTGGTGTTCCACTATCCGTCGACCTGGAATCACTTCCTGACCGATCACGCCATCTCGTTCCGCGTGCTGCCGCTCGGACCGACACGGACCCAGCTCACGACCAAATGGCTCGTGCACCGCGACGCCGTGCAGGGCGTTGACTATCAACTCGAGGAGCTCACACACGTCTGGTTGGCCACCAACGAGCAGGACCGGCGCATCGTGCAGGAGAACCAGATCGGCATGAACTCGCCGGGTTACCTGCCCGGCCCGTTCTCGCAGGTGCAGGAGGGTGGCGTGCGCCAGTTCGTGGACTGGTACAGCGAGCGGTTGCGCGCCCGCCTGGCCACAGGCGAGCTCACCGAGGTCGCCTGAGTGCAGGCGCCTCGTGGTCTCCACTGGGCGCCAGCAGCGGACCTGCCACGCGACCCGTGACGAACATGACCGCCGCGGCGCCACCCACCAACGCGGCGTGCAGCAGCCAGAAATGCGTGGCCGACAGGCGCTCGACCAGGCCGCCCAGCCAGCCTACCAGGTTGTTGGCCGCGAACAGGTGCAGGTAATACACACCGATCATCGTACCGGCCACGACCTTGGGAGACGCACGTGCATACAGCGCGAGGCCGACGGGAAAGGTGTTGGCGAATCCGAAACTGTTGAGCACCTCGAACCCGAGCACCCAGCCGAATCCCGCGCGGTGGCCGTTGGCGGACAGTGCCGCGGCCGTCACCAGGCACAACAGTCCGAGCGCGGAGATCGCCATTCCCAGGCTGAGCTTCATCACCTCGTTCGGCTCGGGTAAGCGTCGGGACCACAACCGCCAGAACGCCACGGCACCCACCAGGCAACTGACCGAGACGGTGGCATCGAGTGTGATCAGCCAGGTGGTCTTCAGGGTGTAACCGAAGAACACCATGTCCACGTGGTCCGGCACCCACAGCATGTAGGCATTGAAGATCTGCTGGTTGCCGACCGCACCGATGGCTATCACGGGCAGGATCGCGATCAGCACGAGTACGGTGATGCGTTCCTGGCGGCTCAGCGGTTTGCGCGGAGCAGCGGTGGTCCGGACGCGGGGAGGCTCGGGCGGCAGCCACTTGCGCGCGGACAGGTACACGGCCAGCGAGAGGATCATCCCGACACCTGCGGCGAGGAATCCATAGTGCCAGCCGTAATCCTCGCCGAGCGTTCCGGCGATCAGGGGCGCGATGATGACCGCCGCATTGATGAACAGGAAGTAGATCTGGAATGCATCCGCACGCCGCAGATCGTCGGGCGCGTACAGTTCCCCGACCTGCGTGGCGATATTGCCCTTGAAGCAGCCGACGCCGACCAGAAGACACGCCAGGGCGATCAGGAACGTGTAGTCGGAGGCCATCAGGAAGTTGCCGGCCGCCATCAGCAGGGCGCCGATCGTGATGGTCAGCGTTCGCCCCAGCCAGCGGTCCGCCACGATGCCGCCACCGACCGGGGTGAGATAAACCAGTCCCGTGTACAGACCGAAGATCGCCGAAGCGAGAGCGATCGTCGATAGCGGTCCGCCGTAGAGGTGTTCCAGCGCGGCGCGCAGCGGACCAAATCCCAGCACGTGCTCGACGTGCCCCGGCAGCAGCAGCTGGCGCACCATGTACAGCACCAGCAGGGTCTGCATGCCGTAGTAGGAGAACCTCTCCCAGCCTTCGGCGAAGGACAGATACCCCAGACCGCGGGGATGACCGACAAAGGCACGATCGGCGGTGCGGACCGCGTCCGTGATCGTATTGCTGCTGTTCATGCCGAACAGCAGCGTATCAGGTCTCGGCAGTCACCAGGCGACGAAGCGGGTTGCCGTCCAGATACAGGCCCTGCGTGGCGCCGTCCAGCAACGCAAAGAACTCCAAAGTCACCGGGCTCATGGGTTCGTCCGCCGGGCGGAACACATGATTGCCGATCTGTGCCAGCGGGGTTGTCCCATTCATCCACAGCTGGCCGCGGCGCTGCACGATGCGGACCGAGCCCACCCACGGGTTCTCTGAGTAGTAGTACCCCTCGTAGGGCACCAGACCCGGTGATGCAGCCACCTCATGCGCGCCGGTGAAGCGGGAGTGCGCGTACCACTCGGATCCGTAACTCAACTCCGTGATCGGCGGGGGAGGGCTGTCGGGAGATGCGTCAGGCGCGGCCTCGGCCCGACCGAAATAGATGGGGTATAACGCGAAGCGCTGGTGCAGCGCGATGAACTGCTCGTCGTCGGAGCGCTGCAGGGGAATCGTCGTGCCTTCCGAAACCAACACCAGCCGATTGCCCTGTGCTTTGACTTCGAGCGTCCGACCGCCCGGGGACCGGTACACGCCGGTGTAGGAAGCCGGATCACTCACGACGTCGGCCGCATCCGCGACCGGAGGCGTGATGTGACCTTCCCCACGCAACAGTCTGACCGCGTATTCCGCGACAGGATTCGGGCGGTAACCCTGCTGGGCGTTGATGGAGGCGAAAGCGCCAACCCCGGCTTCCAGGTCAATGTGGATTGCCGACATGAAGGAGACCATGCCGCCGGTGTGTCGCAGACGCTTGTGTCCGTCGAGCTGGTCTATCGCGATGCCGTAGCCATAACTGGCTTTGGGCCCGAAGGCGGGCGCATCCGTATGTGGAGTCGTGAACAGCTTGAACGCCCGCTCCGAGACGACCCGTCCCGAGGGGCCGACGCCGCCATTGAGAATCATCTGGATGTAGCGGGCCATGTCGCCTGGTGTCGATGCGATTGATCCGGCGGCGTCCGTCATGGTGAGGATGCCACGCGAGGCAAGTTCACCGTGCCGCGGATACGGGCGATCATCATGCAGTGGCATGTAACTGTTGGCGATACGCGTGCGTTGTGCGCTGGAGATCTCGCCCACCGTGTCGTTCATGCCCAGCGGATCGAAGATACGGCTCTTGACCGCGACCGGCCACGGGCGGCCGTCTACCTTCTCGATCAGGTGGCCAATGACATCGAACGCCCAGTTCGAATAGTGGAAACGTTTGCCCGGTTCGTACGCCTGACGTACCCGGCGACGCGGCTCGATCGGCACGATCGGCGGATCCTCCGGCATGCCCGAAGTGTGGGTGAGGAGGTGATGGAGGGTGATCTCGCCGAATTCGGTCTCGATGGGCAGCCAGGGCAGGTAGCGTACGATGGGATGCTGTACATCGAGCTTGCCCTCGTCCTGCAGCTGCAACACCACGAGCGCGGCGAATGACTTCGTGATGGAACCGATCTCGAAGCGATGCGCGGTCGTGACCGGCTCCTTGCTGGCCAGGTTGGCAAACCCGTAGGCCGCCGTGGCCACAGTGCCTTTGCTGGAGGCAAGACCCAGAGTCAGGCCCGGCGCGTTCATGGCGCGCATGTACTCGCCTATGAACTTGTGCAAGGGTGCCGGCACGCCGGCGGCGGCTGCGCCCTGCGCGGCGGATGCCACTTCGGATCGGACCGCGAGACACGCTGCCGGAGCAGCCGCCAACAGGGTGAACAGCTCACGGCGATTGAGTTGTGGAGTGATGCCCGGACGCGCCGGCGCGTCGGTGGGCGCTCCCGCTCCCGTGGGTGTCCTTGAGACGGTGCGTGCCATCGCTCCGGTGGCCGCCGTATCGGTTTGCGCAGCAGTCTTATCGGGCTTCACCGCTTCTTCCACGTCGGTCTCCTTCGGCCGCAATCGATCCAGTCTACACTGCGATCCTCAGAAATTGGTTGAAGGACCGAGCAGCCGAAGCAGCAGGATCAGCCACGCCACATCGAGGCAGGCGACGGCCACCAGGACCGATCCGGCCCGCGACCACCAGCCACGACGCGCATCGCGCCAGACGTGCACGGCGTTCAGGATACCCACGATGGCGCCCAGCAAGGCGATCACGCCCAGCAGGTGGAGCAGGTGCAGCCACGGGTTGAGCGGATCGTTCAGCAGTGCGATGTGTCCTGCGAGCAGGCTCAGGACGGCCAGCCAGCCGCCGATGACGAGCAGATCGACGAGGGCGATCCACTTCAGTGCGCGGCTGAATGAGGCGGCGCGTCCCTGCAGCGGGAACGCCCGGCCATAATGGCGCCGTACCAGCGCAGCGGTGGGCCACATCAGCACGGTGATCAGCAGAACGGCGGCCGAGAACATGAACAGAGGCACGTTCCAGCGCGCGTTGAACGCGGTGGGGACCTTCTGGAAGATCTCGATCGCCGGCACCTCGTCCATCGTGAAGTGTTCGACCTGGCCGTCCACGACGTGGAAACGGAGCAGCGTGCGGCCACCGACCTGCTCCCAGAGATTGGGGCCGACTTCGCGCCACTTCCTGCCCGCGCCGCCCGGTGTGCTCACGAGCGGTGTGCTGAGCGTGCCATCGGGCAGCGCCGCCACTCTCAACTGGCCTGCGAGGCTGGCGATGCGCAGGAAGTTGCTGTCGGAGCGCCGGCTGGCCCAGTAGTTGCCGGCCACGCGCGCGGCATCCGCCCTGGCGGTGGGCAGCGTGGGCAGTTTGTCAGTCCGGGGTGCCGGGAAGTATCGATCGGCAAATTCCTGGAACAGGAGGTTGCGCAGGCCGGCCGCTGCCGCCTCCTTCCCGAGGCTGTTCATCGAGATGTACAGACCCACGCCGTCGTCCAGGAACAGGTGCAGGTCGGAGTGGAACACTTCCGTGTCGCCGCCGTGCGCGATCACGACATGGCCGTTGCGATCATCGCGATAGAAACCCAGCGCCATGCCCGGAAACGGCGGGGTCGGCATGTTGGCCTGAGTGTGCATGAGTCGCGCGGTCTGCGCCGAGAGAATCCGCGCGGAGCCCAATTGGCCATCCTGCAGATGGGCGATCATGAAGCGCGCCATGTCCGCACCGGTGGCCGCCAGGCTTCCTGCCGGCGCGGGTCCCACCAGCTCATACGGCTTCGCGGGCTCGGATGCACGCGGATAGCCCTTGGACATGCCCGCCTCGAGGTCCTTCGGCAGGGGCTGGGTGAACGTGGAGTGCTCCATCCCCAGCGGCTGCAGGATGTGATGTTCGATGTATTTGTCGAACGGCTCCCCCGAGACACGCTCTACTATGTAGCCCGCGAGCGCGGCACCATAGTTGGAGTAGGCCGGTACCTTGCCCGGCGGATACATCCGTTCTGGCACCCAGCGCTTGAGCGTGTCGCCCAATGTCGGGATCTGGCTGGCGTCCTGCACGAAAAGGTGCTTCGCGGTTTCCTCGAAGCCCGGCGTGTGCGTCATCAGGTTGCGCAGCGTGACCGGCTGGCCATCCCGCGGCGGAATCTGGAAGTCCAGGTACGTATTGACGTCGGCATCGAGGTTGAGCTTGCCTGCTTCGACTTGCTGCATCACCGCCGTCCAGGTCAGCAGCTTCGACACCGAACCCGGGCGGAAGAGCGTCCCGTCAGGAGTGACAGGCTTCTGCGCATCCACGTCCGCATAGCCAAAGCCGCGACCGGTGACCACCTGTCCGTCCTTGACGACCATGACGACGGCGCCGGCGATATCACCTGTGGCAAGCGCGTAGGGCATGAAGCCGTCGAGCCACGCATTGACGTCAGCAGCATCCAAAGTGTGCGCAGTGTCCGCTGCTGGCAGGGTATGCGCCGTGGATGCCTCCGTGGCTGGTGCCGGGCTGTCGGTTGCAGCGCCTGCGGCTCCAGTCTGTGCCAGCAGGGCCGAGGCCAGCAGCGTGGCTACGGGATTGAATCGCATGTGAGTCCCCTCGGGCCGGGCCGGACCCGGCTGCATCGATGTTGATTTCCGCTTATTTCCAGGTGGCGGACAGCAGACGCCGGAAGTTGCCGCCCAGGATCAGCCCGATATCGGCGTCGCCATAGCCGCGGTGGATCAGAGCCTCCACCAGGTTGTAGATCTTCTTCGGGCTGTCGAAACCGTCGGTATCGATCCGGTCGCGGAAGGCATAGCTGCCCTTGTAGCCGGCTCGCAGCTGCTTGTTGAGCTCCGGGGGCATCTTGTCGTAACCGAGCAGGTCGGCGTCCGAGCCGATACCCACGTGCTCGATGCCCACCAGCTTCACGACATGATCGATGTGATCGATGATGTGCTCGATGGTGGTCGGCTCGTCCCCCTTGACGAACATGCGCACGCCGGAGATGCCCATCACGCCGCCCTTGGCGGCCAGCGCGCGAATGGCCTCGTCGGTCTTGAGCCGCGGATGATTGTTCAGCGCCCGGCAGTTGGAGTGGGTCACGGCGATGGGCCGCGGCGACAGCTCGATGGCGTCGAGCGTGGTGCGGTCCCCGGAATGCGAGACATCGATCAGCATGCCCACGTCATTCATGGCCTTGATGATCGCCACGCCATAGTCGGAGATGCCGCCGTCCACGCGCTCCGTGGAGCCCGAGCCGAGCAGGTTCTGTGCGTTGTAGGTGAGCTGGGAGACGCGCTGACCCATGAGGTAGAAGGCCTTGACGTCCTCGGGCGTGCGGAAGTGATCCGCGTCCTGCTGCCCGAGGATCACCGCGATCTTGCCCTTTGCCTTGGTCTGCTCGATGTCGCTGACCTGCCCAACGAGCGTGAACAGATCGCTGTTGCGCGCCAGGAATCCATACCAGGTGGCCATGAACTCCATGACGTCCGCATAGGCGCCGACACCGACGGAGTGGTGGAACGCGTTGATGCCCGATCCCTTGAACATGGCGACATCGGCCGCCGACAGGGTGCTGGCCGCGTGTTCCGGCGTCAGCACCAGGGTCAGTGGTGCAAGCATGTCGATCACGAGAGAACGCCGTACCAGGTCCACCACACGGGTGGAGTACGTCCGGTCCGTTCCGGCGAACACGCGGTGGCTGCCCAGATTGAGCAGCGGCGCCGCGAGAACCGCGGCGGCGCCTTTGAGAACATCCCGGCGTCGATACGTGGCGCGCATGCGTCAGCTTCCTGTTGTGTTGTCCGCTTCGCGGCCTAGAACCTGAAGCCCAGGCTGGCCCCCACCGTGCGTGGCTGGATGTAGCCGACGGCGCCACCGAAGTCCGGCGTGCCGGAGCTGGTGTAAACCGCGATGCCACGCTTGTCACCGGCGTTCTTGCAGTAGATCTCGAAGCTCCAGGTATCGTTCGCCAGCCCGCCGCGCAGGTTGATCGTGTTGTAGCTCGGCAGCTCGGCGCGGGGCACCGGTATGGACACGAGCTCTCCGCCGACGACGTTGGTGACCGCGGAGAAATCCATGAAACGCGACCCGGTGTAACTCCAGGTAGCGCCCAAACTGGCGTTGAAATCACGGAACACACGCCACTCGTAGGCCACATCGGCGGAGCTGCTGAATGCAGGAGCATAGGGCAGCCTGTCGCCCGTCTCGCCGCCTGCATCCGGCGCAGGCTCCGTCAGTTTCGCGTTCACATATGCGCCGCTCAGCGTCAGCGTCAAGCCCCGCGTCGGCGTGTACGCCGCAGTCCACTCCAGACCTCTGCTGTGTGCCGAACCTCCGTTGGCGTCGATCCCGAATCCGTCGACGATCTGCGTGAGCTGGATCTTCTTCCAGTTGATGAAGAACGTGGCAACGTCCAGTGACAGGGTGTTGTCGAGCAGGCTGCTCTTCAGGCCCAGCTCGTAGTTGACCGTTGAGTCGGCCACATATTGCCGCTCCACTCCCGCCGGCGCTCCCGGGGGCAGGGCGTTCGGACCGCCAGGCCTGTACCCCGAGGCGATGCGTGCATAGGCCAGCGTATTCGCGTTGATGTGCCAGCGGGGTGCGATAGAGTAGGTGAAGTCATGGCCCGTCGAGGCACCGGTGATGAGCTCCGGGGGCTGTACGAGCAGGCCGCCGATGGTTTCCAGCGCTGACTGCCTGTTCGAGGAATAGCGGCCGCCGACGGCGACATCGAACTGCTCGTTGAAGTGGTAGGTCACCTGACCGAATCCGGCGTACTCCTTGTACCGGGAATCCAGACCCGCGGTTTCGATGGACGGCAGCGGCAGGAACTGCTGGGTATCGATGAAGAAGCCGTCGAACGATTGCGCCAATGTCGAGGCTTCGCGCGTGAAATAACCGCCGACCTGCCATTCGATCCTCTGGTTGACCGGCGAGGACAGTCGCACCTCCTGGGTGAGCTTGGCGATGCGCAGCGCGCCGTAGGCGTGCGTGCCCGCCGGAACGCCGACCAGGCCGCTGACCAGGTCACCGAACGTGAAGCCTGGAATCAGCGGCGAGGAGGTCTCGTCCTGGTTCAGGACCTGCCGGGAGGTGCCGTAGCTGGTGATGGAGATGGCATCCGCCCATCCCATGTTCCAGTCCGCCGTGAGGCTGTAGTTGTCGTACTTGTAGAGGGAGGGCTCGCTGATGAAGCGCTTCTGCACGTAATCGCCACGCGTGGGATCGAGCTGATTCGCAGGGGGATTCAGCACATCGATACCGCCGCCGACCACATCGGTGTACGGCAGGCCATCGTTCTGCAACTGCTGGCCCATACCCGTGAAGCGCAGGGTGAAGCTGTCCGTCACATTCCACAGGACCGAGGCACGGACGCCATCCTTGTGGGATCGGTTGACATTGTTCAATCCGAGCGAGGGATCGTCGATCCACCCGCTGGTGTTCTCCGAATAGGCCGCCACGCGGAACGCCGCGCGATCGCCCAGCGGCAGATTGACCATGCCTTTGACATTGGCGCCGCTGCCGCCGTGGGCGACGTCCTCGTCTCCGACCTGGAAGGCGCCCGCGAACTTGCCAGGTTCGGGCGGATTGGTCACATACTTGAGCAGGCCGCCTTCGCTGCCGGCGCCGTACAGAGTCCCCTGCGGACCGCGCAGCACTTCGACGCGCTGCAGATCCCAGGTGTCGAAATCGCCCGATACCACGGAGCCGTTCGCCAGCGCATTGCTCGAACCGAAAGGCGATTCATCGATGTAGGTGCCGACCGTGGCACCGACGCTGCCGACATTTTCACCGCGCAGGGTCAGGCGGGATTGTCCGGGTGAAATGCTTTCCACCGACAGTGAGGGTACGAGCGGGCCGAGGTCGGCGAAGCTCACCACCTGCAGGCGCTTCATCTCGTCACCCGGCAGCGCGGTCACACCCATCGGTACGTCGCGCAGTTTTTCCTCACGCTTCTGCGCCGTGACGATGACTTCCTCGAGGGCCACGACCGAGCTGGTCTGTGACGCCGGGGAGCCTGTGCTCGCCGGCCCTGAATCGGCGGGTGCTTCGGCTCCCAGCGCGACGGCGGACAGGGACGCTGCAACCAGGAGTGCGGCCAGACGGGTGAGACGCATGATTCTTTCCCTCCGCGGCGGGTCAGCGCCCGCTTGAGCTCGATATGACAACAAAATATCCGATTTGGCAAATATTTTTCAATATGAGCATCCTGCCCGGCGGCGGTGGTGGTATTTTTCGTCTACCGCCGGGGGTTCGAGGGAGTCGCGATGTCGGATACGTCCACGCCAGGGCGCTCGATTGCCAGGCCAGGCGCTGTCCTGAAGTCTCTGCGCCGCAAGAACGGCTGGACGCTTTCGGAAGTCAGCCGGCGCACAGGGCTGCCGCTGTCCACGCTGTCGAAGGTGGAGAACGACAAGATGTCCCTCACCTACGACAAGCTGGCGCGCATCAGCGAGGGGTTGAAGATCGACATCGCGACGCTGTTCAGTGGCGGCGCGGCCCACGAAGCGCAACTCGGCACGAGCGGTCGCCGCAGCGTGGCGCGCGCCGGCGAGGGCAAGGCGATCGAGACCCGCAATTACTCGCACCTGTATCCCGCATCGGACCTGCTTCACAAGCGAATCATTCCCATCGTCGCGGAGCTGCGCGCACGCACCCTGGAGGAATTCGGCGAACTGGTGCGCCATGAAGGCGAGGAGTACGCGTACGTGCTGGAGGGCGAGGTCGACTTCCACACCAGCCTGTACGCACCGCTGCGCCTCAGGAAGGGTGACTCCATTTATTTCGACAGCGGCATGGGCCATGCGTACATCGCCGTGGGCGAAGGTCCCTGCCGTGTTCTCTCGATGTGTTCGGGACCCGAGACGCGTCTGATCGACGCTGTTGGTGGCCGGCCGAAAACCGAGCCGGTTGAGAAGACCTCGGGCACGGATAAGAAGGCGCGCCGCGCGCGCTGACTCGAGCTGTCGTGCGACAGAATTCGATTTCCGCTATTGAAAAATATTTTCAATTCTGTAAACGTCACCCCCTGACAAGACCGTGCGCCGCCGCTTCACCCGGGGCTGGCTCGTGGCAACGGTGCGGCAGCGGGAGGTGGCGGTGAGCGGCGGCGAGTTCGACATCCTGGTGATCGGGGCGGGGATCGCCGGCAGCTCGGTGGCAGCCCACCTGGCACAGGATCACCGTGTGGGGGTTCTCGAGCGGGAAGACCAGCCGGGCTACCACTCCACCGGACGCTCTGCTGCCCTGTTCAGCGAGATCTATGGCGCCGAGCCGGTACGCGCGCTGTCCCGGGCGAGTCGCAATTTCTTCTTCACGCCGCAACAGGGATTCACCGACGCGCCGCTCATAAGCCCGCGCGGCTCCCTCTACCTCGCGACCGCCGAGCAGCGTGAAAGTCTGGAGAAATTCGCGGCCCTGCCGGATGTGGCTGCGCAGACCCGAAGAATCAGCAGTGCCGAGGCACACCAGATCTGTCCGATGTTGCGCACGGACCGGATCGTCACCGCACTGCTGGAACCGGAAGCCGCGGATGTGGACGTGCACGCCTTGCACAGCGGCTATCTGCGCCTGCTGCGCCAGCGAGGCGGCATGGTCTTCACCAACTGTCCTGTCGAGCGCCTGTGGCGCGAGGGCGAGCTGTGGATGGTGCAAAGCGGGGAATCAGTCTGGCGCGCACCCATTGTCGTCAATGCCGCCGGCGCCTGGGCGGACGAAATCGCGAAAGAGGCGGGACTCGGCGCACTGGGCCTGCAGCCGCATCGACGCACCGCGCTGCTGGTGGACCCGCCGGACAACATGGACATCGACAGCTGGCCGCTGACCATCGACTTCGACGAGCAGTTCTATTTCAAACCCACCGCGGGACTGCTGATGCTGTCGCCGGCCGATGAGACCGAAAGCGAACCCTGCGACGCGCAGCCCGAGGACTGGGATGTCGCGGTGGCCGTGGATCGCGTCGAAGCGGCAACGACACTCAGCGTGAAACGCATCCGCCGCAAATGGGCCGGCCTGCGCACCTTCGCGCCCGATCGCGTGCCGGTCGCCGGGTATGACCCCGATGCTCCGGGATTCTTCTGGCTGGCCGGCCAGGGTGGCTACGGGATCCAGACATGCCCGGCCCTGTCGCTCGCCGCTGCGACGCTGATCCATCGGCGGCCGCTGCCCCCGAGTCTCACCGCCGCAGGCGTGAATGCACGTGATCTGGCACCTGAGCGGTTCCGCACCGCAACTGCTGCCTTCCGCGAGAGGGTCTGACCATGGAGCGTGGTTCGCTACCCTGTTTGACGGTTCTCGCCGTGATCGTGACGCTGGGACCAGCGCCTGCCGTGACTCCCGCGACCGTCGCGGCTGCCGCCAGCGCCGCGCCCGCCGCCAGCACCGCGCCTGCCGCCAGCGCCGCGGCTTCGCATTCCCCCGCGCCGGCCGCGACGAAAACCGCGACTGCTCCGGTGAGGGCGGATGACGGCGCGCCCGACTTGGTGATGCCGGCCGTGCGCCATCGCACGATCGCGACGTATGACCTCAAGTCCACCGAAGGCGTGGCTTATCGCGTGTTGGTCTCCGCGCCCGCGGGAGATCCGCCTCCCGGGGGCTTTCCGGTCATGTATGTGCTGGATGGCAACGCATGGACTGGCGTGGCCGCGGAGATTGCCCGCGTGTTGGAGTATGGAGCCGGTCCGACCCTGGTCGTGGGTGTGGGATATCCCATCGAAAGCCTCTGGGCTCCCCGGCAGCGCGTGTTCGACACCACGATGCCATCACGGGTGCCCCCGGATGAACCCGCCTGGAAGACCGGTGGGGCCGACGCCTTCCTGACATTCCTGACCGGGACGGTGCAACCGCTGGTCGCGGCGCACTACGCCATCGATCCCGCGCGGCAGGGACTGTTCGGGCACTCGCTCATGGGGCTGTTCGTGCTGCACGTGCTGTTCACTCAACCCAATGCCTTTTCATTGCTGGTGGCGGCCAGCCCCTCGATCTGGTGGGGCGGCTTCGCGATCCTGCCGCAGGAGCAGGCATTCGCAGAGCGACCTCTGCCTCCGGGTGCTCCGCGCGTGTTGCTGACCGTCGGTAGCCTGGAAGCGGGTATCGAGCATCCGGAGCAGTTGCGCGCCGCGCTGGCGAAGCATCCGGAGATCCTCAATGGCCACAAGCCCGAGGAGATGGTTGCCCTGTACGAGAAGCTTGCCAGCTCCTACCGTATGGTCGACGCGGCTCGCGAAATGGCGGATCGTCTGGCGACGCGAGGTCTGGACGCGAAGTTCATCGTGTATCAGGACGAAGAGCACAACACCGAAGCGCCGATGGCCATTACACGCGCGCTGGAGATGCTGCTGTTCCGACCTTGAAGCACCCGTAGTCGCGCCTCCAGCCCGTAGTCGCGCCTCCAGCCGTTCGTGCGGAAGCTGGCGACTTTCGGTGGCCACGCTGTCCCGTTCGCGCGGGCGGCTCCGCTAATGCTAAGGTTCAAGGATTACCGCCAGAGGTCCTCGCATGCCCACCGTCCGCCGAAAATCAAGAAAACCCCTCGTCCTGGCCGCGTCCGTGCTGGCGGTCCTGTCCGCTCACTTTGCCGCCGCTTCGACGCTAATTGCGGCTGCGGCGTCAGCCGCCGCGGCCGCCGCACCGGCCGCAGGCAAGCCGGGTGACTGGCGCACCACGATTCGGGAATTCGCCGCGCAACACTTCAAGAACCCGGCCTGGGGCTACTCTCACTGCCAGCGCGATTACGCGCTGGCCCGGGAGCTCGCGGCCGCGGACCACGCCAAGCTGGATGACGATGTGCTCTATGCAGCGGCGTATCTGCACGACATGGCTGCGTTCGCTCCCTGGGAGAAGGAGAAGGTGGATCACGCCGATCAGGCCGCCAGCATTGTTGACACGATACTGAAGGGGACCGGCTTCCCCATGGCCAAGATCGATGCGGTCCGGGGCGCCATCCGCACGCATATGTTCGATCGCGATCCGGTCGGAGCGGAGGCGCTGTATCTGCATGACGCCGACGCGCTCGACTGGCTGGGTGCGATCGGCGTCGCGCGCATCATCGCACTCGTGGATCCCAAGGGCGGACCCCCCGACGGCCCCAGGGCCGTGGCGATGCTGGAGGACAATCTGGCCCACGTTCCGTCCCGGGTGCTGTCCCCTGCCGGCCGTGCCCGCGTCGAGCCACGCAAGGCGGAGCTGGAGCGATTCCTGAAGGAGTTGCGTCAGGAGTCGGAGGATCTGCGCACCCTGTAATCGGGCGAGGGCGGCAGCGGGGAGTGGCTTTCCCATGTACCTACATACCCGGCTGCTGTTCGGTATCGGCGCGGTAACCCTGGTTGCGCTGGCTGCTAGCCTGCTCGTGCCGCTCGAATCGGTGCGCAGCGATGTGTCCCGCGAAACGGATGCGTCGATGGAACTGGCGCAGTTGCTGCTCGACGTGCAGCGCGCGGTGAATGTCGCCAGTACTTCCGAAGCGGCACGCTTCGCGGCGACGGATGAGATTCGCCGGCTGACCGATCTGCGCCACGTGCGGATCTCACTCGTCGATGAGCGCGGAGTGGTGCTGGCGACGAGCCCGGCCGATGAGCCTCAGGCCGGACGCTTCGCGCGCGCGCTACTCTCCTCCAGTCCACCCGCGACGCTCACCTATCCGGTGAGCTTCCGGTCGGCTCCGTTGGGAGAGTTGCGCGTGGCCTCCAACCCCCTGTCCGAATTCGCGGAAATCGAGCAGCGCGTCGGGCGCGATCTCACGTTGCTGACACTGGCCATCCTCGCCATGGGCGCCGCCATGTACACGATGGTGCGGCGGGGATTGCAGCCGATCGCGCAGGTGCAGGCCGCTCTCGCGCGCCTGCAGGCGGGACACTTCGACGTACGCCTGCCGCGTTTTCGCCTGCAGGACCTGGACGACATCTCACAGAGATTCAACCAGTGCGCGGCCGCCATGCAGGATGCCGCCGTGCAACGCCGGGATCTCAACCGCCGTCTCATCGAAGCTGAGGAGGAAGAAAGGAAGCGCCTCGCTCGCGAGCTGCACGATGAGCTCGGGCAGAGCCTGACTGCGATCAAGGTGGATGCCGCCTACATTGCGCGCGAGGCCGGGGAGAGCTTTCCGAAGATTGTCGGCAGCGCGCATGGCATCGAGCGCCTCAGCGGCGAGATCATGGAACTGATCCGGAGCATGCTGGCGCGATTGCGGCCGCATGGGTTGGAGACCGTGGGTCTGCGCGCGACCGTGCAGGACCTGATTGACGGTTGGCAGGCGCGCGTTGCCGACCGGTTTCGCTGCACGTTGACCATTCGGGGAGACATCGACGTGCTACCCGCCGATCTCAACATCACCGTGTACCGGTTGATCCAGGAGTGTTTGACCAATGCCGTGCGGCATTCGCGCGCACGCCAGATTTCCATCCTCCTCGCCGCGGCCCCCGACCCCGGCCCCGCCCTCGGCCCCGGCCGCATCACCCTGGAGGTATGGGAGTCGGAGGTCTCGGCCCAGGGAGCCGCGCCGGGGACTCGCGGCGCCGGACTGCTGGGCATGCGCGAACGGGTCGAGGCGCATGGGGGTGAACTGAGCGTGGACATGAACGATCGGGGAGGACTCGCCCTGCGCGCCTGGATGCCCGTCGAACCCCTGGAGCCGGCGGCCCATGGATAGTCCGCGACGCATCCGCATACTTCTGGTGGATGACCACGTCGTGGTGCGCGCCGGCTACCGGCGCTTCCTGGAGCAGGAGAGCGACTGCCAGGTGATCGCCGAAGCCTCCTCGGGAGAGGAAGCCTACTTTCTGCTGCAAAGCATCGTGCCGGACCTGGTGATCCTCGATCTGAGCATGCCGGGGCAGGGCGGCCTGTCGGTTCTGCGGCGCCTGAAGCAGCGCTGGCCGCTGTTGCCGGTGCTGGTGTTCAGCATGCATGACAACCTCTCGTTCGTCGTCCAGGCCATGCGCTCAGGGGCGACCGGCTACATCAGCAAGAGCAGCGAGCCGGAGTTCATGGTGAAGGCCGTCCGCAGCGTCGTGGCGGGCGTGCAGACCTTCAGTCCCGATATCGCCCGCAAGATGGAGCTCGCGGCGGGTTCCGAGCGCAGCTCGCCCACGCTCGGGCTGTCCGTGCGGGAGTTCGAGATCTTCCGGCTCGTCGCCAGTGGCCGGACCCACGAGGAGATCGCCACATTGCTCAATTTGAGCGTGAAAACCGTGGCGAACAACCATTCGGCCATCCGCCAGAAGCTCGGCATCAATACCGACATCGAGCTGTTCAGGCTGGCCTGCGATTGCGGCGCGGTCGAGCCGGTGACGGCGCTGCGATGACATCGGGCGGGAAAGCGGGTGGCGGCAACGCTCGCAGGCGCGGCAAGAGTCCCGCTGTGCGGGTCGCGCTCGTGGCCGCATTCCTGTTGCTGGGGCCGGCGATGTTCGTGGTCTCCCGCGCCCGCGCGCTGGGCCTCGCCTATACACATGTACACCTCGGCGACAGCGCTGCCAGCGTCGTGGCCACCATGGGACGACCGCAGCAACAGGCCGGTGAAGGCGCCCCGGGAGGGGCGATGCAATACGTGTATTCGGCCTGGCCATGGCCCCATCAGTGGATCGTGAACCTGCGGGACGGCAAAGTGATTGGCAAGAGCGAGATCTCGCGCTGAGTTCGAGGGCTAGCCGGCCGATCCAGGTTCGGGATAATGGGAGACCTTTGGCTCGTACGGTCGCCCATGCGCCTTCGGATCGCCTCCGCCCGACTCTGTGACGCTCGACGACCGGGTCTGTTCAGACGGGCCGTCGTCACGCTGGCGATTGCAATCCTGACGGGTACGGCCGGGACGGGCAAAGCGCAGGCGCCGCCCGCACCGCATCCGGCGGTGACGCTGATCGAGCGCGGCACGGTGGCCATGCGCACCGATCCGGAGGCCAGCCGGCGCGACGCCGAGGAGGCTTTGCAGATCCTGGCGCGCGAACCCGATCCGGACCTGGAGATCCAGGCGCGCCTGATCCTGTGTGACTACCAGGCCGAGCGCGACAGCGCCGCAGCCGAGCAGCAGATCGAGGCGGGTACCGCGCTGCTGTCCAGGGCGCACCGCACGGGACTGAAGGCGGGTCTGCTCGATTGTCGCGGCCAGATCTACGAGACCGCTGGTGACAACACGCGGGCACGCGAACAGTACGAACAGGCGGTGACGATCGCCACCGACACGCACGACGAGGAGATGCTGGCGCAAAGCCTGTTCTCGCGAGGCTACCTGCTCGGCCTGCAGGGCCAGTACGCGGCCGGACTGGCCGACCTGAAGCGCGCCCAGTCGCTGTTCGACAAACTCAACAAGCCGCTGCACTCGCTGACCACGCTCAACAGCATCGCCATCCTCTACAACAGGATGGGCGACTACCTGCAGGCCCGTTACATCTACACGCGGGCCCTCAAGGCGCAGCGCGAGGCGGGCATGCAGCGCGAAGTGGCCGTGACCACCCACAATCTCGGCCGCGCCTACGAGAATCTGCACGAGTGGGACCAGGCGCGGCAGTCGTTCACCCAGTCGCTTGCCGTGAGCAGGCAACTCGCCTACGTGCGCGGTGAAGCGTATGCGTTGCGCGGGCTCGCGGCGGTAGCCAATGCCGCCGGCGATCCGCAGGGTGCGCTCGAGATCCTCAAGCGCGCCGAGGATCTGCAGCGTCAGACACCCGATGCGCGCCTGCATGCACAGATCGAGCTCGCACGCGGCATCGCTTTTCACAAGCTGCAGCGCCTCAACGACAGCATCGCCTCGCTCGAGAATGCCGCCGCCATCTTCAGCAAGGCCGATGCGCTCGGAGAGCTGAACGCGACCTATTCCGAACTCGCCGAAGTGTACGCGGCAACCGGCAACTGGCGCGCCGCCTACGAGCGGCGCTCGCAGGCAAAGGAGACCTCCGACACGCTGCTGAAGAACCAGCTCGACCAGCGCTTCGCGACGCTCAAAGTGGAGTTCGACACGGCCGCCAAGGAGAAGGAGAACGCCGCGCTGTTGCGCGAGAACCAGATCAGCGAGAAGGCCCTGATGCAGGCGCGCAACGTGCGCGGACTGCAGGCAACCGTGCTGGTGCTGTCGGCGATGCTCGTGGTGCTGCTCGCGACACTTGCCGTATTCCAGCGCCGCAACACCTTGCGGATGCGCTATCTGGCCATGACGGATGAGCTCACTGGCGTTCCCAACCGCCGCGCGGTGCTCGCGCGGCTGGAGCCGCTCCTGCGCGACCTGCAGGCGCCATCCTGTGCCATCCTCATCGTGGACATCGACCACTTCAAACGCATCAATGACCAGCACGGCCATCCCACCGGCGATGAAGTCCTGAAGGTAATTGCCGCGGAGGTGCGGCGCTTCGTGGTCGAGCCGGCCTTCTTCGGCCGCCTGGGTGGCGAGGAATTCCTCATCGTCATCCCCGATTCCACTCTGGCCGGCGCGCGTGCGGCGGCGGAGGCGATCCGCGAGCGCATCATGGCCGTGGATACCTCCAGCTGGGCCGCCGAGCCGTGGATGATCACGGCGAGCATCGGTTGCACGCTCTCCATACCCGGAGTCGATACACCCAGCAGCATGCTCAAGCGCGCCGACATCGCCCTGTATGCAGCCAAGCGCAGCGGCCGCAACTGCGTGCGTGCCGAGGATGCCGGACCCATCCCGGACAACCCCCTGGGCGTTCCCGCGCAGTGAATGAATCCGGCGCAGGGGGCGGATCCGCGGCCGCAAGTCGCTCCGGCGCCGCAGGCAGCAGCCGTGCGGCTGACGGCTCCGCCGATTCCTGGGGCGAGCGGCTGCCGCGGCGCATCGGACTATTCAACGCCACGGCCGTGCTGGTGGGCGTCACCATCGGCAGCGGCATCTTCCGGGTTCCCGCCACGGTGGCCGGACAGCTGGGGCACACCGGCCCGGTGATCCTGTGCTGGATTCTGGGCGGCGTGATCGCACTGTGCGGCGCGCTGACCCTCGCCGAACTCGCCGGCGCGCTGCCCCGCTCCGGAGGCATCTTCGCGTACCTGCTGGAGAGCTTCGGCCCGGTGCCCGCCTTCCTGTTCGGCTGGACCGAACTGGCGGTCGTGCGCGCCTCGGCCCTCGGGGCGACGGCCACCATTCTGGCCGAATATCTGGGGTTCTTCGTGCCGCTCACTCCGCGCCAGGTGCGTTGGGTGGCTGCGGCTGCGATCGTCGTCATCGGCGCCATGAATTATATCGGTGTGCAAAGGGCCGCCGCGGTGATGTCGGTGGCCACAGTGGCGAAGTACACCGCCGTCATGGCGTTGGGCCTTCTCGCGTTCACGGTGGCCCCGTCTGCTGGCGCACACGCCAGCGGAACCTGGCCGCCCGTGATGCAATGGTCGCTGTTAGCCACGGCGCTCATACCTGTCATGTGGACTTATGACGGCTGGGCGGATCTGTCGTTCATGGGAGGAGAGGTCAAGGACCCGCAGCGTACCTTGCCGCTTGCGCTCATCCTGGGAACGCTGTGCGTGACGACGGTTTATCTCATCCTCAACTTTGGTTTCATCCATCTGCTGTCGTTGCCGCAGATGGCCGGGTCCAGGCTGATCGCAAGCGCCGCCGCCGAGCGCATCCCGCTCTTCGGCGGCTACGGTGCGGCCCTGATCGCCGCGGTGGTCGTTGTCTCGGCCTTCAGCGGCCTGAACGGTTCGATGATGACGGGGCCGCGGATCTTCTTCGCGATGGCCGATCGCGGCCTGTTCTTCCGCTCGGTGGCGCGCGTGTCACCCCGGTTCGGCAGTCCATCGGTGGCAATCTGGCTGGCGACGGCGCTCGGGGTGATCTACGTTCTGGAAAACGACTTCGCGCAGCTCGCCGACCGGTTCATCCTGGGAATCTGGCCGTTCTATGCGCTCGCGGTCGCGGGGGTCTTCGTCCTGCGACGCAAGCGCCCGGACCTGGCGCGCCCCTATCGGGTGCTCGGCTACCCGTTCGTGCCGGCGCTGTTCCTGCTGGCTTCGCTCGCCATGGTTTTCAATGCGTTGTTCACCGACCCCCAGGGCACTGGGGTCACGCTCGCCGTGATCGCCGCCGGCGTACCCCTCTATTACCTGTGGAGACGGTTCGTTTAACATGCGCAACCGCTGCCGCCCGGGCCGCAACGTCACATTCCGCAAATGCAGAAGAAGGTTCCTGGCATGACTCCTCGCATCCGACATGCGTCCGTGCTGTGCGCGTCCACATTGGCCGTGATTGCTTTCGCCGCGTCCGCCGAAACGCCCGCGCCGCTTTTCGGGTTCACCACGGCACAGTCCGCGGGCCAGCAGTCCCTGGAGCAACGATTCGATGCGAGTCTCAGTGCATCGGACCTCGATGCCTGGATGAAGAGCATGTCATCGGAGCCGAATCATGTCGGTTCCCCGCACGACAAGGCGAACGCCGAGTTCGTGCGCGATCAGTTGCGTCAGTGGGGTTGGGACGCGCAGATCGAAGTGTTCTATCCGCTGTATCCCACACTCAAGCAACACACTCTCGAGATGGTCGCGCCCCGGAAGTTCGTCGCATCGCTCAGCGAGCCGCCGGTGTCGGGCGACTCGACTTCGACGCGTACGGATGGCCTGGCCACGTACAACGTGTACGGAGCCGATGGGGACGTGACCGGTGATCTCGTCTACGTCAATTACGGCATGCCGGATGACTACAAGGACCTGGCACGCCGCCATATCGACGTGAAAGGTCGTATCGTGATCGCGCGCTATGGCGCGGGCTGGCGTGGCCTGAAGCCGAAACTGGCCTACGAGCACGGCGCCATTGCCTGCATCATCTATTCCGATCCGCAGAACGACGGCTACGCGCAGGGCGATGTCTATCCGAAGGGCGGCTGGCGGCCGGCCGAAGGACTGCAGCGCGGCTCGGTGCAGGACATGACGCAATATTCGGGCGATCCGCTCACTCCGGGAGTCGGCGCGACGAAGAATGCGAAGCGGCTGCCGCTCGCCGCGGCGCGTACGCTCCTGAAGATTCCGGTCATTCCGATCTCCTACGGCGATGCGCAACCCCTGCTGGCGGCGCTCGAGGGACCGGTGGCCCCCGAACACTGGCGCGGCGCTCTGCCTATCACGTATCACATCGGCCCCGGGCCGGCGCGCGTGCACCTGGCCATCAGCTCCGACTGGGATCAGAAGCCGCTCTACGATGTGATCGCCCGTATCCCCGGATCGCAGCATCCGGATGAATGGGTCGTGCGCGGCAACCATCGCGATGGCTGGGTGTTCGGCGCGTGGGATCCGCTCTCGGGTCATGTTGCGATGATGGCGGAGGCCAAGGCCATCGGCGCCTTGCTGAAGACGGGCTGGCGGCCGAAGCGCACCATCGTGTACACCAGCTGGGACGGCGAGGAGCCGGGACTGCTGGGCTCGACCGAGTGGGCGGAGACCCATGCGCAGGAGCTGCAGCACAAGGCCGTGCTGTATCTCAACTCCGATACCAACTCGCGGGGCTTCCTGCGGGCGGGCGGCAGTCATGCATTGCAACGGCTGGTCAACGACGCGGCCGCCTCCGTCCAGGATCCCGAGACCGGCGTGAGCGCCCAGGCCCGGCTGCGCGCGCTTCACGAAGTGGAGGGTTTCGGACCGGATGCCTCTGAGCATCAACAGAAACTCGCCAGTCTCGCCCTTTCCGGTGCCGACCTGCCGCTGAGCGCACTGGGCTCGGGCTCCGACTTCACGCCCTTCCTGCAGCATCTCGGCATCAACACGCTCGATGTGTCGTATGACGGTGAAGACGACCAGGACGGCGTGTATCACTCGAACTACGACTCCTACGACCACTACGTTCGATTTGGCGATCCCGGATTCGTCTATGGCGTGCTGGAGGCCAGGACTGTCGGCCGCGTGGTATTGCGTGTTGCGGATGCCGACGTTCTGCCCCTGCAGTTCGAGGGATTCGCGCAGGCGATCGAGGGCTATGTCAGCGAGCTGCATGCGCTGACGGATCACAAGCGCGCCACGGCCGAGCAGCTCGGCAAGCTGATCGATCTGAACGCCTTCGCTCTCGCCACCGATCCAACGCGCCCGGTGGGTCCGCCCGAGCGCGAGCCGGAAGTTCCGTACCTGGACTTTGCCGCGCTGGACAACGTCGTTGCGCGGTTGAAGAAGAGCGCGGCTGCCTACGATGCGGCGTACAACGGTTTCCAGTCCGGCAGGGCATCACTGGCGGCACAGCAGCTCAATGAGCTGAACGGCCTGCTGCAGGGCATGGAGCAGTCGCTGCTCGATGCACGCGGCCTTCCGGGGCGCGACTGGTACAAGAACCTCGTGTACGCCCCGGGCTTGTTCGCGGGCTATGGCGTGAAGACGCTGCCGGGTGTGCGCGAGGCGATCGAACAGAACCATTGGGATGAGGCCAATCAGTACGGCGTCATGACGGCCGCGGTGCTCGGCGCCTATTGCGACAGGCTGGACAAGGCAACCGCGCTGCTGAGGCACGGATCGTGAGGGATGCCGCGACCCGCGCCCTCAGGAACCGGCTCAGCAACACAACACTTGGCGTCCTCGCTGGACTGGCGTTGCTCGCCGGTACAGCCGGTGCTGCGCCGGCGACCGCCCCCGTCGCCGCCGCCGTCGCCGGACCTGTCGCCACAGGCGCGACGCCTGCAGCCGCCGCCAGGCCCGTTTCGCCCGCCGTCGCGGTGCCCATCCGCCACGTTTTCCTGCTGGTGCTGGAGAACCAGTCCTACGCGGTGACCTTCGGCAAGCGGCCGCCGTCGCCGTATCTCGCGACGACGCTGCGCTCGCAGGGGGCCCTGCTGACCCATTACTACGGCATCGGGCATTCCAGCCTGCCCAACTACATCGCGCTCATCAGTGGCCAGGCACCCAACACCGAGACGCAGGGAGACTGTCCGGTCGTGACGGAATTTCGCCTGCGCCGGCCCGCGCTCAACCAGGAAGGGCAGGCGCTGGGCAAGGGATGCCTCTACCCGCCGCTCGTGCGCACGCTGCCCGATCAACTCGAGGCAGCCGGGCTGACCTGGAAGGGGTACATGGAGGACATGGGCAACGACCCTGCGCGCGAGAGCGCCACCTGCGGACATAGTCCGGTGGGTGCGCAGGAGAAATCGTATGTTGCCGCTTCCAATGACAGATATGCCGCCCGGCACGATCCGTTCGTCTACTTCCACGGCATCATCGACGACCAGCACCGCTGCGACACGCATGTCGTCAATCTGGACGTGCTGAAGACCGATCTCAAGAGTGCGCAGACGACGCCGAATTACGCGTTCATCACGCCGAACCTGTGCAACGACGGCCACGACGACCCGTGCACCGGTAGCGGACTGGGGGGCTTCGCGGCGATCGATGCCTTCCTGCGCAATTGGGTGCCCCTCATCCTCGACTCGCCCGCCTTCCGACAGGATGGACTGCTGATCATCACCTTCGATGAATCGGACAGCACGGGACCTGAGGCCTCGACGGCCTGCTGCGATGAGAAGCCGCTGCCCGGAGAACGTCAGAAGCCCGGCTACAACGGCCCCGGCGGCGGCCGCATCGGCGCGGTGCTGCTGTCACGCCTCATCAGGCCCGGCACCACTTCGGAGGTCCCCTACAACCACTACTCGCTGCTGCGCTGGGTGGAGGATCAGTTCGGACTCGAACCTCTGGGTTACGCGGCACCGGCGGGACTGCGGACTTTCGGGGCCGATGTGTTCACGCAGACAGATCAGCACTGACTGCTCGGCGCTCGCGGTCATCGTTCAGGGTCACACTCACGTCAGACCTCGCGGTCAGCGCTCACGGTCATCGCTCAGGGTCACACTCACCGTCACGCGGTCAGCGTTCAAGGTCAGCGCAACTGAATCACTGCCGGGATCGCAGCACCGCCGTGCGCAGCAGCGCCACGCCGGCGGCGCACACGAGTGTCGGTAACGCTGCCAGCCAGAACAGGCGGCCGGTTGGAACTCCGGCCGCCATGAGCGTTCCGGCGGCCAGCGGCGCCACGATGCCGCCGAAGCGCCCCATGCCCAGTGCCCAACCTACACCCGTCGCCCGGGCGGTCGTCGGATAGAGTGTGGCCGACAGAGTGTTGAGCGCGACCTGGCCTCCGACAACTCCGTTGCCCATCACGACGATCAGCAGGGTCGTGAGCGCGATGCCCGGGACCCCGGCGCCGAGAACTGCGAGTGCACCCACCGCCAGCAGGTAGCTGGAGATCAGCACCAGGTACGGTCCCCAGCGCTGCATGAACCACGCCAGCGCGAATCCGCCCACCACGCCGCCGATCTGGAACATCGCCGCGATCCGCAGCGCGCTGGCGAGGGGCAGGCCGCTTTCATTCAGCAGCGCCGGCAGCCAGCTCGACAGCAGGTACAGCAGTCCCAGGTTCAGGAAGAACACCAGCCACAGCAGTCCCGTGGCCGCCGCGAGTTGCGGCGTCAGCAATTGGCGAACCGACAGTGTGCGGCGGATGTCCTCCTGAAGTGCGTAATCGTGCTGCGGGCCCGGCCCGTAAGCAGGATCAAGCCGTGCGAGCAGTCGGCCGATCACCGCGGGTGCGCGTCGTCGCGCGACCAGGAAGCGCAATGACTCAGGCAGTGCCAGCAGCGGCAGCCAGGCAAGCAGGGCGCCGATCCCGCCTGTCGCGAACACGGCACGCCAGCCACCGTATCCGATGAGGGGCGGCGCAATGAAGCCGGATACCGCTGCGCCGAGCGAGATGCCACAGGCCATGAGCGCGACGAGCATGGTGCGCCGGGCGGCCGGAGCATATTCCGCGGTCAGCGCCAGCGCGTTCGGCAGGCTCGCTCCCAGGCCAGCACCGGTCAGCAGCCGCCACAGGAACAACTCGTGCTGATCGTGCGCGGTCGCGGCCCCGAGCGTCGCGGCGCCCACGAGCGCGAATGATCCCAGTAACACGGTGCGGCGACCCAGGTAGTCACCCAGCGGACTCACCAGAAGCGCGGCTCCCGCTATCCCGATCAGCGCGGCAGTGACGATCCATCGCAGCGCGCCCGGTGGGACGCGCCAGTCCGCTGCCAGGCTGGGTATGGCCGACGCCATGGCCTGGATGTCGTAGCCGTCGAGCAGGGCCACGAGGCCGCAGAGGAGGAGTACGCGCCAGTGCAGTGGGCCCAGCTTCGCGCCATCGAGCAGTGCTTCGACATCAACCCGCAGCTTGCCGTCGCTCCCGTGCATGCGAGTGTCTAAGGATGGCTCGCCGGCTGTGGCGGGCCGCTCTCCGCACTACCGGGCGCGTCCAGTTCGTCTCCCATCAGCCGGCGCAGGGCCACGAAGCAGACAGGAATGAGCAGCACTCCCAGCACTGCGGCACTGAGCATGCCGCCGACAACACCCGTGCCGAGTGCGTGCCGGGCGTTGGCGCCCGCGCCACTCGAGATGACCATCGGGAATACACCCAGTATGAAAGCGAAGGAGGTCATGAGAATCGGGCGGAAGCGCAGCCGGGCGGCTTCCATCACCGCATTGTGGAGACTCTTGCCCATCTCGCGCTGTGTTACGGCGAATTCCACGATGAGGATGGCGTTCTTCGCCGACAGACCGATGATGGTCAGCAGCCCCACCTTGAAGAACACGTCGTTGGGTAGCCCGCGCAGCAGTGCGGCCACGGTGCTCCCCAGGAGTCCGACCGGCACCGCCATCAGCACCGCGACGGGGATGCTCCAGCTCTCATACAGAGCTGCCAGGCACAGATACACGACCAGGATGGAGAGCGCGAACAACATCGGCGCCTGCGCGCCCGAGAGCACTTCCTGCAGCGACTGGCCGGCCCAGTCGTAACCGAACCCATGCGGCAGCTTCGCTTCCACGAGGCTCTGCATCCGGTTCATGGCCTCGCCGGAGCTGCGGCCGGGAGCATTGGAGCCGGTGATTTCGACGGCGGGATAACCGTTGTAGCGCGTGAGGGCGGGGGCGGCGACGACCCAGGAGGGTCGGACGAAATTCGACAGCGGGATCATCGCGCCGTTGGCGTTGGGGAGGTAGAAGTGCGCCAGCGCATCGGGCCCCATCCGATAGGGCGCATCCGCCTGCAGCAGCACGCGCAGCACGCGACCCTGGTAGAGGAAATCGTTGGCGTACACCGGCGCCAGCATCAGCTGGATGTTGGTGAAGATGTCGGTGGCGCTCAGGCCGAGGGACTGTGCCTGCACGCGGTCCACGGACAGCTCCAGGCGCGGTGCCGGCTGCAGGGTGTTGGCGCGCACGGCGGTCAGCACCGGGTCGGTGCTGGCGGCCCTGATCGCGGTCTCCTGCGCCTCGGTGAGCGCCTGGCGGCCCAGGCCGCTGCGATCTTCCAGGTAGAAGTCGAAGCCTCCGAACTGTCCCAGGCCGCGGATGGTGGGCAGGTTGATCACGAAGACGCGCGCATCGTGGACTTCACGCTTGAGCATGGTGTTGGCCCACTGGATGAACTCGGCCGCGCGCATCCTGCGCTGGTCCCAGGGCTCGAGCTGAATGAACGCGCGGGCGACGTTCTCGCCGTTGCCGGTGAAGCTCGACCCGGAAATCAGCATGACGTTGCGTACGGCCTTGTTCTGTCGCAGCAGGGAGTCCACCTGCTGCAGCACCGCGTTCGTGCGCTCGATGGTCGCGCCTGGAGGCAACTGCACGTCCACGAACGCGTAGCCCTGGTCTTCCTCGGGCAGGAAACTGCCGGGCAGTTTCAGGAAGAGCAAACCCGCCAGCAGCACGATCACGGCGAACCCGATCATCCAGCGCGGGGTGTGGCCCACGGAGGCGTAGACACGCCGGACGTAGGCCTTCTGGGTGCTCTCGTAACCGCGGTTGAACCAGTTGAACAGCACGTTGCCCTTGAGATGTTCGGGGCGCAACAGGGTGGCGCACAGCGCGGGCGTGAAGCTCAGCGCCAGGAAGGCCGAGAAACCCATGGACAGGGCGATCGTCAGCGCGAACTGGCGATAGATGACACCGGTGCTGCCGGGCTGCATGGCGCTCGGAATGAATACCGCGGCCAGGACCAGCGTGATCGCCACGATCGCCCCGGTGATCTGCCGCATCGCCTTGCGGGTTGCCTCCTTGGGCGAGAGATGTTCCTCGCGCATGAGGCGCTCGACGGCCTCGACCACGACGATGGCATCGTCCACGACGATTCCGATGGCCAGGACCATGGCGAACAGGGTGAGCTGGTTGATCGAGAATCCCACCGCGTACATGCCGACCATGGAGCCGAGCAGTGCCACGGGCACGACCAGGGTTGGAATGATCGTGGCGCGGAAGCTCTGCAGGAACACCAGCATCACCACGAAGACCAGCGCCACCGCCTCCACCAGGGTGATGATCACCTCGCGGATGGCGACCTGGATGAACGTCGTCGAATCGAACGGGCTGAACCAGCTCACTCCCGGAGGGAAGCTGGGTTGCAGCGCGGCCATCTTCGCCTTGACCGCTTTCATGACTTCGAGGGCGTTCGCGTTCGGCAGCAGCTGGATCGCGAAGGCGGCGACCGGGGTCGTGCCGACACGCGTCTCGAACCCATACTGCGACTGGCCCAGGGAGACGCGCGCCACGTCCTTGAGTCGCACGGAGGTGCCATTCGCATCGGTGCGCAGCAGGATGTTCTCGAACTGTTCGGGCGTGGTGAACCGGCCTTCGGTGGTCACCGAAGCGCTGACCTGTTGTCCGGGCACCGCGGGCTGCGTACCGATCGAGCCCGCCGCGAACTGCACGTTCTGCAGCCTGACCGTGTCCAGCACCGAGGCAGCTGACATGTTGTAGCCGCGCAGCTTGTCGGGATCGAGCCAGATGCGCATGCCGTACTCGGAGCCGAACTGCGTGGCCGAACCAACTCCGGAGATGCGCTGCATCTGGTCGAGGATGCGCGAGGCGATGATGTTGTTGAGTTCGCCGGCGTCGGGACCGCCGGGCGCCGAACGCAGCGCGATGGCGCCGAGGAATCCGGCGCTGGACTTGGCGATGCGGATACCTTGCTGATTGACCTCGGTTGGCAGACGCGGCTGCGCGAGCGACACGCGATTCTGGGTCTGCACCGCCGCGGTGTCAGGATCGGCGCCGTTCTCGAAGGTCAGGGTGATCGAGGCGGAGCCGTCCGAAGCCGAGGTGGACGTGAAGTACAGCAGCCGGTCGATTCCGGTGAGCTGCTGTTCGATCACCTGAGTCACCGTGGTCTCCACGGTGGACGCGTCCGCGCCAGGATACGTGGCGCTGATCACGACCTGAGGCGGGGCTATGGCCGGATAGGCTTCGGAAGGGAGCTGCGTGATCGCGATGAGGCCACCCAGTGCGATCAGGATGGCCAGCACCCACGCGAAGACGGGCCGGTCGATGAAGAACTGCGGCATGCGGCGCGCGGCTCAGTGCAGCGCGGGCGGAGTTCCGCTGGTCCCGCTGGCCGCGCCCGGTGCCTCGTACGCGACGGCGCGGACGGTGGCATCCGGCCGCGCATTCTGGGTGCCGGAGACGATGACCCGGTCTCCTTCTGCCAGACCGCTGGTGACGATCCAGTTCTGACCGCTGGTCCCGTCCGTCGTGATGCGCTTCTGGACGACTTTGCTATCGGTGCCCACCGTCAGGACGTAGGGACCTTTCGCATCCCGCAGCAGCGCCGCCTGAGGCAGCAGGAATCCATGATTGAGCGTGCCGATGGTCAGGCGCACGTTGGCGTACATGCCGGGCAGCAACTGATGCTCCGGATTGGGAACCAGGCCGCGCAGCGCGACCGCACCCGTGGTGGGATCCACCGCGACGTCCGAAAAGTCGAGCAGCCCCGAGCGGCCGTAGGGCGTGCCATCCGGCAGGGTCAGCTCGACCACCGCCTTGTTGGGTTCGACCAGCGAGATGTCGCCGGAGCTCTGTTCGCGACGCAGACGCTGCACCTCCACCGCGGGCTGGTCGAAGTTGATGTAGATCGGATCGAGTTGCTCGACGGTCGTGAGCAGAGTGGCAGTGCCTTGCCCGACGAGTGCGCCTTCCGTCACGGCTTGCTGGCCGGCGCGCCCGGCAATCGGGGCAGTGACGCGTGCGTAGCCGAGATTGATGCGTGCCGTCTCCACGTTGGCCTTGGCCTGCTGGACGGAAGCGGCGCTCGAACGTTCATTGGCCTCGGCATTGTCCAGGTCGGAGCGCGACACCAGTCCGCTGGGCAGGAGCTCCCGCGCGCGCTGGGCTGAGATGTGCGCATTGGCAGACTGAGCTTGCGCCTGGGCCAGGGCCGCGAGCGCCGCATCGAGCGCGGCCTGCAACGGTGCCGGGTCGATCTGGAACAGGGGCTGCCCCTGTGCGACTTCCGTGCCCTCCTTGTAGAGCCGCTTGAGCAGAATTCCAGCGACTCGGGCCCGCACGTCGGCCACGCGCGTAGCGGACAATCTGCCGACGAGATCGCGCGTCAGGGGAATGGGGGCGGAGCGCATCGTGACCACCCCGACCTGGGGCACCGGAGCCGGTCCCTGTGGCGGACTTCGGTTGCAGGCCGCCACGCAGACGACTACCGCGCACCACAGCGGGGCGCAGCGACTGAACGATCGGCTTGACAAGCGGCTCCCTTACGGTAGAAATAGCTGCCGAGGCAGTAATCTTACCGACAGCAATCTTACCGACGCCGGATCGAATAGCAAGAAACCCCATGAGTCGCAGGGTTGTCGCCAAGCCAGACGCAGCCGAGAGCCGGCCGCCCTCGACCGAGGAGGCGTTCGCAGTTGGCCCGCTCATTGGCAGGGTGCGCACAGTCTTGCTGACGGCACTGGATCGTGAGCTGCAGCCGTACGGTCTGGCCGCCACGCAGTTTGCCGTACTGAAGAACATTGCCGATCAGACCGCCGATACGGCAGCTGACCTGTGCCGCATTCTGCACTACGACACGGGTTCCATGACGCGGATTGTTGACCGCCTGGAGGAGAAGGGACTGATCAGCCGGGAGCGCAGCACGGGCGATCGTCGCGTGGTGTCGCTGCGGATCACCACTGCGGGGCGCGCGCTCCTGCCTCGTTTGCGGGATACCGCGGCGCGCATCGTGGTGGGCATGCTCGAGGGGTTCAGCTCTGATGAGGTCGAGGAACTGCAGCGTTATCTGGGTCGGATGATCGAGAACGGTCAGCGGCGTGTGCAGGCGGAATGAGTTCGATGCAGATGACGACACGCGCGCCGGTGCGATCCGGATGGGTTTGGGCCCTTCTGGCCTGTGCAGGGATTGCGAGCTGCGCGGGCGTAGCGGGCTGCGTGCCTGAACGCAACTGGCAGGCCGTCCATCAGGTCGAGCCGCGTCAGCTTCCCGCCGAGCGCGCACTGAGCAGTGCAGCGATCGATGCGCAATCGTGGCCGACCGAAGACTGGTGGACCTCCTACGGCGACCCGCAGCTGAATGCCCTGATTGAGGAAGCGCTGGCCGGGAGCCCTTCGCTGCAGGTCGCGCAATCCCGGTTGCGGGCCGCACAGGCGGAAGCCCTGAGGACTTCTGGGCCTCGCTTACCCGCAGTGTCGGCGGACGCGGAGACCACCCGGCAGCGCTACTCGGAGAACGGGCTGTATCCAGCTCCGTTTGCCGGCAACTACGTCACCGATGCTCGTGTGGCGCTCGATCTGAGTTATGACATCGACTTCTGGGGTCGCAATCGCGCAGCACTCGAGTCGGCCCGCGCAAGCGTGCGGGCGGCCGATGCAGACCGCCAGGCGGCACGACTGGCTCTCGCGGTGGCCGTGGCGCGCGCCTACTTCCAGCTCGACCTGCAATTCGCCTTTCTGGATATCGTGCAGGACAGCCTGAAACAGCAGCAGACCATCCTTGATCTGACGCAACAGCGTGCCGCGAAGGGACTCGACAACATCGCCCGGGTGAAACAGGCGGAGACTGCGGTTGCGCTTACGCATGCGGCACTCGATTACACCGAGGCCAGCATCCGGCTGGCGCGTGCCCAGATCGGCGCACTGCTGGGCACCGGTCCTGACCGGGGCGCCGATCTGACGCGTCCGCATCTGACGGCTCCACAGACAATTCAGCTGCCCTCGGCACTGCCGGCGGAGTTGCTCGGCCGCAGACCGGATATCACGGCGCAGCGCTGGCGGGTCCAATCCGCGGCGCGATCAGTAGGTGCTGCCGAGGCGGCGTTCTATCCGAACGTCAATCTCGCGGCATTCGCGGGGTTCCAGACGATCGGTCTGTCGAAGCTGTTCGACGGCGGAAGCGCCATTGTCGGCGCCGGTCCGGCGCTGAGCCTGCCGCTGTTCAACCGGCGCGAGCTGCGGGGTTCGCTGCAGGCCCAGCAGGCCCAATACGACCAGTCGGTCGCGGAATACAACCAGACACTGATCGAAGCGTTGCACGATGTGGCGGACGTCGTGACCAACTGGGACGCTCTCATCAAGGAGGCCGATGACGCCCGCATCGCCGAGGATGCCGCGCAACATGCCTACGCCGTGACCCAGGACCGCTACCGCGCGGGTCTCGACAACTATCTCACCGTGCTCAACAGCGAGAACGAGGTATTCACCACGCATGGAATCCGCGCTCAGCTGCTCGCCAGGCAATACAGTCTCCGCGCCGATCTGGTGCGGGCCCTGGGCGGGGGCTATCCGGATGGCACTGCGGGGAAATGATCATGGCAGCGAACGCCCCCACTGCAGCTCCCCCCCTCATGCAAACCCGACGCGGCCGCTGGCTCGCGGGGCTGGCCCTGGCCTTCGCTATCATCGGATTGCTCGCTCTGGCCTACTGGTGGCTCTACGCACGCAATTATCAGGACACGGATGACGCCTACGTCGCCGGTGATCTCGTGAGCGTGATGTCCCAGGTCAGCGGCACGGTCATCAGCATCGGAGCCGATGAGACCGACCTCGTCGAGGCGGGGCAGGTGCTCGTCAAGCTCGACAGCACGGACGCGGAGATCGCGCTTCGCGATGCGGAGGCGCGGCTCGCGAGATCCGTGCGGCAGGTGCGCACCGTGTTCGCCAATCGCGACCAGCTGGAAGCGATCGTCGCGCAGCGGCGGGCGGACCTCGACAAGGCGCAGTCGGACCTCGACCGGCGCAAGGACCTGACCGCCAGTGGAGCGGTGTCGAGCGAAGAGCTTGCGCATGCCCGGGATGCCCTGAATGCCTCGCGGGAAGGCCTGCTCGCCGCGCAGAAGAACCTCGCCGCGAGCTTGGCGCTGACCGGGCAGACAGGCGTGGCGGACAATCCTGACGTGCGTGCGGCGGCCACCGATGTCGAGCGTGCCTATCTGGCTGTCCGGCGCACGAGCATCCG
>DATKLO010000128.1:0-34536 GCA_035542375.1 Steroidobacteraceae bacterium | reverse complement strand
TCCGGGGCCCCGAGGCTGCGGCGCCGCCTGGCAGCCGGCCCGCGCGGACTCAGCCTCCGAGCGGGCGCAGCAAGGCGCGCGAGATGATGTGCCGCTGCACCTCGCTGGTGCCCTCCCAGATGCGCTCGATGCGCGCGTCGCGCCAGATCCGCTCGAGCGGCAGATCGGACATCAGGCCCATGCCGCCGTGGATCTGCAGCGCCTCGTCCGCCACCATGGCGAGCATCTCGGTGGCCTTCAGTTTCGCGATCGCCATGTCCATGTCACTGGCGCTCTTCTGATCCATCTTCCAGGCAGCCTGCAGGGTGAGCAGCTCGGCCGCGCGCAACTCCACGGCCATGTCGGCGAGCTTGAAGCTGACACCCTGGAACTTGCCGATCTGCTGTCCGAACTGCACGCGGTCCACGGCCCACTGCGTCGCCAGCTCCAGCGCCCGCTCAGCGCGGCCGATGGCGTTGGCTGCCACCTGCAGGCGCGTCGCGCCCAGCCAGGTGTTGGCCACTTCGAATCCCCGATGCACCTCGCCCAGCACGGCGCTGCGCGGCACCCGGCAGTTGTTGAACTCCAGGATGCTGTTGTTGTAGCCGCGATGCGAGACGTTGCGGTAGCCGGGCCGCACCTCGAATCCGGGTGTACCCATGTCCACCAGGAACGCCGTGATCAGCTTGCGCTTGCCGCGCGGGGAGTCTTCCTCACCGGTGGCAGCGAACAGGATCACGAAATCGGCGTGATCGGCATGGCTAATGAAGTGCTTGGTGCCGTTGATGACGTAGTCGCCACCCTTCAGGACCGCGCTGGCCTTCATGCCGCGCACGTCCGAGCCGGCCTGTGGCTCGGTCATCGCGAGGCATTCCGTACGCTCACCGCGCACGGCGGGCAGCAGATAGCGTTCGCGCTGCTCGCCTTCGCAGGCCAGCAGGATGTTGGAGGGCCGCGCCACGCAGCCGTAATGCAGGATATAGCTTGCCTTGCCCAGCTCCTTCTCGTAGAGGATCCAGGTCACCGTATCCAGGCCCGCGCCCCCGACTTCCACGGGCATGTTGGCCGCGAACAGGCCCGCTTCGATGGCTTTGGCGCGCAACTCCCTGCGCAGTGCTTCGGGCAGCTCGCCCGTCTGCTCGACCAGCGCCTCATGCGGGTACAGCTCCTTACGCACGAACTCGCGTGTGGTGTGGACGATGAGCTGCTGTTCTTCGGTGAGCGCGAAATCCATGGATCGGCCTTTGCGAACGTTCGCGGTTCAGGCGGCGGATGCGCCCGAGGCCGGCGCCTTGTGACTCTTGCGCGGCTTCTCGGCGGACACCGCCGGCGCGGCCTCGAGGGCCCAGGAGTGCAGCAGCGTCAACTGCAGCCGCAGCTGTTCGATCTGCTTGGCGGGCGGCCAGTCGCTCTGGCTCGCCACGGCGCTCGCCGTGACACCGTTGATGAAGGTCACCACTGAGCGCAGCACCTGCTCGCGGGTCGCCGCGCTGAGCTGAGCCCATTCGCTCCAGCCCTCCGACAGGCAACGTTCGAACAGCCGCATGTACTCACGATGCACCCAGGCGTTGATGCGCTTGAGACGCTTGTCGGCGGACACCTGGCCCCAGAAAGCCGTCCAGAACGCGCACTCGATGTGACGCTGCGCGTCGATCGGGAGCGCTTCGCACAGCACCGTCAGCAAATCGGCCGGAGCTGCACCGGCCGGTCGCGTCAGGCGCTCCTCGATGCGCCGCAGGATCAGGCGCAATGCGGCGATGATGATGTCCTGCTTGGTGTCGAAGTAGTGCGCCACCATACCCGTGGTGTAGCCCGCCTCGCGCGCGATCCGCACGATCGTGGCCTGGTCGAAGCCGTTTTCGGCCACGACGCGGCAGGCCACGAGCGCAATCTGGTCACGCCGCTGATCGTGATCCACTATCTTGGGCATGGCACTGGCCTACTTTCTCGGCATGCCGACGTACCGGCCCTTCTGCTCCGGTGCGGGAAGTCCGACCTGCGTGGCGGCGATCGCCGCGAGCTTGCCGCGCGGCTGCTCATCCATGGGCGATGCCTTTCCGGCGGCGGTGTTGACGTGAATGTAGATCTGCTCGCACGTGGCAACCAGGGCATCATCACGGGTACGTCGCAGGTTATGGAACAGGTGGATCCGCTTGTCGTCGACGCTGAGGATGTGCGTTGCGATATAGAGGCCTTCGAGAGCTTTGGCCTCGGCCGCATGCGTCACGTGTGACTCGATGGTGAACATCGCGCGACCGCTCTTGCGGTAGTCATCGTTGATCCCCACCTGGCGGAACAGCGCATCCGTCGCGTCACCGAATATCTGCAGGTAACGCGAGTCAGTCATGTGACCGTTGTAGTCGACCCACTCGGGTCGTACCTGCGTGTCCACGAGTCGCAGCAGCGCGGGGGCGCCCGGCTTCGAGGCTTCGATGCCTGCCCTGGCCCGGTCCGCGTGCTCGTTGTAGAGCCGTTCCTCCACCGCCTTCAGTGTCGAGCCCGCGCCGATGTCATAGCGACGCAGCACCTGCTGGATATCGACCAGATAGTCATCGCGCAGCCGCTCGAGCTGGCGGATGGAGCGCTGGCCAGCCTGCGCCTGCGTGCCTTCCACCATCCGGTCGATCAGACCTTCGGTGAGCTCGGGTGCTTCCAGCCGGGTCCACGGCCATTTCAGGCAGGGCCCGAACTGGCGCAGCATGTGGCGCATGCCCGGCTCGCCGCCGGCCAGGTGATAGATCAGGTTGGTGCCCATGCCTGCCCAGCGCAGTCCGGGACCATAGACGATGGAGTCATCCAGCTCGCCGGTCGTGGCGATGCCGTCGTTCACCAGGTGCAGGATCTCGCGCCACAGCGCTTCCTGCAGGCGATCGGTCAGATGGCCCGGAATCTCCTTGCGGACGTGCAGCGGATGCATGCCGATGTAGGTGAAGAAGCGCCGCGCCGCTTCGATCGTCTGCGCTGAGGTGCGGGCGCCGCCGACCAGCTCCACGAGCGGCAGCAGGTACACCGGATTGAAGGGATGCGCCACGAGGAAACGCTCGGGCGCGGTCATCTTCGCCTGCAGGTCCGAGGGCATCAGCCCCGAGGTGCTCGAGGCGATGAGCACATCCGCGGGCGCCACCTTGCTGACATCGCCGAGCACCCGCTGCTTCAGTTCGAGCTGCTCGGGGATGTTCTCCTGGATGAAATCCACCTGGCGCGCCATGGCCAGCAGGTCGGTGGTGAAGGTAAGCTTGCCCTTGGGTGGCAGTGGAGCGAACGTCAATCGTGCCAGCGCAGGTTCCGCATTCTGGACCGCACCGCGGATCCAGCCTTCCATTTCGGGCTTGACGTCCGCCGCGATCACATCGATGCCGAAGTGCAGTGCGCGGGCGGCCCAGCCGCCGCCGATCACGCCCGTGCCCAGCAGTCCGAGAGTCCTGACCTGCCTCATGTGGTGGTGTCCCGATTCGCTTTTATAATGTCGTCATCATAATATAAACCAAAAAATGCAAACCGGCACGGGGGGTTGAATGGCCAGCGGCGCGCGCATCGAGAAGCGTTCGATCGACTATGTGCCGCTGGCCGAACGGCACGGCAAGGTCTGGCACCTGTGGCCGGTGTGGTTCTCCGGTGATGCCCATCTGGCCACGCTGGCGGTCGGCGTCCTCGGCATCACCCTGGGCGGCAACCTGCTGTGGACCTCGGTGGCGGTCATCCTGGGCAGCGCCCTGGGCACCTTCTTCATGGCCTTCCACTCGACCCAGGGCCCGCAACTGGGCCTGCCGCAGATGATCCAGTCGCGCCCGCAGTTCGGTTACCTGGGCGCGCTGCTCGTGTGGGCGGTCGCCCTGATCGCCTACATCGGCTACAACGCCTTCAACCAGGTGCTCGCCGCGGAAGCCCTGCATCAGCTGGCCGCGCCCATCTCCGCCACCTCCCCCGTCGCCATCATCCTGTTCGCGGTGGCAGCCCTGGGGCTGGCCGTCGTCGGCTACGACATCATCCATGTCGCGCAGCGACTCTTCGCCTACCTGATGATCGCGATCCTCACGGTGTTCTCGATCGGCGCGCTCTTCATGCTGCATTTTCCCCCGGCCCAGTGGGACCCGGCCGGGTTCCGTGCCGTGCCTTTCCTGACCGAGCTGTTCGCCGCCGCCTCCTACCAGCTCTCGTGGTCCATCTACGTATCCGACTACTCGCGCTATCTGCCTCGCAACGTGGGTGTGCGCGCCTCGTTCTGGTGGACCTACCTGGGCGCCTTCATCGGCGGGACGTGGATGATGCTGGTGGGCACGATCGCGGCCGCCACGGCACCCACGCTGGACGTCGCCGCGGCCATGGAACGAGCGGCGGATGCGATCTTTCCCGGGCTCGGTCCCATCCTGCTGGTGGGGGCGCTGCTGGGCCTGGTGACCATCTCGGCGCTGAACTTCTACGGAGCCTCACTCACCCTGCTGAGCGTGGCCGACTCCTGCAAGCCGATCGAATGTACTGTGCAAAAGCGCCTCGCCAGTTTGTTGGTGGCGGGCATCGCGGCTACCGTGATCGCGCTCAACGCCTCGGGTAACTTCGTGAAAGCCTTCGGCGACTGGCTCGCGGTGCTGCTCTATCTGTTCACGCCCTGGACCGCGATCAATCTGGTGGATTTCTACCTGGTACGCCGCGGTCACTACTCGGTGCGCGAGATCTTCAATCCGCGCGGCATGTACGGCAACTGGAACTGGCGCGGGCTGCTCGCCTATGCGGCCGGTTTCGTGGCCATGATCCCGTTCTTCAGCACGGGGCTGTACGTGGGTCCGGTGGCGCTCGCGCTCGGCAAGGCGGATGTCGCGATGCTGGTGGGGCTGCCGGTTTCGGCTGTGGTGTATCTGCTGGCGTGCCGATCACTCGACCTGCAGACGGATCGCGAGCGGGCCGAGGCGGCCGATCTCGGACTGGAGCCCGCAGACACGCGTTCGGCGCAGGCGGGGTGACCTTGCGCCGGGATGTAAACCCGGTGAGGCGAGCGGGGGCATGTAACGCCGGGAGGGGGGCGCACCGCCCTCCCGGGCCAGCACTCAGGCGGCGTCCGACTCGAGATCGTCGGTCCAGTGCCAGTAGGAGGGCCGTCTGCGGGGATACTCCACCACCACGGGCTCGGGCAGCTTCCAGGGGCGCGGCAGCGCGTACTGGCGGGCAATTCTTACATGCACCTCGTCGGATCCCCCGGCAAGGATGTCCTCGTCGGATCCGGTCCAGCGCTGGATGAAGCGCGCGCTTTCGGTAATCTGCTGCCGCAACCGTTCGACATAAGGCGCATCGCCAGCTGCGTCCTGCCCTGCTGCCTCATCCGCCTCGCGGGCGAACTCGGCCAGGCACCCTTCCGTCAGGGGAATGGTGACGCCCAGGGAATCGAGCTCCTGCCGCAGCCATCGCGGCCCCGACCCTTGCGCACGGATCATCGCTCGAGTGACCGAGTCAATCAGCTTCATACGCCTTCCCCTGGTAACCGATACCAATACCCCGCACCCACCGCGATGCCGAATGTTGCCGGCTCGCAACAGACGCTGACGGGCACCGAAAACAATGCATGCACCATGCCATGCGTCCTCGCTACAGCCCACTGCCCAGGCCACGTTCATGGGGGTGCCCGGCGCTTCATCAAGGTCCGGGGCGCTCCCCTCGGTCATCTGTCGCCGCGCCGCCGCGCATCGCACGATAACGTGAGCTTGGCCTTATACCAATCGGCCGGCCAGCGACACCTCGACCCAATGGCCAAGCCCTCGTGCGGCGGATCCCTGGAGAGCCCGGTCCTGGACGGGGGGAGCTCTGCACTACCGCCGAGGCTGTGGTGACGGTGTATTCAACGCAGCGCGTGCGCGCAGGCGGACACCTCATCGTGATGCACTGACTTGTCCGCTGCGTGATCCAGATCAAACATCGGACCGCATGCTGCGTCGCCGTCGTGTTTATACGTATTTCGGACGACTGCCCCATGCAGTGAGAATAACTCGATCATCACTGCACGCGCGGACGTGAAATCCATGACCAATCCCCGCCTGATCAAGAAGTACCCCAACCGCCGCCTGTATGACACGGGCAGCCGCCACTACATCACGCTGACGGACATCCGCAAGCTGGTGTTGGAGAATGTTGACTTCGTGGTCATCGACAACGCGACCCGCACCGACATTTCGAGCAGCACGCTGTTGCAGGTGTTGCTCGACGGCGATGCCATGGACGAGGGCATCATCAGCCGTGACTTCCTCCTGCAGGCCATTCGCGCGCAGAAGGACAAGGAAGCCGGTCGTGCTCTGCTTGAGTCAGCGACCGACGAGACGGAGCTCCCCGAGGCCCAGGTGGCCTGAGGCCGGATACGGTAGGGTCGGTTCGCGGATTGGTGGGCCGTGCGCGGATCGAACGCGCGACCAACAGATTAAAAGTCTGCTGCTCTACCGACTGAGCTAACGGCCCGGATAGGGACAACCCGCGCACCGGGAGGCCGGCCGCGCGGGGGCCGCATCATACTATACGAGGCCCCTCAGTGGGCCGCCGCGGTCGGGGCCGCGGGAATCTTCTTCAGCCGCTCGGCAGCCAGTCGCGCGGCATCGCTGTCGGGATACTTCTGCGTGACCTGCTCGAGCGTCTTGCGCGAGTCGGCGTACTTCTTCAGCTCGAACTGCGTGAATCCCAGCTTCAACAGCGCATCGGGCGCCTTGCGCGAGTCGGGCCATTTCTGCAGCACCGTGCGAAACGCGCCAGTCGCATTGTCGTAATCGCGCGTGACGTAATAGGCCTCACCCAACCAGTACTGCGCGTTCTCCGCGAGTCCGCTCGAGGGATAGCTCGAGAGGAAATCCTTGAACCCGGTGATGGCTACCGAGTAACTGCCGGCCTTGAGCGCATCGAACGCCTGCGTGTACACCGCCTGCTCTTCGGAGGACGCGGAAGTACTGCCCGCCGCTGCGCCCGACCCGGCCGCCGCAGTGCCGCCGGCGGAACCCGAGCCTGAGGCGCTGATGCGCTTGTCCAGATCGCTATAGAGCTCATGCTGCTGTTTGCGCAGCGCCTCGGTGTTGTTCTCGAGCTCCTCGACCCGGCCTCGCAGCCGGCGCATCTCCGCCTGGGCCTGATCGAGATTCTGCGACAGTTCCACCAGGTTCTGGTTGGAGCGCTCGATGCGCACGAGGCGTGCGTCCAGCTCGTTGAGCTTGATCTGCACCGGATCCTCCTCCGGCGGCGTGGTCGCGCAGCCCGAGAGCGCCGCCAGGGCCAGAACGACCGCCCCTGCGGCAAGGGGCGCCGGACGCCGGACAGCAGCAGTAACCGCGGGGACGGACATGATCACCTCTTGGTTTGGGGCTGTGCACCCGGACTGAGGTAGACGATCTCCACGCGCCGGTTCTTCGACCAGGCGGATTCGTCGTTTCCCTGCACGGCGGGACGTTCAGCGCCATAACTGACTGTCTGCAGCTGTGCTTCGCTGGCCCCCTGGAGCATGAGCGCGCGACGCACCGACTGTGCACGCCGTTCACCCAGGCCGATGTTGTACTCACGTGAACCGCGATCGTCGGTGTTGCCCTCGAGGCGCACCCGCGCACTGGAGTGGCTGGCCAGATACTTGGCGTGTGCGGCCACGATATCGGTGCCCTCGCCCTTGATCTCGCTGCTGTCGAAGTCGAAATACACCACGCGCTTGGCCAGCAGGCCCGCCTGCGGACCGGCAACCTCGTCGTCGGTCCCGACCGAGCCGGCGTTCGCAGCGTCAGCGCCCGAGGTGTCCGCTCCCGAACCGGTCTGGGATTGCGACTCGGACGGAGAGGCCTTCGGCGGCTTGGTCTTGCACCCGACGCTCGCCAGCGCGGCGGCCATCATCAGAACGATCAGTATTTTTCGCATACCTTGACTCCACCCTTCCACCGCTCGTGCGGCAACGAAATCATTGCGTGAACGGACCCCAGGCCGGCTCGCGCACCTCACCCTGTTCGGCCTTCAGTCGCAGTCCCGTCAGGCCGTCCACCGATATCGTCGCGAGGCCCGCGCGACCGCCCTCGCGCTCGGAATAGATCAGTGTCGCGCCATTGGGCGCGAAGCTCGGCGACTCATCCAGATGCCCGCGCGAGAGCACCCGGACCGTGCCGCTCGACAGATCCTGAACCGCAATGCGGTAGTTGCCGTTGTCGAGCGTGACCATCGCGAGCTGCGTACCGTCAGCGGACACCCGTGGTCGCGCATTGTAATTGCCACCGAAGGTAATGCGCTTGGGCTTGTCGCCAGACTGCAGGCCGATGCGGTAGATCTGCGGGCCACCGGCACGATCGGAAGTGAAGTACAGGGACTTGCCGTCCGGCGCCCACGCTGCCTCCGTGTCGATGGCCGGATCGTCGGTGATTCGCGTCAGGCTCTGTGTCTGCAGATCCAGGACGAACAGGTCCGGATTGCCGCCACTGCCGCCCAGTGTCAGGGCGAGCTTGTGCCCATCCGGAGACCAGACCGGGGCGCCGTTGATCCCGGCGCGTGCCGAGACCTGGCGTCGCTCTCCCGTGCGGACCAACTGCACGTAAACGGCCGACTTCTTGTTCTCGAACGACACATAGCTCAGCCACTGGCCATCGGGCGACCAGCACGGGGACATCAGCGGATAGCGCGACTCGAGCACCAGTCTCTGGTTCTCACCGTCCGCATCCGCCACGATCAGCTGGAAGCGCTGCGCGGGCGGCTGTCCGTCAACGGCGACATAGGCGATCCGTGTGGCGAAGGCACCGCGGATGCCGACGATCTTCTCGTAGATCACATCGCTGACCCGATGCGCGGCGTTACGCAGCGCGCCGGGAGGTCCCACGAAACGCTGCCCCGCGATGCGCTGCCCGGTCAGGGTATTGAGCAGATCGAAATCCACCGCGAGAGTGCCGCCATCCAGGGGCGTCACCCGTCCCACGGCCACGTAGTCCTCGCCCAGCGCCTTCCAGTCTGCAGTCACGACCGCACTGGCCTGAGTCGGGTTGGCCGGCATCTGCGGGCGCGCCAGCGCCTTGAACCGGCCGCTGCCCTCCAGATCGTGTTGGATGACCTGTGCCACATCCAGGCCGCTGTCGGCGGGTACGGACCGGGCAAAGGGCACGATGGCGATGGGCACCGGATCGGAGACTCCGGAGGTCACCTCGATCTTCAACTGTGCTCTGGCAGCACCGGCTCCCAGGCTCAGGAGCGTCAGGGCGCACAGGCCTGCAAGGCGGTGGCGGTTGACAGCCCGGCTGCCAGTGAGCGGCGCCGAGCTGGCGGGACGGATGGGCGTGATGTTGGGTCTCATGGCTTGCGCTAAGTGTGACATCAATCGGGCTTGAAGGTGATTTCCAGATTGCGTTCGAACAGCGACGGGTCCGGCGGCGGCGGCAGCGGCGAGGCGCGATAGGCCGCCGCCTCGATGGATTCCTTCACGGCCTGGTCCCCATTGCAGGTGCCGATCACCGCTGCGACGACGGCGCCACCGGGCACCTGCGTAACATGCAACACACACTCGATGCCGGTCTTCGCCGAGGGCGGACGCAACCACGCGCGCTGGATGCGCGCGGTGATCTGCGCCTCCCAACTCGCCAGCGCCCCGCTCGAGACGGCATTGGTGTGCTCCTCGGCTGCCAGACTGCGTTTCAGGTCGTCCTCGCGCTCCGCGCGCGCCTTCTCATCGGCGGCGCGCTGCGCGGCCTCCTGGCGCTTCTGCTCCGCGAGCCGCTGCTCCTCGGCATGCTTCTTTTCGGCCGCCTTGCGCGCGGCGTCCGCCTGCGCCTTCTGCTCTTGCTCGCGCTTCTGTTGCTCCAGACGCTTCGCTTGCGCCTGCTCCTGCTGCTTCTGCTCCTCGAGCTTGCGCTGCTTCTCGGCTTCCGCGGCCTGCTCCTTCTGTTCCTGCTCCTTCTGAGCCTGCTCGCGCTGAGCCAGTTCCTCCGGAGTGGGCTCCGGTGGCCCGGTGGCCTCGATCGGCTCGGGTGCCGGGGCCGGCGGCGGCGTGGGCGCCGGTGTCGGCGGCTGCGGCTTGGGTATAACGCCGGGCAATGCACGCGGATCCACGACCGTCGCCTCGATCGCCAGCGTCGGACGCGGCGGCCGCGAGGCGTGATACATCCAGAATCCGTAGACCAGGCCCAAAACGAGCCCGCCGTGCAGCAACACGGACAGCGTGACCGAGATCCAGCGGTCGCTTGCACGCTCCATCAGTGCACCCCGTGGCGCGCGCTGTTCAGGAACCGCGCCTCGGCGGCTCGGGCAGCGGATCGGTGATGAAGCCGACCTTCTTCGCGCCAGCCCGCTGCAGGATCACCATGGCCTGTACGACCCGGCCGTACTCCACGTGGCTGTCCGCTTTGACCAGCACCGGCAATTCGGGATTGCGGCGCAAGGCGGCGGTGGCGCGCGCGGCGACGGTGTCGGCATCGAGCACGGCCTGCGGCCTGCCACCGATATTCAGGTACAGCCTGCCCTCCCGGTCCACGGACAACACCAGGGGAATGGTATTTTTGAGCATCTCCGGGTCCAGAGGTTCCGCCCCTGCCTTGGGCAGATCCACCTTCACGCCCTGGGTCAGCAACGGCGCGGTGATCATGAAGATGATCAGCAGCACGAGCATTACATCGATATACGGGACGACGTTGATCTCCCCCATCAGCCGTCGTCCGCGCGAGACTTGCGCCATGGGTTGCTCCTACACGGTCGGGCTAGTGCTGCCGGGCGTCGCGGGTCCCCGCGCGGCATGCCGCTGCAGGATCGTCGAGAACTCTTCCGTGAAGGCGTCGTAGCGGATTTCGAGGCGGCTCACCTGATCTGCGAAGCGGTTGTAGGCCACCACCGCCGGGATGGCGGCGAACAGGCCGATCGCCGTCGCGATGAGCGCTTCCGAGATGCCCGGAGCCACCATGGCGAGCGTGGCCTGCTGCACGTTACCGAGTGACGAAAAAGCAGCCATGATTCCCCACACCGTGCCGAACAGGCCCACATACGGACTGGTCGAACCCACCGTGGCCAGGGTGGCCAGGCTCGCCTCCAGGCGGTCGATCTCCTTGAGCTGCGCGACCCGCATGGCGCGCCGCGCGCCCTCGAGCAGCTGCTCGGCGGCGATCGAGCCCTGCTGGCGCAGCCGGGCGAACTCGCGGAAACCGAACTCGAAGATGCTGGCCATGCCCGTGGCGCCGCCACGCTGCTCGATGCCGCGGTACAGCTGCGCCAGGTCTCCGCCCGACCAGAAGCTGCTCTCGAAGTGATCGGCACCGCGGCGCGCACGCCCGATGACCAGACGCTTGCGGAAAATGATGGCCCAGGAAGACAGCGAAGCCAGCAGCAGGATGCCGATGACGATCTGCACCGGCACACTGGCCTCGACGATGATCTTGATGATGGACAGTTGCTCAGGCATGGACAGAGGGCTCCTCGATGATCGGTCTGCTGCCGGCGGCGTGCGCGCTGGACAGAAAAGCCGGCAGCCGTTTCGGCCGGAACGAGCGTGCATCGACGCAGGCGACACGCACACTCGCCTCCAGCAGCGGCCTCCCACCCTGCGGTGGCGCATCGGCGTGCCGATAGATCCGCTGCGCGAAGCGGATCGTCGCCGCCCCTTCCAGCTGAGGCTCGCAGGTGATGGTCAGCTCGTCATCCAGCCGCGCCGGACGCCGGTAGTCAACGGTCAGGCTCACCACGGTGAAGACGATTCCGGGATCCGCGGCCAACGCCTGCTGCGAGTGACCGAGCGAGCGCAACCATTCCGTGCGTGCGCGCTCCAGGAACCGCAGGTAGTTCGCATAGTAGACGATGCCACCTCCGTCCGTGTCCTCCCAGTACACGCGCGCCGGCCAGCTGAATGGATTCACCGGCCGCCGTCCTCGAACAGGGGCAGGTTCGCGGCGGGGCGCTCCGGGGGCTTCAGGCCGAAATGCAGATAGGAGGCTCGCGTCACGACCCGCCCTCGTGCCGTGCGCACCACGAATCCCTGCTGGATGAGGAAGGGCTCGATGACATCCTCCAGCGTGCCGCGCTCCTCGCCGATGGCGGCGGCGATGCTGTCGATGCCGGCGGGTCCCCCATCGAAGCGTTCGATGATGGTGGTGAGGAATTTCCGGTCCAGCGTATCGAATCCCAGCGGATCCACTTCAAGCAGATCGAGCGCCGCATCCGCCGTGCGTTCATCGATCCGACCGTCACCTTTCACCTGTGCGTAGTCGCGCACCCGGCGCAGGAGCCGGTTGGCGATACGGGGAGTGCCGCGTGAGCGCTGCGCGATGCGGCGCCCTCCACCCGCATCGATCGGTACGTTCAGGATCGAAGCTGAGCGATGCACGATCCGCTCGAGATCCTCCACGCCGTAGAACTCCAGGCGTTGCACGATGCCGAACCGGTCGCGCAGAGGCGAGGTCAGCAGGCCCGCGCGCGTGGTCGCGCCGACCAGTGTGAAGGGCGGCAGGTTGAGCTTGATGGAGCGTGCCGCGGGCCCCTCGCCGATCATGATGTCGAGCTGGTAATCCTCCATCGCCGGATACAGCACTTCCTCGACCACGGGCGACAGTCGGTGGATCTCATCGATGAACAGCACGTCGCGCGCCTGCAGGTTGGTGAGCAGCGCGGCCAGGTCTCCCGGGCGCTCGAGCACCGGGCCGGAGGTCTGCCGCAGGTTGACACCGAGTTCGGCGGCGATGATGTGGGCCAGGGTAGTCTTGCCGAGGCCCGGTGGCCCGAAGATCAGGGCGTGATCGAGTGCCTCGCCACGCTGGCGCGCGGCGCTGATGAAAATCTCCAGTTGCGTCTTCACCTGCGCCTGACCCACATAGTCCTGCAGGCTGCGCGGGCGGATGGCCCGTTCGACCGCGTCGTCGTCCCGACCCGCGGCCGCGTTCATGATTCGCTCGGTCGGCATTTGCACTGATGACACCGTGCGCTCCTTCAGACTGCGCCCTGCAGGGCGCGCCGGATCAGCTCTTCGGTGGAGTGTGTACCGGGCCCGGCGGCCTTGAGCAAGCGTGTCGCTTCGGCGGGCTTGTAGCCGAGCGCCACGAGCGCGCCGAAGGCCTCGGCCTCGGGGCTCGCGGCCGGGGCCAGCGCTGCTGCCCCCGGCACGCTCTCCTGCGCCGCGAGGCGATCGCGCATCTCCACGATCAGACGCTCCGCGGTCTTGCGGCCGATCCCGGGCACGCGAGTGAGCGAGGCCACATCATCGTTCTGCACACTCAGCGCGAACGCTTCGACACTGATGCCGGAGAGCAACGCCAGAGCGATCTTCGGTCCCACGCCGGTCACCTTCAGCAGACTGCGAAACAGGCGGCGCTCATCTTCCGTGCCAAAGCCGTACAGGATGTGCGCGTCCTCGCGCACGACGAGGTGCGTCAGAAGATGTACGTCCTGACCCACACCGGGGAGCAGAAAGAACGTGGACATCGGCGCTTCGACTTCGTAGCCGATCCCGCCCACCTCGACGATGAGCTGTGGTGGAGTCTTGGAGGTGATGCGGCCACGGACCGAGCCGATCATGGACGCCCGCCCCAGCTCGCCGGTACGTCAGTGTTCTGAGTCTCCCTGACCATCAGCTGCAATCGCCGCGAGTGGGCATGGCAGATCGCTATCGCGAGCGCATCGGATGCATCCGGAGAGATCCGGCCCTGCAAATGCAGCAGCGCCCGGATCATGTGCGCCACCTGGCTCTTCTCCGCCGCACCGGAGCCCACCAGCGCGAGCTTGATCGCCCGCGGTGCGTATTCGAACACGGGTATTCCGCTGGGCACGGCGCACAAGGCAGCCCCGCGTGCCTGGCCGAGCTTGAGCGCGCTGTCGACATTGCGGTTCACGAATACTCGCTCGACGGCAATCTCACCGGGCCCGTGCTCGCTCATGAGCGCCTGCAGTTTCTCGAAGATCACCCGCAGGCGAACCACTAGCGCGGAGCCGTCAACGGCAATGCAACCGTGAGCCACATGCGTGTATTCCGATCCGGTGCACTCGATGATGCCGAAGCCCGTCCGCCGCGAGCCCGGATCGAGGCCAAGAATGCGGACCCTGCCCGCAGTGGGCGCGGGGCGCTCGGCCGCAGCCTGCGGATCAAACGCGCGCCAGGACCTCGTCCGGTATCTCGGCATTCGTATAAACGTTCCGTACGTCTTCAAGGGTCTCGAGCGCTTCGAGCAGATGCACCATCGACTCCGCCGCGGCCCCGTCGAGTTTGACGGATGTGGCCGCCCGCTGCGTGACTTCGGCGAACTCGGGCACCATCCCCCGCGCCACGAGCAGCGCCCTGACGGTCTCGAACTCCAGGGGATCGGCCAGGACTTCCAGGGACCCGTCCGAATTGGGCACGACATCCTCGGCGCCGGCCTCCAGTGCCAGCTGATTCAGGTACTCCTCGGGCGTGCCGGGCGGATAGACCATCACTCCCACCTGATTGAACAGGTAGCTCACCGAGCCTTCCGCACCCGGACTGCCGCCGAACTGCAGCAGCGTCTTGCGAACCCGGGCGGCGGTCCCCGCGCGGTCGGCCGTCAGACAGTCCACCAGCAGCGCGCTGCCGCCTGGTCCGTAGGCCTCGTAACGGATCCGGACCGGGCTCGCGCCAGCTGTGCCTGCCGTGCCACCCGCACCGGCCACGCCACCCGCACCGGCCACGCCACCCGTACCGGCCACGCCACCCGCAGCCGGTACCCGCTCACGTCCCGGAGGACTGTCGTGCCTGCGGCGCTGTGCGCCCCGGCGGTGCCGGATACTGGCCCACTTGCGGTGACCTGCCATAGCCTCTGCGAGAGGTTCACGGGAGTCTCCCCTTGAGGCCGCTAAGCTTCGGCGCCGTCAAGGAAAACAGGCGGGTATGATAGCCGCAATCCGCCACCGGTGACACGCCGCGCTCCTGCTCCCGAACCCGTCCAGACCATCCCGTGGAGACCCGCCAACTCTGTCCGGCACCGATCCGTGAGTCGATTGCGCAGGTCCGTCGCACGTTGCATGAGGCGGTGGAGCTGACGGACGCGCAGCTCGACTTCGGCGCCGAGGCGGCCGAGGTGATGGGCGCACTCACCGAGGATCCCGAGCTGGCGCTGGCGGTGCTCGCGCGGCCTGCCGCCACCCGGCCCGGCATGACGCCCGAGCGGCTCGCGCACCTGGTCGGGACCGGACCGGCGCAGATCGCACTGGACCTGGCGCGGCTCGGCGAACTCGGACTGCCGCGCGACTGGTCACCCGCCCAGGGACTGGATGCGCGCCAGGCCGAGACCCTGCGCAAGATGCTGCTGGCGGTGGTGCGCGATCCCAGGCTGGTCCTGGCGCGGCTTGCAGAACAGTTGGTTGGCCTGAGGCACGCGCGCAGCTTGCATGCGCAGGAGCGTGAGCGCCTCGCGGTCGAGGCCCGCGTCGTGTTCGCACCGCTCGCCAACCGCCTTGGCGTGTGGCAGATCAAGTGGGAGCTGGAGGATCTCGCGTTCCGCTATCTGGAGGCCGAGCAGTACCGGCAGATCGCCAGCGCGCTGAACGAACGGCGCGCGGATCGCGAGCGGTACATCGACGAGCTGTGCCGGGACCTGCAGACACATCTGCGCGCGGCAGGGGTGACCGCCGAGGTCTACGGGCGGCCCAAACACATGTACAGCATCTATCGGAAGATGCAGCGCAAGCAGCTCGCCTTCGAGCAGCTCTTCGACGTGCGCGCAGTTCGCATCATGGTGAGCTCCATACCGGAATGCTACGCGGCCCTCGGAGTGGTCCATGGACTCTGGCATTACATCCCTGGTGAGTTCGACGACTACATCGCCACTCCCAAGGGCAACTTTTATCGCTCGATCCATACCGCGGTGATCGGGCCCGGCGGCAAGAGCGTCGAAGTACAGATCCGCACCCGTGAAATGCACGAGCACGCAGAGTTGGGCGTGGCGGCGCACTGGACCTACAAGGAAGGTGGTGCGCGAGACTCCCAGTATCAGCGCAAGATCGAATGGGTGCGCAGACTGCTGGAGCCGCAGGACACCTCCACGGTCGAATCCGCTGACGGCGGGCACGATGGTCGCGGCGATCGCGACTTCCTCGAGCGCGTGCGCACCGAGCTGTTCGAGGACCGCGTGTATGCGCTGACCCCGAAGGGGGAAGTGGTCGACTTGCCGCGTGGCGCAACGCCGCTGGATTTTGCTTACCAGGTACACACCTCGCTCGGACATCGCTGTCGCGGGGCGAAGCTGAATGGCCGGATCGTGCCGCTCACCCACCCGCTGCGCAATGGCGAGATCGTCGAAATCATCACCGGCAAACAGGAGGCGCCCAGCCGCGACTGGATGGCCCCGGAGCAGGGCTTCCTGGTCTCCCCACGCAATCGCGCCAAGGTGCGCGCGTGGTTCCGCAAACTGGATGTGACGGACAATCGCGCCGCCGGCCGCACCATCGCCGAGCGTGAACTGGCGCGGATCGGCGTGCGTCCCGAGCGCTTCTCGGCGGTCGTGCAGGCCCTGGACGTGCGCGATGCGGAGCATCTCTATCAGCTGCTGGGCGAGGGCGAGTTGACCGTGACTCAACTCACCCAGGCGGCCGAGCGAGTTGCCGAACCGCGTGTGCCGGCGACGGTCGTCCGACCCAGGCGCGGTCGGGTGAAGAAGATCGGCTCGCCGGTGGAAATCGAGGGAGTGGGTGACCTGCCCACCACTCTGGCCCGCTGTTGTGCTCCCCTGCCCCCGCAACCCATCAGCGCCTACGTGACGCTGGGCCGCGGGGTGACGGTGCACCGGGCCGACTGTCCGAGCCTGATACGCATGCGGGAGGTCAAGCCGGAACGGGTACTCAAGGTCGAATGGACCCGGATGAACGGCGCGGAACTGCAGGTCGAGCTGGCGGTCGTTGCGCTCGACCGGCGCGGGCTGGTCCGCGACGTGACGGACGTGCTGGCCCTCGAGAGGCTCAGCATCGAAGCCATGACGACGACCACGGACCGCGCGGCGGCTACTGCCCACGTCGGCGTGACCCTGTCCGTCACGGACCTGGATCAGCTGGCCCGGGTGCTGCGGCGCCTGGCTGCCGTTCCAAATGTGATCCATGCACGGCGGGTGCGCTGAGAGGCCCCGCCGGGGCGCTGGAATATGGAAACCGTGACCTGTTGCTGCGTCATGACGCGCCCTGCGACGTTAACTAGTTGTCTATGCGCGTGCTCATCGTCGACCAGGATTCGGCCATGCTCGAGGCGATCGCCCGATCGCTGCGGGAGCTGTATACCGTCGACGCCGTCACGAACAAGGCCGACTGCCTGGACCTGCTGCGGGCCAATCCGTTCGAGGTCATCGTGGCCGGGGAGCGCCTCGGGGACGGTTCGGGACTGGAACTGCTCGGTCAGATCTCCAAGCGCTGGCCGACGGTGCTGCGGATCTTCGCCGCCGAGCCCGAACGCCTGAGACTGCTGCGGGGCAAGCTGGGCCCCTTCGAACTCTTCCAGACGATCGGCTACCCCATCGAACCGGACCGCCTGCTGTCCGTGCTGACGCTCGCGGATGCCGCGCAGGATGCCAACGCGGACACCTCCAACATCCAGCACGTCGTACTGGGCAGCGACATCGAGTTTGATGAACCCGATCCGTTTCCGCCTCCTCGCCCCGAGCCGCGGGCAGTGCCGCAGACGGGTGCGGCGGCAGCAGCCCTCTCCGAACCGCAAGACGACGAACCTGCTCCCGTACCACGCATCCGCAAGCTTGTCCCGGGCGGACCTGTCATCCGTCCGCGCGTTGGCAACACTCCCGTGTCTCGCATTGGTCGGGCAGCTCCACCGCCCTCGGAGAGCCGGCCGACAACCCCCAATCGAACACAACCGACGGGTCCTGCAGCTCGCTCTACGCCTCCGGCTCCCGAGAGCCGCCCGCGCGGCACACCGCGACCGGCGCCGGTGCGATTCCCCGCGATCGAAACACCGCCCGCACCGGCACCGGCACCGGCACCGGCGCGCAAGTCCGGCACCGGTGGTCAGCCCGCACTTTGGGACGCGCCGATCAGCAATGCACTTGCCGACGCTGCGGTAATCGCGCAAGAGGCGCGCTTCGGCGTCGACTCTCTGTCGGACGCGGGATTCCACCGCACGCTGATCCGCGTCGGTCTCGCGGGAGCCCTGGTACTGGGTGCGGTCTTGCTGGGGCACAAACTGTTTGGCGGCAAGAGCGAGCCTTCGGCCGCAGCAGCTCCTCCTGCTGTCCAACAGACTCAGCCTGTCCCTGCGCTTCCCGCAGCCGCGATGGCGGAGCACGCGGTCGCACCAACACCGCCACCCGTACCGCCGGTTGCACCGGCCAAGCATGGCAAGCGGCACGACCCGGACGCGAGCTCGCCGATCCAGTCGCCGACCCCAGCAACGACGCACATGGAACCTGCCGCAGCGACTTCGCCGACGTCCGCGAGTGCACCGCCGCCCGAGACTCCCGCCGGCGTGAGTCGAATCACCCCTGAATCTCGGGCGGCCGCACCGGAAGCCGCTCCACCTCCAGAGCAGATCTCCACGTCAGTACCCGTCCCCTCGTCAGCACCGGCCACATTGCCGCCGGCAGCATCGGCGGTTACTGCGCCGGGACCGGTTGCTACGGCGGCACCGGTTGCTACGGCGGCACCGGTTATTGCGGCGGCACCGGTTACTGCGGCGGCATCGGCTACTACGGCGGCATCGGCTACTACGGCGGGACCCGCCAGCGCACCGGCCGCACCCGCCAGGACCAGGTCTTCGGACGAGCCGCCGCCGGTCATCAGCGAAGCGAAGCTCATCCGCCGCGTCGCACCCGACTATCCTTCAGCGGCCCGGAAGGATGGCATCGAAGGTTCGGTGGACCTCGAAATCACGGTATCTGCGCAAGGAGCCGTTACGAACGCGACGGTGGTTCACTCGGAACCCGCCGACGTGTTCGACAAGTCCGCTCTCGCAGCCGTGCGCCGCTGGAAGTACGATCCGCAATACGTTGACGGATTGCCCGCGGAAGCCCATCTGAAGATCCATCTGGACTTCAGGGCGAATCAGGAGAGCCGTTGAGCCACGGGGTGTTCGGGTTTCGGAGTCTCGCAGCAGGACTGAGCCTCGCTGCAGGATTGAGTCTGGCGACGCCAGCGCTGGCCGCTGCACCGTCCCGGGATGGGCCGGAGCGGCCGATCCACATCACGCGTACTCACCAGCCTGTCGGCACGCCGCACAAGGCCAGTTCTTTCGCACCGCATCCCGGTTCGAAGCGCAAGGTGTATGGGGCTCCGATCCAGGCACCCATTCTCAGCCACATCAAACCGAAGAAACCGCCCAGGCCGCATTGAGCGGCCGCCGGCGCCGGCCACGCCGCGCCGGCCACAACCTCTACTTGTTGATCGAGTCGATCGCCCGCTTGTCCGCGGCGAGAGCGGCTTCGTGCACCGCCTCCGACAGCGTCGGATGCGCGTGGATCGTGCGCTGCAGATCCTCGCTGCTGGCCGAGTATTCCATCGCCAGAACCGCTTCGGCGATCAGCTCACCGGCCAGCGGGCCCACGATGTGCACGCCGAGGATCTCATCATCATCCTGCGCGGCAATGACTTTGGCGAAGCCCTGTGCTTGCTCCATCGCTCGTGCGCGTCCGCTTGCCAGGAACGGAAACACACCCGTCTTGTAGGGACGACCGGTGGCCTTCACCTGCTCTTCCGTCTGACCCACCCAGGCGATTTCCGGAGCCGTGTAGATCAACGACGGCACGGTCTTGTAGTTCACTTCACCGAAGCGCCCGGCGATCAGGTCAGCCACCATGACGCCCTCCTCCTTGCCCTTGTGCGCCAGCATCGGACCACGCACGCAATCGCCAACAGCCCAGATGCCCTCCGCACCGGTACGGCACTCGTGATCCACCTTGATGAAGCCGCGCTCGTCCAGCTCGACGCCGGTACCCGGGGCCAACAGGTCTTTCGTGTAGGGCCGGCGACCGATGGCGACAACGAGCTTGTCCACCGTCACGGACTGCTCTCCTTTCGCATCGGTGTATTTGACGTTGACCGCACCACCTTCCACGGTGGCGCCAGTCACTTTCGCGCCCAGACGCACATCCAGTCCCTGCTTCTTGAAGTGACGCAGGGCTTCCTTGGCGAGCTGCTGATCGGCGATGGCCAGGAAGTCCGGCAGTGCTTCCAGCACCACGACCTCGCTGCCGAGACGCCGCCAGACACTCCCCAACTCCATGCCGATGACGCCCGCACCAATGACTCCGAGTCGCTTCGGCACCGCATCGAACTCCAGCGCACCCCAGGAATCCACGATGTTCCTGCCATCAAAGGGCGCGGAACGCAGCTCCGTGGGAGTCGATCCCGAGGCGAGCACCACATGCTTCGCGGTCAGTTCGCGGCGCGTGCCATCGTGGCCGATGAACTCGACCCGGCGTCCGGGGAGCAGCTTGCCGTGTCCCTGCAGCGGGGTGACGCCTGCCGATTTGAACAGCGCGAGGATCCCCTGGGTCATCGTCTTGACGATACCGCTCTTGCGCTTCTGCATCTGCGCAAGATCCAGCGCCACGCCCGAGGCCTTGATGCCGTGGACGGCCAGCTCCTCGCGCGCCCGATGATAGAGCTCGGAGGATTCCAGCAGCGCCTTGGAGGGAATGCAGCCCGCGTTCAGGCAGGTACCGCCGAAGGCGACACTGCCATCGTGGTTCTTCCACTCATCGATGCAGGCGACCGAGAGTTTGTTCTGCGCGGCGCGGATCGCGGCCGGATAGCCGGCCGGGCCGCCGCCGATGACGACGACGTCGAATGAGTCAGCCATGAGAGAGCCCTTGTGTTGTCATTGCGGCAGGCGCTCCGGCGCCCACCGCCACCGCGCCCGACGCGCCTATATCCCCAACAGCATCCGGCCCGGATCCTCCAGGCCTTCCTTGATCGCCACCAGGAACTGCACGGCCTCGCGGCCGTCGATGATGCGGTGATCGTAGGTCACCGCCAGGTACATCATCGGCCGGATCGCGATCTGGCCGTTGACCACCATGGGGCGTTCCTGGGTCTTATGCATACCCAGAATGGCGCTTTGTGGCGCATTAACAATGGGGGTGGACATCAGCGAGCCGAACACCCCGCCGTTGGTGATCGTGAAGGTGCCGCCCGTGAGATCCTCGATGGCGATGGTGCCCTCGCGCGCCTTCCTGGCGTATTGCGCGACTTCCTTCTCGATGTCGGCGAAGCTCTTCAGGTCCGCATCGCGCACGATGGGCACCATGAGACCCCGGTCGGTGGAGACCGCCACGCCGATGTCGTAGTACTCGTGGTAGATGATGTCGGTGCCATCCATCGAAGCGTTGATCACCGGGAATTTCTTCAGTGCTTCGATCGACGCCTTGACGAAGAACGACATGAAGCCGAGCTTCACGCCGTGCTCCTTCTCGAATCGGTCCTTATGACGGGCGCGCAATTCCTGCACGGCTGTCAGATCCACCTCATTGAAGGAGGTCAGCAGCGCCTGAGTCGATTGAGCCTCGACCAGTCGCTGGGCAATCCGCTGCCGCAGCCGCGTCATCGGCACCCGCTGGTCGGCCCGGCCGCCTGATGAAGCAGGCACTGCGGGAGCGCGGGCCACCGCGGGTGCAGGATTGGCCGACGTCGCAGCAACCGAGGCAGCCGGGGCCGCGGTAGCCGGCGCAGTCGAGCGCGCCGCAGCGCCGCCGGGCGCCTGGGAGCCACCGTTGGCCTGCTTGCCCAGGAACTCCACCACGTCGGCCTTGGTCAGGCGCCCGTCCTTGCCCGAGGCCGGGATGGTCCCCGGATCGAGCTTGTTCTCCTCGATCAGCCGTCGCACCGAGGGGCTGAGCTTGCCAAGGTCCCAGTCGGCCTCCGCACTCGAGGCCGACGCTACTGACATCGCCGCTGCCGAGGAGGCCACCGCGCCCGCAGCAGCGACGGTGGCGGCCGCCGGTGCTGCGGTCGCGACGGTCGCTCCGGCCGCATCATCGAGAATGGCCAGGATCTGACCGCTGGTGACCGTCGCCCCGCTCTGGATGCGGATCTCGCGGACCACGCCATTCAGCGGCGCGGGCACCTCGAGCACGACCTTGTCGGTTTCCAGGTCGGCGAGGTTCTCGTCGCGTTTGACCGGATCGCCGGGCTGCTTGTGCCAGGCCACCAGCAAGGCGTCCGCCACCGATTCAGGCAGCTGGGGAACTCGGATTTCGGTGCTCATGAACTCTTTCTCATCGCGGGTGCACTCATCGGCGCAGAGGCCGCCGGCGCATTGGCGGCCGGCGGAGAGGCCGCCGCGGGCGCAGTGGCAGTCAGTCGAGTCGTGTCGCGTGCGGAGTCTTCAGTGGCGGTCGCATTCAGCGCAGCGTCGATCAGCGCGTTCTGCTCCGCCTCATGGATCTTGGAGATTCCAGTGGCCGGCGCGGCCGCCGGAGCGCGACCGGCATACAGCACCTGGCGACGGGCGCCCAGGACCTCCTGGAGCCGGTGACGGATTTGATACCAGGCGCCCTGATTCTGCGGTTCCTCCTGGCACCAGACGATCTCGCGTGCCGCGGAGTAGCGATTCAGGATGGCCTCGTACTCTTCGCTGGGGAAGGGATACAGCTGTTCGATGCGCACCAGCGCCACGTCGCGCCCGCCACCCTTGCGGCGAGCCTTCAGCAGATCGAAGTAGACCTTGCCGCTGCAGAACACGACACGCCGCACCTGCGCCGCGGGGATCTCCTCGGTCTCGTCGATCACGCGCGCAAAGCTGCCGCGCGTCAGATCCTCCAGCGCCGACACGGACATCTCGTGGCGCAGCAGGCTCTTGGGCGTCATCACGATCAGCGGCTTGCGGAAGTGTTGCAACATCTGTCGGCGCAGCATGTGGAACATCTGCGCGGGCGTGGAAGGCACGCACACCTGCATGTTCGATTCCGCGCACAGCTGCAGGAAGCGCTCGAGTCGCGCCGAGGAGTGCTCAGGTCCCGCGCCCTCGTAACCGTGCGGGAGGAACAGCACCAGGCCGCAGAAACGCTCCCACTTCGCCTCGCCCGAGCTGATGAACTGATCGATGATGACCTGGGCGCCGTTCGCGAAATCGCCGTACTGCGCCTCCCACACCACCAGGGCGTGCGGTTCGGTCGTCGAGTAGCCGTACTCGAAACCCATCACCGCCTCTTCGGAAAGGACCGAGTCGATGATCTGCACACGCGGCTGCCGCTCGGCGATGTGTTGCAGAGGAATATAGGTATTGTCGCTGTTCTGGTCGTGCAGTACCGCGTGACGGTGGAAGAACGTGCCGCGGCCACTGTCCTGTCCGGAAATGCGCACGGAGTGCCCGTCTTCGATCAACGAGGCGTAGGCCAGCGTTTCGGCACAGCCCCAGTCGAGCGGGTGCTCGCCGGCGAGCATCTTCTTTCGGTTCAGAACCAACTGCGCCACGCGCGGATGCAGCGTGAATCCCGGCGGGACCTGCGTGATCCGCTCGCCCAGGGAGCGTAATCGGCGTGCGTCCACTCCTGTCTGGATACGCTCGGTCCAGTCCACCTGCGCATAAGGGGTCCAGTCTACAGTGAACTTGTTACCGATCATCCCCAGGGAGGCCCGCGCCTGCGGACGCCCCTCATCGAGTCCGTTGCGATACTGCTCGATCATCGATGCCGCATCGCTCTCCGAGACGACGCCTGCCGCCGCGAGACGGTCCGCATAGATCTTGCGCGCCGTGGGATGCTGGCGAATGACACGGTACATCACCGGTTGCGTGGCCGCGGGTTCGTCGGCTTCGTTGTGGCCGTGCCGCCGGTAGCAGACCAGATCGATGACCACATCCTTGTGGAAGCGCATCCGGTACTTGAGGGCCAGACGCGAAACGAACACCACCGCTTCCGGATCGTCGGCGTTGACGTGAAAGATCGGTGCCTCGAGCATCTTGGCGACGTCGCTCGAGTAGATGGTCGAGCGGGTATCGCGCGGATCGGAGGTCGTGAAGCCGACCTGGTTGTTGATGACCAGGTGCATCGTGCCGCCCGTGCGGTAGCCGCGTGCCTGCGACAGCTGCAGCGTCTCCATGACGACGCCCTGCCCGGCGAACGCGGCATCTCCGTGCACGAGCACCGGCAACACGCGCTCTCCCAACTCATCCCCGCGGCGCTCCTGACGGGCGCGTACGGAGCCCTCCACCACCGGATTGACGACTTCCAGGTGCGAGGGATTGAAGGCGAGCACCGTGTGAATGTTGCCGCTCGGAGTGCGCAGATCGGCCGAGAAGCCCTTGTGATACTTCACATCTCCCGATCCCTTCAGGCGGCTGAGGTCGTAGATGCCTTCGAACTCGGAGAACAGCACCGAGGGCGACTTGCCCAGGAGGTTCACCAGCACGTTGAGCCGGCCGCGATGCGCCATGCCGATGACCGCTTCCTCGATCCCGGCGGCGCCACTGCTTTGCACCAGGTCATCCAGCAGAGGCACGAAGGCATCGCCACCTTCCAGCGAGAAGCGTTTCTGCCCCACGTACTTGGTGTGCAGGTAGCGCTCGAGGCCCTCGGCGGCCGTGAGCTGCCACAGGATGTTGCGCTGCTCCTCGGGAGTGAACCGGTGGACCAGGCGTCCCTCCTGGAACTGGTCCTGCAACCACAGGCGCTCTTCGGACTCCGACACGTGCGCGAACTCGGCGCCGATCGGACCGGCATAGATGTATTCGAGCTGCGCCAGGATGTCGCGCAGCCTCATGCGGCGCGCCACCGCCGGGGTGCGGCTGCCGGTGAAGAATTCGGTATCCAGGTCCGCATCCGACAGACCGAAGTAGGACAGATCGAGTACGCGGGGTCGTGGCCGGTTGCTCAGCCCGAGAGGATCGACCTTGGCGACCAGGTGGCCGCGGTTCGTCCAGATCTGGATGAGGCGCGAGACGGCGGCCTGCTTGGCGGCCCCGGCACTGTCGGCGCCAACGCCCGGGGTCGGCACGGCGGCAGCCGCGGCGGAACCGGAGGTGCGTGGCCGCTTGGCGCGCTCAACAATGGCACTCTGCACGGGGCCATGGGGGGTATCCGCCGGCGAACCGGCCGTCAGGCCCTCGAAATAGCCGCGCCAGCGGGCGTCCACGCTCGCGGGATCACGAAGATACTGCTCGTAGAGGGCGTCGAGAAAGTCGGCGTTGCCGCCGTACAGGGGTGTGGGTTCGAGCATGCGTGGCAGGAAACAGCGGGTCGCCAGTTTAACGGAATGCGCCGGTTGGGGAAATGAAGGCGCATTCCACTCCATCGCCCGGGCTTTAGGGTGTGAGCAAGGTCTCTCCCAGAAGATGCAGCTCGTAGGCGACCAGGGCGGCGTAACCACCCAGCACGGCGTACAGCATCAGTGCCACCGGAATCCGCCCGAAGGCACGCATGCGCGCCAGCAGCGTCAGAAGGACGACACCGCCGGCCGTCAATCCGATCTTCACCAGCGTGAAGAGTGCGGCCGAGCCGTCCACCAGGCCACTCATGAAAGGGTTGACCTCATAGGCGCCTTTCTCGATCAGACTGAGCGTCAGGGCCGCGTCGATGCAGGACAGAATGACGATCAGGACGCCCACGGCCAGCCACTGCGCCGGGTGCCAGTCGAGATCGTTGAGCTGGGGAGCACCCGTGCGCCGCGCGCCACGCCGGCGTGGGCGCAAGCCACCATGCAGAATCGAGTAGAGAGTGCGCTGGCGTCGATCTGCCCCCGCCCTGCGATCGAATGGGGCTGCGTCGGTCGAAGCAGCTGGATCCGTCTCGCCCGGGATGATGACCGGTTCGGCTTCGGTGTACTTCAGTACATCCCTGGGATTCAAATGATCACTCGCCTCATTCTTCGAAAGGTGATCCCCGGTGGTGCATTTTAGCGGTGAGGCACCCATACCACGGGCCAGGCAAGCGTGACGCGCTTCACAGCCCCAAGGGTTCTCCGGTCCCGGTCACGCCTCGTGCCTGCACCGGCGGCCCAGGACCGAGCCCATGGTCGCGGGCATAAAGTGGTCGCGCGCCCGCAGGGCCGGATAGCATCCCGGTCACGGGGAGCACAACCATGAAGCGATTACGGGCCAGAACCCTCGCGCTCGCGGGAATGACTGTGACCGCTGCGGCGCACTCACCTTCGGTTCATCGGCTCGAAGCCACTCCGGCGACGGTCGCGTACGGCTATTACTGGGCCGAGGCGCAGCCGGTGCTGAGAATCGATTCCGGCGACATCATCGATGTGGACACCCTGCTGACCAACACTCCGGAAGGTCTGGCGCGCGCGGGGATTCCAGAAGAGAAGATCCAGGCACAGCTCAAGGCCATCGTCAATGAAGTGACCGGCGATCGGCGCGGTCCGGGCGGACACATCCTGACCGGACCGGTGTATGTGGAGGGCGCGCAGCCGGGTGACGTGCTGGAAGTGCGCATCCTCTCCATCAGTCTGCCCATCGACTACGGCTACAACGGCTGCCGCGGATTTCTGCCCGAGAACTGCGAGCCCGACCGCCCGGCGAAGATCATTGCCCTCGACCGGCGCCACATGACCGCCGAGTTCTCACCGGGCATCGTGATTCCGCTTCACCCCTTCTACGGCAGCCTCGGCGTGGCTCCCGCCCCCGAGGCCGGGCGCCTCAGCAGTAATCCACCCGGCCGTCACGCCGGCAACCTCGACAATCGGGAGCTGATCGCCGGCACGACTCTTTACATCCCCATCTTCGCGCGCGGAGCGCTCTTCGAGGTGGGTGACGGACACGTCGCGCAGGGGGATGGCGAGGTGGACCAGACTGCGATCGAGACCTCCCTGCGAGGCCGCCTGCAACTCACCGTGCGCAAGGACATGAAACTGACCTGGCCGCGCGCCGAGACCCCGACGGATTTCATCAGCATGGCCACCGATCCGGACCTGACCACGGCCACGCGCGCAGCCGTGCAGGAGATGATCGATTTCCTCGTTCAGGAGCGCCATCTGACGCGTCACGAGGCGTATCAGCTGGTGAGCATTGCCGGGAATGTCGCGATCACCCAGCTCGTTGACAAGCCCAATGTGGGAGTCCACGTGCGGCTGCCGAAGAGCATTTTCGTGCACTGCAGGTGAAGTTCTCTGGCTGACGCACCGCGGCGGCGGCAGTCGCCCTTCAGGGAACAGCGGTCGCGAACGGCTGGCCTTTGTCCAGGATCCAGGTGGAGACGGCGGTTCCACCCTCTCCACCCGGCGCTGCGATCACACTGTGCACCGATCCACGCGGATTGAAGAAGCTGTCGCCCGCCTTGAGGACCTTGTCGGGCTGGCCGCGAACCTTCCAGATCAGGCTGCCCTTGAGCACGTAACCGGCCTCATCACCCGGATGCACGTGAAAAGGGATGGCCGCGCCCGCCGGCAGAGTCGCCGTGCCGATGACGACCTCCTTGCCGGGTACGTCAGTCTGGTCGTGACGCTCCAGGATGGTGCGTTGTGGCTGCGGCTTCTGCTCATCCGCTGCGGCATTGAGAGACAGAGCAGCAACCACAGCCAGTGGCATCAACCCGATGCGGTTCATCATGTCGGCGTTCCCTGGTGATCAGCGAGAGAGCGGCATGATACGTCGCCGCCACCGCGCCCGGTAACCGCAGACGGTGCGCACGCCCCGCCGCTCGACTCGCGGCGGCACCAGCCGCGTGAACTGGCAGCCCGCACCGCTCAATTGACGTTACCGCCACGACTAAGGGATGCTCCGCGCCCATCGCCACGCGGCTGGCCGACCTGCGATTACCCATGGTTACGGTCTTCTCGGAACGGCATCTCCTTCGCAACGTCCGCACCGAACTGTACGGTGGCGAACTGGTCCGGCCCCATGAGTGTCCTGAACGGGCCCAGATCGTGCTCGAGCAGGTCCGGCGCGTCGGCCTGGGCGATGTCATCGGGCCGGAGGGCTTCGGCCTGGATCCCGTACTGCGCGTCCATGATCGCGAGTTCGTCGAATTCCTCGGCAAGGCGTGGACCGATTGGGTAGCTGCGGGCAACCGCGGCGAGGCCATCCCTGATTGCTGGCCCGCCAGGCGCATGACGGTACGTCGACCGACCAATATTGCCGGACGCCTCGCCTACTATGCGATGGCCGCGGAGACATCCATCGGTGAGGGATCCTGGGAGGCCGCCCGTGCAGCCGCAGATGTGGCCCTCACCGCAGCGAGCCATCTTCACAAGGGCGCGCGCTCGGCCTTCGCTCTGTGCAGGCCCCCGGGACATCACGCCGCACGCGATCTCTACGGCGGTTACTGCTTTCTCAACAATGCCGCGATAGCAGCGCAGTATTTGCGCGACCAGGGCGCGGCCCGCGTTGCGGTGCTCGATGTCGATTTCCATCACGGCAACGGCACCCAGGACATATTCTACGATCGCGCCGACGTGCTGTATGTCTCGCTGCATGGCGAACCCGAGGAAGCCTTCCCGTATTTTTCCGGCTACGCCGATGAGACCGGCGGCGGCAGCGGCGCGGGATTCAATCTCAACTTCCCCATGCCTCGCGGCACGCCCTTCGCGGTCTGGCAGCAAGCACTGAACGAAGCGTTGCAACGCATACAGGTGTTTCGCGCGGATGCGCTCGTCGTGTCACTGGGTGTGGACACCTATGCCGGCGACCCCATCAGCTTCTTCAAGCTCGAATCCGGGGACTTCTCCACCTACGGACGCATGATCGCGACCTGCGGTCTGCCAACCCTGTTCACCTTCGAGGGAGGTTACGCAATTGCCGAGGTTGGCTTGAACACGGTCAATGTACTGACGGGGTTCGAGGGTCACTGAGGGTGAGCACCCCCGAAGTCGCGGTGGAGCTGCCCAGAGCGGAACTCAAGCGATCGCTGCGTTTCTGGGATCTGATCGTTTACGGCCTGGCGTACATTGCGCCATTCGCGCCCCTCAGCACGCTCGGATTCGTCTGGCAGGCTTCCAACGGACTGATCGTGCTTGCCTACGCACTGGGTGCGGCGTGCATGTACTTCACTGCGAAGAGCTACGCGGTGATGACCGAATCGATTCCCTCGGCCGGTTCCGTGTACGGCTTCGCCCGGCACGCACTCGGTCGATTCCCGGGGTTCGTTGCCGGATGGATGATCCTGCTCGACTACCTCCTCATTCCGGCGTTCGTTTACGTCCTGGTGGCGGTTGCATTCGGTGAGCTGGTTCCCGGTGTCGGGCGCGCGACCTGGATCGTCCTGCTAAGCGCGGTGACCCTGACCATCAACTGGTTCGGCGTGACGGTTACCACGCGCGCCAACTTCATAGCCGTCGGAATCCAGGTTGCCCTGCTGGTGGGTTTCCTGATTCTGGGCGTACATGCCCTGCACGCCGGTTTCGGCACGGGCGGCCTCACTCTGCAGCCCTTGTTCGATCCGGCGAAGTTCTCCGCCGTCACGGTATTCAGCGGCACTTCCATCTGCATCATGTCCTTCCTGGGATTCGACGCCATTTCCACGCTGTCCGAGGAAGTCGAGGGCCAGGACCGCCGACTTGTCGGTCGCGCCATCATCGCGGTGCTGGTGATTGCGGCTGTGTTCTTCGTCGTCGTGGCCTGGGTTCTCGGCAACCTGCTGCCCGGTATCACGATCAAGGATCCGGCCGCCGCGACCTACGAACTGGCCGCCGCCGCGGTTGGCGGCTGGGCGGCCGCAATGCTCGCCTGGGGTTTCGCCATCGTCGTCGGAGCTTCCAACGCCTTACCCATGCAAGTTGGTGTCGCGCGAGTCCTGTTTGCCATGGGGCGTGACGGACAACTGCCACGAGCACTCGCACTGGTGCATCGGAAGTACGGCACTCCCTACGTTGGTATGTTGACTACCGCGGCAATCTCCACCGGCGTGGCGCTGGCACTTCGCAACGACATGGATGACCTGGCCACCATCGTCAACTTCGGCGCCCTCTCCGGCTTCCTGCTGCTGCACGTTTCCGTGCTTGCGCACTTCGCCGTGAAGGGTCGTTCCCGCGCCTGGTTCGCCCACTGGCTCGTGCCCGTGCTCGGCATCATTGTCGTGCTCAGCGTATTCGATGGCATGAGCCCCCTGGCCACCAAGGTCGGACTCACGTGGCTGGCCGTCGGAATCGTTTACGGACTGATATTGCGCGCCCAACACCGCGACGAGCTGCACGCGCCGATCTGAGACCGCCAATCCCCATCACGTCCGCCACGCTCTTACACGCGCCAGATGACCTCGACAGCACCAGGAGACAGCGATGAGAGCCTATCCGCACGAGCGCTTTTCGTCCCAGGTTGCGCTCGACCCCGCCAGGGTCGCCCAATTCGCCACCGCGGCGGGCGACAACAACCCCATCCACCACGATGCGGACTTCGCCGCCAGCACGCGCTACGGCCGCCGCACCGCCAGTGGGCCGCACACCACTGCGCTGCTGCTCGCCCTCACGGCGGCACACTACTCCGCCAAGGGAGCGATGGTGGGCCTGGAGTTCTGGGTGCGCTTCCGCCGTCCCATCTACGCCGATGAGACCATCAAGCTCGAGTGGCTGGTCATCAAGGTCACTCCCAACGCCAAACTCAATGGCGACATCGTCGAGTTGCGCGGCCGGATCCAGGGTGCGGACGGGCGCACCGCGCTGGGCGCGCGGGGGCGTGTGTTGGTGACGGACCGCCTCTAGCCAGATGCCCGGCGAACGCACCCGCTGATATGCGGGCAAGGGCCTTGCCCGCGCCATGAGCACACCGGCGTGGAGAAGCGCCGCGCCCCGGACTATCATTCGCTGCAGCGCCATCCAATTCGCCTGCGACAATGGGGCCGGATCGTAACCGACCACCCGCGCAGGCGGCTCTGGACCATACATCGAACATCAATGAGGGGACAGCGCGTGACCGTAATGCATTCATTCTCTTACAGGGCGCCTGCGAGAATCGACAGGCGGCAGTTCCTTGGTGCTGCGGCGACCGTTGCCGCCCTGCTCCCGGGCCGTGGGCTGTGGGCCGAGGTTTCCGGCGGCGCTGCAATGCCTGCCGATCTCGCGGCTGTCTCCGCTGACGGCAAGCCCCTGACCCTGACAGGCGCCGATCTGAAGGAACTGCGCGCCGGCCTCGAGGGCAAACTGCTGCTCGCGCAGGATTCCGGTTACGATGAGGCGCGGCGCGTGTGGAACGGCTCGATCGATCGCCATCCCGCGCTCATTGTCCGGTGCGTGAGCCGCGCGGACATCCTCCGCGCCGTGCAGTTCGCGGGCGCGCATTCGCTTTTGACCGCAGTAAAGGGTGGCGGCCACAGCCTCTCGGGGCAGTCCACCTGTGAAGGCGGCCTGGTGATCGATCTCACATCCATGCGCCGCATCGACGTCGACCGGGCCAAGCGACTGGCCCGGGCCGAGCCCGGAGTGCTGCTCGCCGAACTCGATGGCAAGTGCCAGGCGTCCGGGCTCGTGACCCCTCTGGGCACCGCTTCCGATACCGGCATCGCAGGTCTCACCCTTGGTGGAGGACAGGGCCGGCTCATGCGCAAGCTCGGACTGAGCTGCGACAACGTCCAGTCCTTCGAACTGATCACTGCCGATGGGCAGGCGCGCAAGGTCAGCGCCACCGAGAATCCGGATCTGTATTGGGCGCTGCGGGGCGGCGGCGGCAACTACGGAGTGGTGAGTGCCTTCGAGTATCGCCTGCACCCGCTGGCCCATCCCGTGCTCGCCGGTGGACGCGTCTATCCCTTCGCTCAGGCTCGCGCGGTAGTCAATGGAGTGGCCGAACTCGCGGCGGGCGCGCCCGACGACGTTTACCTCGACTGTGGAATCTTCAATTCATCCGGCCATGGTGGGCTGCCGCAGGGCACTTATACCCAGGTTGAATTCGTGTATGCGGGTGATCCCGGCGAAGGCGAGCGCTTCCTGCGCAACCTGGCCAAGCTCGGCAAGCCGCTCAACGATACGATCAAGGCCAAACCCTATCTCGTGGCGCAGAACGGCCCGACGGGGGCGGCGCCACAGGCGCTGCCGGCGGGTCTGGGTGTCTATGTGCGCTCCGGATTCCTGCAGACCATCTCCAGCAAATTCGTCGAGGAGATGATTCATGCCTTCGAACACGGTCCCCCGTGGCTCAACGACATCGGCTTCGGCCCGATCGGAGGGCAGGTCGCGCGCGTCAAGCCGGACGCCACGGCTTACTGGAACCGCGAGGCCGAGTTCGAACTCATTCTGGGAGCAAGCTGGGTCGACCATTCGCAGGACGAGCACAACATCTCGGTCATGCGCGAGATGTGGAAGGCATTCGAACCGCTGACTCGCGGCTACTACGTGAATACCGAACCCTCCGCGGGCGAGGCACGCCTGAAGGCAACGTACGGCGATAATTACGCGCGGCTCGTGCAGCTGAAGAACCAGTACGACCCGAAGAACCTGTTCCGGCTCAATGCGAATATCCGGCCGTCGGCGCAAGCCTGACCGCCAGATGCGGCGCCCGGCGACTTCGTCAGTCGCCGGGCCGCTGAAAGCGTCAAAACCGACACGATGAATGGATCGGCGTAGCTGTGTTGGCCTGGCTGGAGTCAGGCAGGCGCGGCACGGCCATCAAATGCCAGCGCGCCGAACCGGACCACCTGCGCCAGCGTTCGCAGTCCGAGCTTCTCCATCATGCACGCCTTGTAAACCTCCACGGTACAAGACCAACCCTACATGAGAAACGTACCCACGAAGGTAAATACCGCGCTCACCTCGTGAGTGTGCAGGACGTATCGAGCGAGCATACCCATGGTCCGTCCGCGAATTTCATCACGCACGCAGGAATCAGCTCGGCGGCGCCTCGCATTCGGGCGCCACAGCCCATTTACGCTTTCATCTCACCCTTGACGAAGGCGAGCAGATCGGCGTTTACCTTTTCGGGCTCAGTGATTGCTATTCCGTGAGCACCACCGGGGTACACTTTCAGAATTGCGTGAGGGACGACCGATGGTACGCGGCGGCCGGTTGGACCGATCGGCACGATCTGGTCGTCTTCGCAGTGAATGACGAGTAGCGGTACGCTGCACTTGGCGATGTCGGCGGTGTAGTCGAGTTCCCAGCTGTAGGTCGTTTCATACTGGGCCTTCGCGCCGCCCAGCAAACCCTGGAACCAGAACAGGTCGCGCATGCCCTGCGTCGCAGGCGAACCCGGGCGATTGGCCCCGAAGAACGGTCCCGACAGCTCCCTGTAGAACGATGAACGATCACGTGCCACACCGGCACGAATGCTGTCGATCACCGATTTCGGTGTGCCCCCGGTAATGCCCTCCCGTTGCATCATCACCGGCACGATCGAATCGAGAAGGACTACTTTGGCGACCCGCGATGTTCCGTGGCGCGAGATGTACCGGGCCAGTTCGCCGCCGCCCGTCGAATGCCCGACCAATACTGCATCGCGAAGATTGAGTTCGCTCATGAGGTCGGCAAGATCATCGGCCCACGTGTCGACATCGTTACCGGTTCCAGGTTGATCGGAAGAGCCGTTTCCCCGCCGGTCATGGGCGACAGTACGGTAACCCTTGGCATTGAAAAACAGCATCTGTGCTTCCCACGCCGCGCCGGTCAGTGGCCAGCCGTGCGAGAAAACAATCGGCGGTCCGGAGCCCCAGTCACGAAAGTAGATTGCAGTACCGTCACGGGTCTTGATTGTCGGCATGGGACATCTCCTTGGCTGGCTGAGCGGTCAATGCAAAACGCGGCTCACCGCGAGCAATACCCGAATCTCGCAAGGAGGCGACACTGCCTCCGGAAAGGACCCCCACTCTCCGGCGAGATTTTGTGGCTGTCAATGAGGAGCTGCCGTCAAGCTCCAGTTGCCTGGGCGTCAACGTTGGGACGACATTCTCGCCATTGTGCTTTTCGGCGTTCCGGGAGGAGCGACTTCGCCAGCCGCGACGTTTGGGAGCGCATCCTCAAGGACGCGGTAACCGGCAGGCCCTCCGGTCAAATGCTCGACACCGACATCACACATGGGCGGAATTGCGCCCGGTCAGTCGATTGAGGGGAACATTGGACACGCCGGTGCGCGGTGCGAATTACGATTGAATCCGGCAAAGGGGGAGAGCCCAATGCGACGCACCGTCATCGCCATGCCTGCACTTGGCGGCTGTTCGCAGCAGAACGTCGAGCAGAGCGGACTTCACCAGTACACGGTTACCGGACCACCGAAGCAGCTGTTCGCGAAGGCGAATGAGACCTGCTCGAAGCTCGGACGACTTCTGCGCCAAGATGAACCTGACCACGAAGCAGACCGGCGACGACTTTGACCTCGGTACCGGATTCAACACCATCTTCAACTGCGTGCCGCGGCAGTAAGGTGGCGCGGTTCCCGGCGCCTGCGAGTTACGATTGAATCACGCAATCCCAGGAAATTTCACGCCGGATCGCGCCAGCCCGCAGATCGCGGGGTCGCGGGGTCGCGGGGTCGCGGCGAGGGGTTTGCGGAAAGCGGCAAAGGAGAAATCGCTGCGTATCTCAAGCGCTTACGCGAAATTCGCCATCGCAACCCGGGGCACGCCCCGACCAACAGAGAGCTACGGTCGCCTTTTCTGAACTCCAGCGCGCCAAAGCCGGGTAAATCCTGAGAACTCCCAGGATCTCACGGCGAGTTCGCGCTACACCCGTCGCGCTTCGCCAGCGGCAGCCGCGCATCGCCGCGCGCCACCCGTCACGGTACCTATCTGCCCAGCACGTAAACCATAGTTTACATGACTGTATCCTATAGGATACGATAGTGGGATGTATGAGATCCGCCGT
>DATKLO010000127.1:0-40752 GCA_035542375.1 Steroidobacteraceae bacterium | reverse complement strand
GAGTGACCTTGAACAGGCCCGGCGGGGTCACATAGCCCACGGCCGCCTCGTTCGGAGGCAGGGCGTTGACGGCACCGCGCCGGAAGCCCTGCGACCAGGTGGCATACACCAGGTTGGTGGGATCGATGCGGTAGGCCAGGTTGACCTTCCACAGCGCCTTGCGCCACGAGTCACTCTGGGTTTCGTTGGCGACGTAGCCCGGCCCATCGAACAGCAGACCGGTCTGTTGCGACTGGGAAACCGTCTGCCTGAACAGGCGCGCACCACCCGTCACGCTCCAGTCGGGCGCGATGTGCCAGGTCAGCTCGCCGAAACCGGCCAGATCGGTGTAGCGGGTATGGAAATCGCCGATGTAGGCCTGGTCCTTGATGATCGGGATTCCCTCGATCGTGGTCGGCGGCGAGCCGGGCGTGTAGGCGGTCTCGCCGATGCCGCACTGGGAGGGATTGATGCCGTCACCGGCGCCGTACAGCGGCACGCACGCGTTGTAGTAATCCAGGTAACCCGGATAGAAATCGTGTTCCTTGATGTCAGTCCGCTCGTTCTTGTAGAACGCGCCGATGACCCAGTCCAGCTGCCCGCCGGTCCTGGAGACGAAGCGCAGTTCCTGCGTCCAGGGCTCGTCGCGGAATCCCTGGTAGCCGGTGAGCAGCACCCGCGGGTTCATGCCGTAGAGGGAGGCATAGAATGGAAAGTAGTCGTACAGCGAAGTGACATCGCCCTGCGTGTCATTGTTGTGACGCGACCAGGAGCTGTCGGATGTCAGCGTCGCGAAGCCAAGGTCGTACTGCAGTGTCAGCGAGGCGAGATCCACCTTGTCGCTGCTGAGCGCGCGCGTGTAATCGGACGAGTCCAGTGAGTCGAGTCCGTAAAACGGCGCCGCGTAGGGATAGCCGCCGGCGTCGGATTGCTGGCGATAGTAGGACAGCCGCGCCTCGAAAGCGTCGTTCGGACGCCAGAGCGCGGAGATGCGCGCCAAGTTGTACCGATAGGTGTTGGTGCCATCCTGGGCATAGGTCAGCGGCGGGCTGAGCAGATTGCCCGGCTGCGCGGCGATCGGTGCGCCGCTGGCATCGAGTTTGTGCAGGTCAGGCTGGTTGATGAAGCCGGCGTCGCGCGAATAGCCCGCGTTCAGGCGGAACGCCAGCGTGTCGGAGACCGGCAGGTTGAGCATGCCGTTGGCGGAATAGTCGAGCGAGCCGGTATGGTCGGTCTTGCCGAAACCCGCTTCCGCCCTCGCATCGAACGCGTGTGTGTCCGGCGGGTTCTGCACGAAACGGATCGTGCCGCCGAGCGAGCCGGATCCGTACAGCGTGCCCTGCGGGCCGCGCAGGATCTCGACTCGATCCAGATCCTGGATGCGCAGATTGAAGAACAGCGGGGTGTCATCCAGATAAATGGCCACCGGCTGCACGATCGGCGAGGACTGGATGAACTCCCCGGAGGTCGAATCGCTGTTGAGGCCACGGATGATCAGCGACGAGCCATTCACGCCTCCGAACGCACCCTTGTCGGTGACATTGATGCCCGCGAGCGTGCGTCCAAGGTCAACCGTATCGTGGACTCCCGCATCCTCGAGCGCCGCTCCGGTGATGGCTGTGATGCTCGCGGGGATGTTCTGCGCCGACTCGGAGCGGCGCGTCGCCGTGACGATCACTTCCTGCAGGCCGGCTTCCTGAGCCAGGGTCGGTGCGGCATACAGGGCGGTGACGACAGCGGCGGCGATCGGAGACAGCCGGCGCAGGGCAAGTGCGCCGCTGCGCTGGTTGTGTCCTGTCCCGCGCACCGGAAACGGTTTACGAACCATGATTGATTCCCCCTGACGCGCTTCAACCGTGTCGCCGGATCTCCGCTGGGCGCGCTGCCTCTTTTGACGAGTGCGCTGCGCGGGCCGCTCGAAGAGGTTAACTCGATTAACCGCGAGGAAATTTAATGAACGCGGGCAGCACTGTCAAACGGGGACGGGGCTGGCGTTGCATCCGCGCGACGCCGCGGGGGCATCAGGCCCATCCGCGCGTCAGCCGCATCATCCCGCCAGTCTCATCACTCGCCTCGGCCGACGGGCCGATGCGCCAGATGGCCGCGGGCGATGTCCCAGAGCCAGCGCTTCGTGGCACGCACCTCCTTGTCGGAGGGGCGCCGCAGCAACAGCGCATCGTCCGGAAACACCAGCCTGATCAGCAGAGCGGCCTTGATCAGGCGATAGAAGTCCGATGCATCCATGCGGCGGCACCCACCCTCCGCAGCGCTCGCGCGCAACAGCGTCCGCAATCTCACATGCATGGCGGCCAGCGGGCCGCCTACGAAGTTGTCCTTGAAGGCGCCCCCCGCAGCGAGCTTGACGTACTCCATGCCGCCGCCAGGGGTTGCGAAATCCACCAGCGCGAGCCGGACATAGGCTGGATGGCTGATCAGCAGATCCACGAAAGCCTCCAGAGCCGCTCGCAGCGCATCGGCCGGCCGCTTGGCCGGATGGGGGTCGAATTGCCTGGCGAGCAGGGTGATGTAGCGCCGCGAGACCTCGATCAGGACATCGTCACGGCTTTTGTAGTGCTTGTAGATCGCCGGGACCTTGACGCCGAGGGGTGCTGCGATGTCCTTGAGCGTGAAGCCATAGACTCCCTTCACGGCGATCAGCCGCTCGGCCTCGTCCAGGATCCGCTGGCGAGTGGGCGAGGGGTTCCTGCGCGTGGTTCCACCTGGCATCGGCAACTCCGTCGGTGCGGGTCGTGGACTCTGGCAGAGTCGCGCGCGTGTCACAACCGCCACATCCCTTGCCAGAGCGCCGGCCCTGGTTTAGCTTGCCGCGGTTAACCGCATTAACCGGGCACGGCGCCGTGGCAATCGAACACAAGTCCATCGACTACGTGACCGAGCATGAAAGGCACGGCCGCGTCATCGATCAGGCGCCCTTCTGGTTCCTGGGCAATTTCCACTTCTTCACCATCGCCATCGGCTTCGTCGGCCCGAGCATGGGACTGAGCTTCGGCTACACCTCGCTGGCCGGGGCGCTGGGCATCCTGTTCGGCACGCTGTTCGTGGCGTTCCACGCCTCGCAGGGCGCCGAACTCGGACTGCCGCAGATGATCCAGTCGCGCGCACAGTTCGGCTACCGCGGCGTGGTCATCGTTCTGGTCGGGACTCTGTTCACCTTCATCGGATTCAACGTGGCGGATTCGGTGCTGGTGGCGCGCGGCGTGCACGGCATGCTGGGCTGGAATGAAACCGCGGTGACGCTGATCGCGGCCGGCATCGCCACGGCGATTGCCGTGTACGGACACGACTGGCTGCATCGGATCTTCCGCTGGTGCTTCTGGGCCTGTCTGCCTCTGTACACCTTGTTGACGCTGGCGATTGCCACCGGACAGGTCCCGGCCACGCACTTCACGGCAGGTGGATTCACCTGGACGGCATTCATCGCCCAGTTTGCGGCCAGCGCTGCCTACAACATCACTTACGCTCCATCCGTGTCCGACTATTCGCGCTATCTGCCGCGCGACACACGACCTTCGCACATCATTGCCGCCGTATTTCTGGGGGCGACCACGGCGGCGATCTGGCTCATCTGCCTCGGCGCATGGCTTGCCAGCCGCATTGGAGCCTCGGATGGCCTGGTGGCCCTGCATGATGCCGGCAGCGCGCTCTTTGCGGGGTTTGGGGTTGCGATGGCGCTCGCCTCCGTGACCGCGCTCGTGGCGACCATGGGCCTGAATGCCTACAGCGGCATGCTGACGGTGGTCACCGCGCTGAATTCGTTGTTTGCGGCGCGGCCCTCGCCCCGGCTGCGCATTGCCGCGATTATCTTCGTGGCGGCGTGCTGGATCGGCGGTACGTTCGCGATCACGACCAACGCGATTGCGCTGCTGTTCGCCACATTGACGATCATGCTGTACCTGCTGGTGCCGTGGACATCGGTCAATCTCGTCGATTACTTCGTCGTGCGCAGGGGACGCTACGCGATCACGGACCTGTTCGACCCTCGCGGGATCTACGGTTCCTGGAGTGTCAGGGGGCTGGCCGCCTACCTGCTCGGCTTCATCGCAACGCTGCCGTTCTTCGTGGTGCCCGACTTCTATACCGGACCCGTTGCGCGTGCACTGGGAGGGGTCGACGTCGGGTGGCTGGTGGGTCTGGTCGCTTCCGGTGGCATTTACTGGCTGCTGTGCCGCTCGCTGGATCTCTCGCGGGAGGAAGAAGCCATCCGCGCAAGCGATGCAGCTCTGCAGCGCCGGCATCAGCCCGAAGTGCGATAGCGGCCGCATCTGCTTGATTAGCCATCGGAATGACGGTGCGACGCCGGTCAACTTTGCCATCCAGAGCGTCTGCTCGTCGCGACGGCCTCGCCGACCTGCCGTGACGGGAGCGGCTGCTGTATTGCTGGCGCCCGCGCGCGGTCAAATAGATGGTTGCGTCACCACGCATCGCGCTAGGATGCCGACTCGGGGGCTGATTCGCCTGAATGGGCGAGGGTGCCATTTGTGAGTAATGACCACGGCGCTGGAGCGGGACTCCAGACGCCGGGCGACATCGGCTGCGGGAGTCTCGTCGCCGAGGTTCCTGCCTGCGTGCGGCTGCCGGCGACCACCGATTCCTCACTCGAGGCGGTCGTGGAGCGCCGGCGCCGGCTGGTGGCGGGCGGTTTCCGGATAGCGCAGATCAGCGGCGCGGGGCCCGAGATCGATCCGTCCCGACTGGCGGGCAGCATCGAAGGATTGCTGGGGTTCGCCCGTGTGCCGCTTGGCGTGGCCGGTCCCGTGCGGATCAACGGACGCGCTGCGAATGGTGAGTTCTTCATCCCGCTCGCCACCAGCGAGGGAACGCTCGTTGCCTCATTTCAGCACTCCTTCAATGCCATGAACCGTTGCGGCGGGGCGGGGGCGATCTGCGCCGGTGAACAGGTGAGCCGGGCACCGTGCTTCGAATTCGCCAACCTGGCCGAAGCCGACGCCTTTGCCCGCTGGCTGCCCACGCGCCTCGAGCAACTGAAGGAAGTGGCGGGCTCCACATCACGCTACTGCCGGTTGCGCAGCCTCCAGGCGGCGGTCGTCGCGAACACGGTCTACGCGCTGTTCGAGTATTCGACCGGCGATGCGGCGGGCCAGAACATGGTCACGCTCGCCACCCAGGCCATTTGTGAGCGGGTCCTGCACGACACGCCGCACAAGCCGCGTTCCTGGCTCGTCGAGTCGATGCTGTCGGGCGACAAACGCGCCACGCCAATGGCGTTTCGCGCCACGCGCGGTCGCAATGTCAGCGCGGAAATCGTGCTGCCGCCGAAGCAGATCGGGCGCTATTGGCGCACCGACCCGGAGAAGATGGAGCGTGCCTGGCGCCAGGCAGCCAACGCCGGCGCGCAGACGGGAGCCGTCGGGTTGCAGGGCAATGTCGCCAATGCGCTGGCCGCCCTGTTCATCGCGTGCGGGCAGGATGTGGCCTGCGTGACCGAGGCCGCGACTGCTCTGACTCGCGTCGAGCGCACCCGCACGGGTGAGCTCTACTTCTCGATCACCCTTCCGAACCTGATCGTGGGCACGGTCGGCGGCGGCACCTACCTGCCCACCGCCGAGGAATGTCTGTCGATGCTGGGTTGCAGCGGCGGCGGACTGGTGCAGAAATTCGCCGAGATCTGCGCCGTAGTCGCGCTGGCCGGTGAGATCGCACTGGTGGGCGCCATGGCCGCCGGCCAGTTTGCGAGCGCGCATGCCGCGGGCGGGCGCAAGGGCATGGCGTCGCAGAACGGCGGCGGCCAGGAATGACCGAGCGGAGCCCGGCTGCTGAACGAAGACGGCGCCTGCGCAAAGCTCTGGTCCGTTGGCTCGGTCCTCCGCTCGCGCGCAATGCCTATCGAGTCCTGGGTGCTTCGTGGCGCTACGTGACCGAGAACGAAGGCACCCTCACGCAGCTCCTGGCCGGCGACAGGCCAATCGTCGGCGCCTTCCTGCACGCCCGAACCTTCCAGCTTCTGCACTACTTCAGTCGTCCCTCGCGAGGTCGCTGGATGCTGATGTGTTCGCGAAGCGGTGATGGTGATGTCATGACGAGCGTGGAGGAGGGCCTGGGCTACCGGGTTGCGCGCGGGTCATCCGGATCAGGTGGAGCGCGCGCGCTGGCAGAGATGATCAGAGCCCAGCGCGAGGATCCGAAACTCAACTCCTGTCTGGCGGTGGATGGTTCACGCGGGCCGCGTGGAGTCGCGCAGCTGGGGATCGTGACGCTGGCGCGCAAGACCAACGGGGTGCTGCTCCCGGTGGCCGCCTCGACTTCGCGCTGCTGGGTCAATGCCCGATCGTGGGACCGCACGACGATTCCGAAGTTTGGCGCCGTGGTCCACGTGCGGGTTGGGGAACCCATGGACATCCCGCAACAGCTGGACGGGACGCAGCTGGAGGACTTGCGCGTGAGCCTCGAGCAACGGCTGCTGAGGATGCATACCGAGCTCGATGCGCGGATCGGCTTCGGGGATTCCCAGCCCCTTCAGGCTGGCCCGGATGCGCTCGTCGGCGCGGGTCTGCCGGTGGCCGGCGCGCCCTCCTGAGAAGACGCCTGGCCGAACCCGCCGCGCTACGTTGTGTCGGACAGCCATTTCCTCGATCTCGGCGACAGTGTGGTCGGAAGGACTTGTCCCATGCCAGAATCCCGCACTTTTCGTGCGATCGGCAGCGTGGCCTGTCCGGGCTCGACCGCTGGCGAAGCTGCCTGGAGCGCTGTGCATGCTACAGCCCCGACGCGATTTCGTGGTCTCCCTCCTGGGAGCAGGATCGATCGCGCTCGTGCGGCCCCTCTGGAGTGCCGCTGGCTCTTTGCGCGTCGGTATCGTCGGCGCAGGCATCGTCGGTGCTTCGATCGCTTTCCATCTGGCCCGAGCCGGTGCGCACGTTCTCCTGTTCGAGAAGACGGGGCCGGCCGCGGGGGCTACCCGCAACTCCTTCGCCTGGCTGAACGCCTTCACCGAGGACACTCATTACCGCGCGTTGCGGATCCAGAGCCTGCTCGCCTACAGAAAGCTCGACACGCAGCTGGGACTGGGAATCATCTGGAGCGGTTACGTGAACTGGGCCAGCAACGCATCAGAGGCCGTCATGGTCCGCGCCAACGCTGCGCAGATCGCGGATACCATCCAGCCGGCCAGGAATCTGACACCGGAGGAATTCGCTCGTCTCGATCCGCGGGTCTCGCCGGGCGAGATGGTGGACGCCATCTACTGTCCGTCCGATGGTCACCTGGATCCGGTTTTCGTCACGCAACGATTGCTTGAAGCGGCCAGGCGTGCAGGCGCCGACATTCAGTATCCCTGCGAGTTGACCCAGATCCGCATGCGCGCCGGCCGCCTTACGGGCGTCGTTACCGATCGAGGTGAATACCCACTGGATCGTCTTGTGGTCGCGGCGGGTGTGGACACACCGCGCGTGCTCGCGATGGTGGATTACCCGCTCACACTCAAGCACGCCCCTGGAATCCTCGCGCACAGCGTGGGGGTCGCGCCGCTGACGCGACTCGTGCATGACGCGCCCGGAAACCTGAGCTTCAAGCAGATGGCCGATGGTTCAGTGGTCGGCACGGACGCCCCGAATCCCCCCGACATACCCGCACACGAGGGCATTCGCCAGCATGTGGAGGATTTCCCCAGCGCGGAACTGCGCAAGCGGCATGGCGATCGCATTCTCGGGAAGATCTGGCGCTATCTGCCGGATGCTCGTGGCGCGCTACTGGAGCGCCTGACATTGGGGTTCAGGCCCATGCCCACGGATGAGTTTCCGGTAATGGGTGCGCTGCCGGGGCTCGGAGATATCCATGTCGCGGTCACTCACAGCGGTGTGACACTGGCGCCCATCATCGGCCGCCTGACGGCCGAGGAAGTACTCCACGGCACGCGTGCGTCCGTGTTCGCGCCGTACCGGCCGGAGCGATTCAGCGCCGCGGCCGCGCTGCGCAGCGCGTGACCGCGTAATCGCTGCGAACGTCTGGGCTCCGTGCACGGCTGCGGTCACGCAAGCAGGCCCTGGGGCACCACTACGCCTGCGCTCGATCCAGGAAAGCCTTGCTCGTGCGCAACACGGCACGAGCCCGCTCGTTCAAGTCCGGATAGACATCACGCAGCGCCTTGGAGCGTTCTTCCACGCCGATCGGCAATCCGTCGGGCAGGCGCTCGATGATCTCGCGCAGGGGAAGCTTGCCTGCGCCGAGTGCCACCCGGCCGTCAATGGCTTCCTCCAGAATCGCCGCCGCGTCAGTCGGATCAGCGCCCGGCATCGGCGCATCGCATAGCTGGATGTAGCTGAGCCAGCGTTGGGGAATCGCTGCGATATCGGCGAGGGTTCCCCCTGAGCGCTGCCAATGCAGCGCATCGACCAGAAGTCCGGCAGCCGGTCCGTCCACCTGCGACAGAAGAGCACGCGCCTGATGGATCGTCTTCACTTCCGTGAACAGACCGAATTCCAGGTTCACGCGGATGCCGTTGCGTGTGCCACGCTCGATCAGCATGCCCAGTTTGTCGCGCGTGGAGTTGCTGTCAGGATCGCTCGAAACACACAGAACGTTGCGCGCGCCGAGCTCGGCTCCGACATCTACGATGCGCAGGTGATCGGGATCAGGCGCACCGGGCTTGATCCACACGACTTCGATGTCGAGCAGCCTGACCCCTGTCGCGCGCAGCGCGGCTGCGACCTCGCGCGTGGTCGCAGCCGTCCATTGCGCAGGCTCCATCCACATCCCACCGAAGTCGAATCCCGCACGCGCCGCGGCTTCGACGAGTTGTACGGGTGTCGCCTCGGGCATCACGCCGGAAGCCAGGGCGAGCGGATGTACGCGTCCCATGCATTTACTCCCAGGGAATGATCAGAGGCGTGCCGCCCCAGCGCAGGGGTGCCTCGCGCGCCTGCCGATACATGTCGCGAATCACGGCATCCTCCGGATACAGCTCGATCATGTGCCCGAGACTCGATCGTGCATCGATGTAGCAGATCTTCGGACCCCAGCTCAGGGTGAATTCGCTGGCAACCGGATAGCCACCCGCGACCAAGGCATCCCGTCGTTGCGCATAGTCTTTGCAGAATTCCGCGGTGTGATGGAACCCTTCCTCACCGGCGGAGTACATGTCGTGAAACGCGCTGGGTGGCCGCGACAGGATTTGCACCAGTTCAACGTTGAGGGATCCGGACTGGACGAAGACGCCGCGTACCGACACCGCATCCGCTGGCTGGCCCCGATATAGGTGATTCGCGAGTTCGAACTGCGCGCCGCCCACGAAGGGCCCCAGGCCGAACAGCCGATGAAAGCGCGCGCAGGCTTCCTCCAGATCCCGCACGACGTAAGCGTTTTGTACGACGGCCGAGCGGGCCGACACCTTCATGCAGCGCTGCTCGCCGCTGTTCTCTTGAGGCTGGCCGCCGCCGCGCGCCCGGCCCGGAATCCGAACACCATGCCCGGTCCGAGGGTTCCGCCACCCCCACCGTAGGTCATCCCCATTGGCGAGGCCATCACGTTGCCGGCTGCATACAGCCCGGGAATGGGCGCGCCGTCCACGTCGAGCACCTGAGCGTCGACATTCGTTTGCGGCCCACCCTTGGTTCCGAGCGCTCCGCTCTTCACCTCCACCGCGTAGTAAGGTCCCTTCTCAAGCGGCCCCAGCGTCGCCCGTTTGTCGCCCCGCCAGGCGGGATCGCCCCACCAGATGTCGTTTGCGCTCTCGCCGCGGCGGAAATCCGGATCGTGACCGGCGCGAGCGTGCTGGTTGAATCGGTCGATTGTGCGCACCAGTTGCGCGGAATCGACGCCAAGCTGCCTGCCCAGTTCCTCCAATGAATCCGCTCTCGGGATCCAGCTTGGCGGACGCGCTGCGGTCGTGAACGTGTCCGACAGTCCGCCCACGAAGGGCCACCTGGCATAGAAGTCCTGGTTGAAGATCAGCCAGCAGGGGAGGTTGGCGTACTCGAACCGACTCACGTCCTGTTCGTGAAACGCGGCACCGAATGCATTGTAGTTGGAGGCTTCATTGGTGAAGCGACGCCCGTGGCGATTGATCATCAGCGTGCCGGGCATCGTGCGTTCGTACGTGAGCAATTGCCGGCCCATGGAGTTCACCTCGAGGGGCACCTCGATCACGGGCATCCACCAGGCTTCACGCATGTTGCCCAGCATGGCACCGACGCGCATCGCCATCTTCAGTCCGTCGCCCGTGTTGGTCTTGATCGAAACCGGGTGAGTCAGCGGTCCGCGGGTGAAGGCGCGGATCAGATCGGGGTTCCACTCGAAGCCGCCGGTGCACAGGATGACGTTCGAAGCGCGCACTTCGAAAGGCCCGCGCGCCCCTTCGAACTTCACGCCTGCGACGGCACCGTTCTTCATGATGAGTTGCATGGCTCGCGACTGGCTGCGCGGCTCGATGCCGCGATCCAGGCAGCCCCGCAGCAGCCGCCCGATCAGCGCTAGTCCCATGCCGCGCTCGTCGTTCGCCTTGCGCTTGGCCTTCACCTCGGGATTAGCCGGAGTGGGTACGGACTGTCCGAGTGTGGTCTCGCTGATCGTGATCGTGAAATCCGGATAGTAAGGGGAGGTGCCGACGCGGTCGCGCCAGGCCCCCAACTCTCCGTAGGGGAACGGTGGGCACTCGAGTGTGCGGCCGCCTTTGGGCATGCCACCGGGGAACTCCGGGTGATAGTCCGGGAAGTCCGGGACGGAATAGAAGCGCACCGGTGTGCGCTCTTCGAGGTAGCGGATCATCTCCGGCCCCGTGTCGATGTACGCGGCGGCCATTTTCGGATCGATCATCCCGTGCGAGAGGGACATCAGGTAGGTGAGCGCCTGCTCACGGCTGTCCTGCTTGCCCAGCGCGAGTTCGTGCGGGTTTGCCGGGATCCAGATCTGTCCTCCGGACCACGCGCTCGTGCCGCCGACCGTCTCGGCCTTCTCGAAGACTCCCACGCGCGCACCACCGTCGTGCGCGGTAATTGCCGCGGTGAGGCCCGCGGCCCCGGTACCCAGAACGACGACGTCGTATGTGTCGGCCACTGTTGTGTTCTCCGGACGATGGCAAGCCCACGCCACGCGTCATCGTGGGGGATGTGGCAGCGCCCGCGAAACTGCCAGTTTCGTCAGGTCCGCCCACAGCGCTTGCGGACCGGCTTCCCCTGCGATTTCCTTCATCAAATCAAAGATCTGGCAGACGTGCGGCACCATCGGCGGCGTGCTGGTCCAGGTAGCCGAAGTCCGGCTCCGCCTGAGCGGCAGCACTGCTGCGATACGGGCCCCCTCGGGAGCATAGGGAGAATCACCTACAGGCGTTCGGCGCCTCCTGATGATCCCCCAACGACCCTTGTGCGAGCCTTGCTCAACGAATCAGCAGCACCATGGAGCACGTCATGAATGTGGGCGAATTGTGCGGTCCAAGGGTCTTCACGGTACGCGAGTTCGATGAGTTGAGCACTGCCGCCAGGCTGATGCGCGAACGTCACGTGGGGTATCTCGTAGTGGTCGAACCACTGCCGCTGAATGCACTGGTGAGGCCTGTGGGCGTCATCACCGACCGGGATATCGTCGTGAGCGTGGTGGCGAAGGATCAGGAGCTTCGCGCGCTGCGGGTCGGCGATGTCATGACGCGCCAGCCAGTGGTCGTGAGCGAGGATGCCTCAATCGAACAGGCGCTGCAGAAGATGCGCGCGATCGGCATTCGCCGGATCCCCGTGGTGGGTGGCGCGGGCCAGTTGCTTGGCGTGATCTCGCTGGATGACATCCTCGATGCGCTGTCAAAGCAGCTCGCGGATGTGTCGGGTTCGATGTCGGCTGGCCGGCGGCTTGAAGGTGCGCTGCGACCCTGACGTTGGCGCTGCGACCCTGAGGGTGGCGCTGCGACCCTGAGGTTGCGTGCGCTGGCGTCTGCCCCTCGGCAATTGGCCTCGGGCGACGCGTGAGTCACATACCGACGGGCTGCGCGACGGGCAACAGCCGTATGCCGCGGCGCGTGCGTGGCATCCGCCATTCGAATCCGGGTGGTTTCACTATCAGCACGTCGCACCCCAGACCGTCGAGCAGGCTCTCGGCGGTATTGCCGATCAGCAGTCGCTTGATGCCGGAGCGCGCCATCGCCCCCATGACCACGATGGAACTTCTGGTTGCCGTGGCGGTGTCCCGGATGCCTTTCAACGGATGGGTGCTGACGATGTGACGGCGGGAGGGAGGTATCCGGGTTCGCCGCAGCAGGTGACGCATCGCCCGCCCGGCTCTGATGGCAGCCTGTCTCTCAAGTTCCTCCACCGTACCTGGATCCAGCACGCTGGCGTCCAAGGCCAGGGGTGGGATGGCGATGTAGGCATGCACGGCATGGAGTGAGCCGTGCAGTGCCTGCGCGAATTGCTGTCCGGTCTCGAGCAGCTGGGCATCCAGTCGCAAGGGTTTTGCATCCGCGCGACTCGGATCTACAGCCGCAAGAATCGTGGGCCTGTGGTAGCCGCCGTGCCTTTTGACCAGCAGCACGGGCACCTTGCTGAGGCGCAGCAGTTCCCAGTCGGCGAGCTGCAGCAACCCGGGGGCGAGATGCCGCCCCGCATGAACGTCCGCGACGATGAGATCGGCGTCGCTTTGCGCCGCCCGGCGCAGGATCGCCTCGTGCACCGGATAATCCCATTCGCACAGCGCCAGCACGCTGACCCCATGGCGGCGCAGCCGGGCAGCGCTCGCCTCGAGTTTCGCCATACGGTCCTCACGCGTGAGGCGCCCGATCTGTACCGATCGGTCATCCGTGCTGTTGTAGGCGTCGAAGTAAACAGGCCTGACGAGTGCGTGAAACAATTCGACCTGCGCGCCGAAGGCCTTGCCAAGCTGCACAGCCTTCAGAACGGCAGGCGAGGGTTTCGCCGCGGGATCCTTCACGGCGACCAGGATTCGTCGAATACGGGACATGGCTGCAGATTCCTCCCTATATACCGAAGTCGCGGCGGCAGCTGGATGTTGCCCGTGGCCGGTGCCCGAATGCGATGAGTAATTGCCCGTATGTGGCTACGTAAAAGCGCGACCGGCACGGCCGGAGGCGTCCCGGTCTGGGCTTCTGCGGTCATGGCGGCCGCCCGGTGAATGTGGTTCGGGGGCGCGGCGCCGGACTGGCAAGGTTGCGCGCCGGCCATATAGGCAACATTGCGGATGTCCATCGCTTCGGCAGGCGCTATGTTGTTTGCAGGGAGCGGTCGCATGAGCCATGGATCGACCCCGACAGGAGCAATTCAATGAGCTGGCGTCGCATCATGTTCGCAGTCCCGCCGCAGGGCTCAATCAGTCAGATCGAGCTCGGGAAGGCGGTCCGTCTGGCCTTATCGTGCGAAGCAGACCTGCAATTACAACAGGTCATCTACAGCGCCGACATCCTTCATCCGGTGCGCCTGTCACCAGCCCAGGAGGGGCTTGCGATCCGCCGGGAAGTCAACCGGTGTCGCGAGGAACTGGAGCGGGTCGCGTACTTGCTGCGTGCTCGCGGAGTGCGAGTCAAGTGCAGTGTCCACTGGGACGAGCCGTGGCATGAGGCAGTCGTGCGGCAGGCATTGCGCCACGAGAGCGATCTGCTGATCGTTCCCCGGCGAGCTCGCGATGGGGCGGCGCGCTCGCTCCTCGCTCGTGCTGATTACCGTCTGATCGAAACCTGTCCCTGTGCGTTGTTGCTCCTGAAGACGGCCCGACCATACCTTGATCCCGTGATCATGGCGGCCGTTGATCCGGCATGTGCTCATCGCAAGCCCGCGGATCTGGACGATGCAATCCTCGATGCGGCTGAATCAGTGTGCCATGCGGTCGCCGGCAGGCTGATCGTATGCCACGCCTGCCCACCCTGGCAGCAGGTAGCGGACCGCGAAAGTGAACTGCGCCATGTCCCGGAGACGGTTCAAGCCGATCTGCAGGCCGCTTATGCCAATCATGTCGAGGCTCGGGTGCAGGCCCTGCTGAATCGACACCGGATCCGGGACGGTCAGATTCAGGTCATCCAGGCGTCCGCCAAGGAAGCCATTCTGCAGGTCGCGCGGCGTAGCGGCGCGGATGTGGTGACGATCGGCGCGGTGTCGAGATCCAGTCTGCGCAGACTTCTCGTGGGTCACACCTCGGAACGCGTGCTGGACCCGCTGGATAGCGATGTCCTGATCGTGAAGCCCCGAAGTTTCCGCACGCCGGTTTCGGCGGCTTCCACGCATCATGCCAGATGGGCATCATGAGATGGCTTGGCGCACCCCGAAGTCGCGCGCATTGTGCCAGAGGTTTGATGCTGCCAGCGCCGCGGCTACCGGCGTGAGGGGCGCCGCGTACGATCCGCTGTGTTGAATCACCAGCCGTGTCTGACAGCGATTTGTCTCGAAAAGTGTCGTTCCTGAGTGATCCACGACACTACCCGGATGCAACCCGCTCACTCGGCGTCATCGAGACCCATTTCTCCTGGTTGTTCCTGACGGATCGTCATGTGTACAAGCTCAAGAAGCCGCAGAGGAGGCTCGGCATGGATTATCGGTCCTTGTCCGACAGACTACGAGGATGCAGGGAGGAACTGCGCTTGAACAGGCGCCTGGCACCGTCGGTTTATCTGGGGCTCGTTCCTCTGTCGGTGCGCCGTCGGGGAGAGCTGTACCTGGGTCACGGGCATCGCACCGTGGACTGGCTCGTGAAGATGGTACGGCTCCCGCATAGGGACATGCTGGATCAGGCGCTCACCCACGGCAGGGTTACGGGGCGGCGCACGGGAGCCATCGCGGCCACCCTCGTGGCCTTCTACGCACGCGCAACGCGCTCTCCCCTCGGTCCACAGCAGTACGCCCGGCGACTCCGCGGCCAGGTGAAGCGCAACGCGCGTGCTATCGCAGCAGCGTGTCCCCAGGCTCGCGACGCGGTCAGCTCGTTGGCGCAGCGGCAGCTCGAATTCGCGTTACGCGAGCAGGGGGCGATCGGCCAGCGCGGGCAGAGAGTCCTGGAGTGTCATGGGGATCTTCGGCCCGAACACGTCTGTACGGTGCATCCGGTTTGTGTGATTGACTGCCTCGAATTCAACCGCGACCTGCGGTTGCTCGATCCGGCGGAGGAGGTGGCATTCCTGGCCCTGGAGGTGGAGCGTCTCGGCCATGATGGCATTGCCTGGGACCTGGTCGAACGCTACCGCAAACTCGCCAGCGACCCGGTCAGCGACTCTCTGATGCACTTCTACATGAGTCATCGTGCCGCGACCCGCGCGATGCTCGCGGCGTTGCACCTCACGGATCCGGCGATAATTGATCGCGAACACTGGCTGAACCGGACGAATTCCTACCTGGCAGACAGCATCAGGCATGTCCGGCGGGCCCTCCAGTTGGTCAATGAACGTCAGTGGGAAGAGGACACGGGCCAGCACGTGAGCAAGGGTGCAAGGGGCTTACCGTCGAGGATGCGTCGCAGAGCCTGACCGATCAGGGGCGCGATGGGCAGGGTGACGAGCTTATAACCGGCGCCAGCCACGGGCTGATGAGCGCCTCCGACACTGTCAGTGGTTACTACCTGTGTGATCGACTCCGCGGCAAGCAGGTTATCCAGACCGGCGGGGAGGGGTGCGTGACTGACTCCCACATGCACGGCGAGTGCGCCCGCGCTGCGGCACATGCCGGCGGCGCTCAGTACGGTACCTCCGGTCGCGCACAGATCGTCGATAATGATGACATGCATTCCGGCCGGATCGCCGACCAGTCCGCCCGAGGATACGATTCCAGAGGCACGTCGCTTCTCGGCAAAGATCAGCTGCACGGCGCATTGGACGCGCGCGGCGAGCAACTCCCGGAATATCTGCGCGCGCTTGATTCCGCCGACATCCGGGGAGGCGACTGCGAGCCGTTCCGCAGGCAGGTGCCTCGCGAAGTGATCGGCAATCATGGGTAGCGCCGTCAGGTGATCAAAGGGCACGCGGAACGCATTGTCCAGGGCGGCCGGATTATGAACATCCAGGCAGATCACCTGATCGGCGCCGGAACTCTCGAGCAGTTGCGCGATGTAGCGCGTATGGACCGGATCGCGCAGCTGCGTGCGCCGCTCCTTTCGCGCGTATGCGAGGTAAGGAATCACGGCAATGCACCGGGTGGCACCCGCATCGCGCAATCCATTGAGAAGAAAGAGCAGGCGTACCAGGCGATCAGCCACGGGGGCGCTGCTCGTCGAGGTGAGCGTCTGGAATACGAAGGCGCAACGGCCGCGCACGGAATGCAGCGGGCGCAGCTTGAATTCGCCTCCCGCAAAGCTACGCTCCTCAAGCGGGGTCACGCTCAGCCCGGCCTCGTGGCACACCGCCGCACCGAGGCTGCCACTTTCGCTGAGCGCGAGAAAGCTGGGTTCCTGGACGCCCGACATGACTCACCTCTCTCCTGCCGGTCAGGCCTCCGGTCATTAGCGTTGATATTCGAAGGGGTGCCTATCCGCAACTGTACGTACAACTGGTGTGCGAACCCCCACCTGCCCGATCGCGGAAGGTTGCGGCTTCGGCCGGAGGTCGGCGTGGTTCAGTCTTGACGACCGGCTGCAGCACGTCCAGCGGGTATGGGTTTATGCGTACTTCTCGGGCGCGCAAGCAGGAGCAGACTGGCACAGGTGCGAATCAAGGAGACGCTCATGCGCGTGAGAGTTGTCGTCGCCGATCTGAGCGAAGCCCGCTTCTACGACACGAGTGGCCTCAACGCTCCTCTTCAGCTGGTGGGTACCTTCACGGACCCGAAGGCCCGCCTTCACGAACGGGACCTGGTATCTGACCGACCCGGGCGGGTTTTCGACCACGCTGCCCCGGCGCGAGGGCGTCGGGGTTCGGTGGCGCACCATGGTACGAACGGTGACCGATCCGCCCGACGACACGAAACGGAGACTTTCGCTCGGCACGTTACCCGGGCGCTCCATGTAGCCCTACGCGAGAACCAGATTGACCGGATCGTACTGATGGCCGCCCCGGCATTCCTCGGTATGTTGCGCGAGATAGCGCCACCGGCCGTCAAGGCGGCAGTGGTCGCGGAAGTGCGCAAGGATCTCGTCCACCAGTCCGAGCGCGTGCTGCAGGATCATCTGCCGCCCAAGGCGTTTGCAGGCCTCACGACAGGATGACCCGGGCGCCGGGACAGGCGCTGAGGCGGTCAGGTCGCGCGGCCGAGGGCAAGCAATCTGCACACCTCTTCGTCCTGCAGCTGCTCGAACTGCAGGTACCACTCGCCAATGGATGACAGAAAGCGTGGAGTGCGCAGAACCACCATCGCATCGGCCTCTCTTGCGACCAGTTCCTCTGCTTCCTCGGAGCCGATCGGGGCAGCTGCGACGACTTGAGCGGCCCCCGCCAAGCGGGCAGAGCGTATCGCGGCGAGCATGGTGCAGCCGGTCGCCAGGCCGTCGTCGACAAGAATCGCGGTCTTGCCCGTCAAATCGAGAGGACCCGGATCGCCCCGGTACACGCGTTCACGGCGCGCAAGTTCGAGCCGTTCCCTGTCAACGAGCTGATCAAACATCTCGGCGGGAGGAGGCATCGATGTCGGGAAGCGAGCGTCGCGGACGATGATGTTGCCTGAGGCGATGGCGCCGACGGCGAGTTCGGGCTGGCCCGGAGCTGCGAGCTTGCGCACAACCATGACGTCCAGAGGGACGCACAGCCTTCGGGCCACCTCATATGCGACCGGCACGCCACCCCTGGCGAGGCCCAGTACCACGACGGGTCGATGGAATGATCGCCGCGCGAGCTTTCGCCCGAGTGCGATTCCCGCTGAGGCGCGATCGGCGAATCGGCCTGAAGCCCCGAATCTTGCAGATGGCGGCATGCAGCGGATGATTTGCCAGGTTCATCCGGAGATAAATACGCAGATGTACGTGAAGGGCATGGCGGTGGACTGATACCGGTCGTGAGAATCTGCCCGGGATCCGGTAGCATGCCAGATGGGGGACTTGCAGCGGATTCGTGTGTCCAGGGGCTTGATCCCGCGCCGCGATGAGCTTCGTCCGGAGGAAGAATGCCTCTCATGACAACTCGCCGCTGCAGGCTGTGTGTCCTGACGTTGGTGGTCGGCGCGGCCTGCGGATGGGCCTGCGCAGGAAATCTGGAAGACCTGTCCAGCTACACCGGCGCAGGCCTCTATCAGGAGCATTGTGCGAGCTGCCACGGTCAGCGCGGCCGCGGCGATGGCCCCGTAGCCAGGAGCCTCAAGGTGCAGGTTCCGGACCTCACGCGCATCTCCGCCAGGCAAGGCGGGACGTTCCCGTCGGATCGCGTTCGCTCCGTGATCGACGGACGCACACCCGTTGCACCTCACGGGACTCGCAATATGCCCGTATGGGGTTGGGCATTCCGCGCCACCAGCACGAGTACTGATCCGCAAGTGGAGTATCAGACCCAGGCTCTGATCGGCCTGCTGGTGGACTATCTGCGCTCCATCCAGAGGAATTAAGGGGCCCGGATTCCCGGGCGTGATGCGGCTCTCCGCGGCCGAAGGGGAGTCTGACCGGTTGCACTGCACTACGTGACCCACGGCCGGGAATTTGACTGTGCACTTGTATAAGCTGAATTGATGGCTATTGATGCTCAAAAGGGTGGGGCTGCCGCTTTCAGGCTGCACCGGCGGGCGTTCCTGCGCGCCGCAGGGGCTGCAGCCGCTTCCCTGGTGCCTGTGGGCGCGGCCTGTGCCCGCGCGATCGAGACGCGCTCGCTGTCCTTCGTCCACACCCACACGGGCGAAAGTCTTTCAGTCGCCTACTTCGAGGCCGGAACATACCCGCCCGTCGCGCTCGAGCGGATCAATCATCTGCTGCGCGATTTCCGCAGCAACGAAATCCATCCGATCGATCCGGGTGTGCTGGATATCCTGTTCGATCTTCAGGTCCTGATGAACCGCGACGAGCCCTACCAAGTCATCTCGGCATATCGCTCGCCGGGCACGAATGCCGCGATGCGCAGGCGCTCGGCTGGCGTTGCCGAGCACAGCCTGCACATGGACGGCAAGGCGATCGACATCCGCGTGAGCGGCTTCGCCACGCGGAAGATCCGTGACCTGGCCCTGCAGATGGGCCGGGGCGGAGTCGGTTTCTATCCGCAGTCCGATTTTGTGCATCTCGACTGCGGCCGAGTACGGTTCTGGTAGGTGCGGACGGCTACCGGGCATCTGCGTAGGAATGTCCCGCGGATGTGTCGCGAACCGCGACCGGTGCGAGTCCCAGCAGTTTCTCCAGCTTCCTGTCGTGACCGTACAGATCATCGAAGAACAAAACCGGTCCGTCCTCGGTAGCCAGCGCCGTTCCATACAGGATCAACACTTTGATGGGCCTGTCCAGGCTCACACGAACATCGTCGGGGCCATGCATGGCGGACTGGATCGCCTCGGGTGTCCACTGGCCCGACCTGCTCCCGAGCACGAGCGTGGCGAGCGACACGGGATCGCTCACGCGGATACATCCGTGGCTGAACGCTCTGCGTGAGCGCAGGAACAGCTGCCGAGCCGGCGTCGAATGGAGGTAGACGTTGTAGGGGTTGGGAAGCACGAACTTGATCAACCCCAGCGCGTTGTCATCACCCGGGCGCTGTCGCAGGCGCAGCTTTCCGGAGGCCAGGGCGGCGATGGCTTCGGGGGAGGGCAAGACGACCGGGGCGTTGTCGCCGGAGCCGTTCACCAGTTCCAGATGCTCGTGGGCGAGGTAACCCGGATTGGCGCGGATGGCAGGGAGCATTTCCCGCTGAGTGATGCTGTAGGGAACATCCCAGTACGGGCGAAATATGAGATATCGCATGTCGGCAACGAATACCGGCGTTTGCGTGCGCGGGAACGTGCGTCCCACGATCACATCCATCTGCAGGATCTGCGACTTCAGATCCTGGGTGGAGCGGAAGGCGAACAGCCGGAATTGTGGGATGTTGACGATGATCGGCGGACTGTCGAACTCGGGAAGCCACCGCCAGCGCTCGAGAGTGAGCTCGATCTGCCGGACACGGCGCGCATACGGCGCGGAACGCGCCTCCTCTGCGCTCGGTGCGGCAGCGCCCAGTGCCAGCAGTCGGAATCGAGTCAGGGCTTGCTTGAGCAGCCGGTAGTGCAGGAACTGAGGCTCCACCGAGGCGATGATTTGCCCGGGGTCGTCGGCCGTGCGCAGCCGATCGAGCAGGGCGGGGATGTTCAGCGGAGGGCGTGAAGTGGCCAGGTTGAAGCCCGCCGCGCGGGGATCCACCCGTCCAAAGTGGATATCATGCAGGAAGTGCGCGACCGAATCCGATAACGATTCGTCAACAACGGCCTCAGCCGTTGCGTGCTCCCCGGACGGCAGGACCCGGTGGGAATCCCATGCACCCTGATAGTCCTGTGGCTGCAGCCCGAATTCACCGGCACTGCGTAGCACTCGCATCATCTGGATGGCCTGGGCCGTGGGAACGCCGTCGTGGAGCCAACCCGTGGCTGCCGGTACGCAGTCGCTGCGGCTAAATCCGAGCAACGCCACGGCGACACGGATCATTCCCCGCACGGATCGTCGGTCAGCCATATGTGGCCCTGCGAGGCAACGATATGCGCAACGAGACAACCAATCCAGTTTGTTCCGGTCGCTGATCGATCACCATCGTGGAAAATGCCTAGCGGACTCGAATGAGTCACGCATTAAATTTAAATCATGAAGAATCGCATCCTCATCAACGACGGCCACCCGGACCTGGCGGCCGGACGATTCGTCGATGCCTTGCGCCGCGCATATTACGATGGTGCACGGCTTTCCGGACCTGAAATTCGCAGCGTGATCGTCAGTGAGAAGCGCGGCGCTTGACGCCAACATCGCAAGTCGCGAGGCGTATCAGGCACGGGATTGGAGCTCGCGCCCTGCGAGTCGCGGCCAGAAGGCTCTGGGAGGGGCACATGGCTCGTGCGGTTCATGTCCTGTCCATGCTGATCGTGGCCAACAGTGCCGCCTGGATTGCGGGTCGGTTTCCTTCGGCGCGCGCTCCCCGGGCACTGGACTTCGGACTCATCGCCTGGGACGGGGAGCGATTGCTGGGAAGTCACAAGAGCTGGCGAGGCCTCATGGCGGGGAGCCTTGCGAGCTGCATTGCGGGATGGCTGTGCAGCCTGGATGCGTGGGTGGCCGCGGGCTTCGGGGCCCTCTCTCTGTTGGGCGACGCCTTGTCGAGCGCAATCAAACGGCGTCTGCGGCGTCCGCCCGGCACCGACGTGCCGCTTCTCGACCAGGTTCCCGAGGCGCTTTTGCCCATTCTCCTCCTGTGGCCCTGGCTGGCACTGACCTGGTCGGAGGTCGCCGTGATCATTGCGGCTTTTACGGTACTGGACCTGCTCTGCACGCGAAGCTGTTCCGCCATACGTTGGCGTCCTTTCTGACGAGTTCCTGGTACACGCGTTCGCCGGTGCCCGGCGCTAGGGTCGCGAACTCTGCTTATTGAGCATCGACGTCGATCACTTCAAGAGATACAACGACGCCTACGATCATGCCGCCGGCGATGAAGTGCTGAAAGTCGTTGCCAGGACGATTGCCGGTGCGGCGCGGGAGTCCGACCTCGTTGCACGCACCGGCGGAGAGGAATTGCAGTGTTGAGCGCCTGGATTTGGGACCGAGGTCCCACGTCAGGAGTTTGATTGAGGCCTGTGGTGAGAAAGCTCCGCAGAACAGGGGTTTGCAGGAGCCGGGCTTTCTCAGCAGAATTGTGTCGGTCCATCAGCGGTAGGATTACCTGGGGTCATTTTGTCTGGTAAAAGCAGCAACATAGATCGTCGAATTTCCGTGGCCCCCATGATGGACTGGACCGACCGCCACTGCCGTTACTTCCTGCGCGGATTCTCCCCGCGCGCGTTGCTCTACACGGAGATGATCACGGCTGCGGCCATCCTGCGTGGCAACCGTCAACGACTGCTGCAGTTCGATCCCGAGGAGCACCCGGTAGCGCTTCAACTCGGCGGGAGCGAACCCAAAGACTTGGCAATGGCGGCGCAGGCGGGAGAGGAGGCCGGCTACGACGAAATCAACCTCAACTGCGGTTGCCCCAGTGATCGCGTGGCGAGCGGAGCATTCGGCGCATGCCTGATGTTGGAGCCGGCGCGCGTAGCAGATTGCGTCGCGGCCATGCGCGCCCGCGTACGCGTACCGGTCACCGTCAAAATGCGTGTCGGCGTCGTGGACGCACACGCCGGCCACGCGCGCGCGGAAGTAATGCGATTCGACGAAGGCGACTTTGAGGCGTTGCATGGGTTCGTCAGCGCCGTCAGGGAGGCAGGCTGTCAGGTGGCGATCGTGCATGCGCGCAAAGCCGTGCTTGGCGGATTGTCTCCGAAGGACAACCGGGAGATTCCGCCGCTGCGTTTCGAAGTCGTCCGGCGCATCAAGCAGTCATTCCCCGACCTGCCGATCATCGTGAACGGGGGAATTCGCGATCCTGAAGCAGCCCGGGCCGCGTTGGAGTGGTGCGACGGCATCATGCTCGGCCGCGAGGCCTATCACCGTCCCTACGTGCTGAGCGAGATGCACAGGACGTTCTATCCCGAAGACCACCTGGAGCTTCCCTCGCGGGACGACCTGCTCGAACGCATGGCCCGCTACACCGACAGGGAACTCGCCCGCGGCGACCGGTTGCCGGCCATCACACGCCACATGCTTGGGCTTTACGGGGGGCAGCCCGGAGCACGGGAATTCCGCCGCCACCTGAGCGAAGGGTCCCGCGCGGCAGGGGCCGGTGCCGAGCTCATCCGGGAGGCCGGTGCAGCTGTCTCGCGTTTGCGACGCGCTTGATTCACGGCGCTCCCACGGGGGATGCCCGCGGGCGGGACGACATGGACAGGGCGCCGTGGTGCCGCCGCATGCGGTGAAGACCCGCGTGCGTGGCGCCAGAGCGGGCCGGGAGGTGCGCGGGCGGGTCGGCTGGCGGCTCGGGTCGCTTGCGTATAATCTCCCGTAATTGCTTGAGTCGCCTAAGGAGTTTGCACCCCGTACGGGGCTCTGACTGCATTGCATGGGAAAGGATATCGAACTCGCCATCCTGTTCGCGGATGTCGTCGGATCGACGCGGCTCTACGAACTCATGGGTGATCTGCGCGCCCGCGACATGGTCGCCATCTGCATCGACGTGATGCGCAGCGCGACGGAGCAGCGCCAGGGCACGGTCATCAAGACCATGGGCGATGAGGTGATGGCCACCTTCCCCACCGCGGATGACGCCCTGAATGCCGCGGCGCAGATGCAGCAGCAGATATCGACCCACGCCCAGCTGAAAGTGGACAACCAGCCGGTCGCGATCCGCATCGGCTGCCATTTCGGACCGGTGGTGCTGGAGGCCCGTGACGTGTTCGGGGCCACCGTGCACACCGCGAACCGCATGACGAGCCAGGCCAAAGCCGGGCAGATCATCACCACGGCGGCCACGGTGGAACGCCTCTCGCCGGAGTGGCGTGCGTCCTGCCGCCAGATCGACGTCGCCACGCTCAAGGGTCAGGGGAACGAAGTCACGCTGTACGAGGTGCTTTGGCAATCCGAGGACGTCACCAGCATGGTGCCGGCCATTGCGCTGAATGCACGGCCCGTGCGCCTGATGCGCCTGAAGCTGCGCTGCCAGGACCGCGAACTCACCCTGGATGAGACGCACTCGAGCATCACCATCGGGCGCGCCGAGGACAACGACTTCGTCGTGAAGGGCAACCTGATCTCACGCCTGCATGCACGGATCGAGATCAATCGCAGCAAGTTCGTGCTGGTCGATCAGAGCACCAACGGCACCTTCGTGCAGACCAACGGCGGCGAGGAATCCTTCGTCCGGCGCGACAGCCTGCAAATCAAGGGCGAGGGCATGATCGGGCTCGGCAAGCTGCCGGAGCAGGACTCCCCGCAGACCATCCGCTTCGTCTGCGAGGACTGCTAGCCAGCCGCCGGCGCTACTGGCCCGCCAGCCGCTCTTCCGTGCCCTGCAGTTCCGCCAGCATCTCCGGCGGCAGCCGGTTGCCGTACTTCTGCAGATAGGCCCGCACCTCGGTCATCTCCTTGCGCCACAGCGCCGGGTCGACCGCGAGCAGGGCGGACAGCGCCTCCTGGCTCACCTGCAGCCCCTTCAGGTTCAGATCCTGCGGGCGGGGCAGGCGGCCGATGGGCGTCTCCGCCGCGCCGGCAGAGCCGCTGCAACGCTTCAGGATCCACTCGAGCACGCGCAGGTTCTCGCCGTACCCGGGCCACAGGAATTTCCCCTGCGCATCGCGCCGGAACCAGTTGACATGGAATATCCCGGGCGGCCGCGCCAGCTTCGAGCCGACATCCAGCCAGTGACGCCAGTAGTCCCCGAAGTTGTAGCCACAGAACGGTTGCATCGCCATCGGATCCCGGCGCACGATACCCACTTGGCCCACCATTGCCGCCGTGGTTTCAGAGGCCACCGAAGCGCCCACCAGCACGCCGTGCCGCCAGTCGCGCGCCTCGTACACCAGCGGCGCCACTTCGCGGCGGCGGCCGCCGAATACCAGCGCCGTGATCGGCACGCCCTGCGGATCCTCGGCGCGCGGCGAGTAGCTCGGGTTGCGCTGGGCCGACACGGTGAAGCGTGAATTCGGATGCGCGGCGGGTCCGCGCGCGGGGTCGAACGGCCGGCCCTGCCAGTCGATCACCGGCTTGCCACTGGTGAGTCCCTCCCACCACGGCTGATTGTCCGCCGTCAGCGCCACATTGGTGAACAACGTATCGCGACGGATCATCTCGTAGGCGTTGCGGTTGGTTTCCGGGTTGGTGCCCGGCACCACACCGAAATAACCCGACTCCGGATTGATGGCCCACAGCCGGCCATCGGCACCCGGGTGCAGCCAGGCGATATCATCGCCGACGGTGAACACGCGCCAGCCCGGCAGCGAGTCCGGCGGAATCAGCATCGCCAGGTTGGTCTTGCCGCAGGCCGAGGGGAAGGCGCACGCCAGGTAATGCGTTTCGCCCTTCGGGTTCTGCAGGCCGACGATGAGCATGTGCTCGGCCAGCCAGCCCTCGGTGCGCGCCTGCCAGCTCGCGATGCGCAGCGCATGGCACTTCTTGCCCAGCAGGGCGTTGCCGCCGTAGCCCGAACCGTAACTCTCGATGGCCAGCTCATGCGGGAAGTGCATGATGAAACGCCGCTCGGGATCGAGTTCGCCGATCGAATGCAGGCCGCGCACGAAGGTCCTGTCGCGCGCGATGCGCTCCAGCGCCGGCCGCCCCATGCGCGTCATGATCGCCATGTTGAGCACGACGTAGGGGCTGTCGGTGATCTCCACCCCGCAGCGTGACAGCGGCGAGTCGATCGGACCCATGCAGTAGGGCACGACGTACAGCGTGCGCTCGCGCATGCAGCCGCGGAACAGCTCACGCATCCTCGCGTGCGCCTGTTGCGGATCCATCCAGTTGTTGTTCGGGCCCGCATCCTCCTGGTTGGGAGTGCAGATGTAGGTCAGATGCTCGACGCGCGCCACATCGCTCGGGTTCGACCGGGAGAGGTGGCAGCCGGGGAAGAATTCGGGGTTGAGCGCCTGCAGCTCACCCGCGCGCAGCAGCTTCGCGGTCAGATCGCGCACCTCCGCCTCCGACCCGTCGCACCAGTGCACGGCGCGCGGCTGCGTGAGCGCACGTACCGAGTCCACCCAGTCCGCGACTTCGGGGCTGAGCTGGGCGAGGGGGGTGATCAGGTGTGCGGCGGTGGCCATCCACGATTCCTTAGGTTTTTGGGTCTGTTCGGTGGCGCAACCCACATCGTGTGGGCGCGCGCGGCCGGCTGATGCGGTACCGGCTCAGTGCGGCCGGCGGGCCGCCGGGGAAAGTATAGCCGGCCCGGATGCCGCGCCCTCATTAATAGGACATTTCCTGCCCTTATGTTCTATTACCGCACTGCAGTGCGGATTACACGTCCTGCGCCGCGGTCCGGCGGCTCGACACACCCGGATGCGCACGCTAGCGTGCCGCGGATGCTGGAGCTTGAGGACATCTTCGGTCATGGCGGGCCCCTGGAGCGCGCCCTTCCGGACTTTCGCGTCCGTCGCCAGCAACTGCGCATGGCCGAACGGGTCGCCGGCTCCATTGCCGGCCGGGAGTCCCTGGCGGTGGAAGCCGGAACGGGTACCGGCAAGACCTTCGCATATCTCGTGCCCGCGCTGCTCTCGGGCGCGAGAGTCCTGGTCTCTACCGGCACCCGCACCCTGCAGGATCAGCTGTTCAACAAAGACCTGCCGCTGGTCGCGGCCGCCCTCGGCCGCCCGGCACGCGTCGCACTGCTCAAGGGTCGGGCGAACTATCTGTGCCGCTATCGCCTGGATCGGGCCGGCACCGAGACCGAACCGCTGTTCGAGGCAGGGCGCGGCCGCCCGACCCGCATGTTGGGCCGCATCCGCAGCTGGGCCCTGACGACACGCAGCGGCGATCTGGCTGAACTTCGCGGCCTCTCCGACGACCATCCCGTGTGGTCGCAGGTCACCTCGACCCGTGAGAACTGTCTCGGCAACCGCTGTCCGGAACTGGCGCGGTGTCATGTCACCAACGCGCGGCGCGCGGCGCTCGACGCCGACATCGTCATCGTCAATCACCATCTGCTGCTGGCCGACCTGGCCCTCAAGGAAGACGGATTCGGCGACATCCTGGGTTCGGCGGATGCCATCATCCTGGATGAGGCGCACCAGATTCCGGATCTCGCCACCCAGTTTTTCGGCGCCACCGTCAGCAGCCGGCGTATCGAGATCCTTCTGCGAGATGTGCAGACGGAACTCGAGCGCAGCCCTCTCGCCGACGTGGAGGATGCTGTGCGCGCCAGCCGCGAATCACTGCAGCACGTGCTTGCCTGCGTCCCAACGCGCCTCGGCCGCACGGCCTGGAACGAGACCCGCTCACCGCTGAACGTCGCCGTGGAAGAGCTGGAAGACAGCCTGCGTCTGTTGCAGGCGCGGCTGGAAGCTCTGGACGCTCAGAGCCCGCTGGCGCAACTGGCTCCCCGCGCCGGTGATCTGGTTGCGAGCCTTGAGCGCATCGTGGCCGACGACATGGAAGGTGCGCGGGCAGTAGAAACGCTGCAGCGCGGCTTCACGCTCAGTCTGATGCCCTTCGACATCTCCGCGCGGTTCCAGTCGCTCGTGACAGCGCGGCGTTGCGCGTGGATCTTCACGTCGGCGACACTCTCACTCGGCGAGGACTTCAGCCATTTCACCGGACGCCTGGGACTGGGCGAGACGCCCACCCTGAAGATCGACAGCCCATTCGATTACGAGCGCCAGAGCCTGCTCTATCTGCCGCCTGGACTGCCTGAGCCAGCCACGTCGGGGTACGTGAGCGCGGTCATGGAGACCGCCATTCCGCTCATCGAAGCCTCGCGTGGTGGTGCCTTCGTCCTGTTCACCAGTTATCGCGCGTTGGCGCAGGGTGCGACGCTGTTGCGCGCACGCTGGCAGGAAGGCGCACCTTATCGGTTGTACGTGCAAGGGGAAGCGCCCCGCGAACGCCTGTTGAAGGAATTCAGGGAAGACGGCAATGGCGTGCTGTTGGGGACCACCAGTTTCTGGGAAGGCGTGGACGTCAAAGGTGAGGCGCTGCGCCTGGTCGTCATAGAGAAACTGCCGTTTGCTTCCCCCGATGATCCGTTAGTGAGAGCGCGGATCGAGCATCTGCAGGCCACCGGACGCAATCCGTTCCGAGACTATCAACTGCCCGAAGCCGCTCTCGCGCTCAAGCAGGGAGCCGGCAGGTTGATCCGCAGCGAGGAGGACTACGGCACCGTGGTCATCTGCGACCCGCGGATGACCGGCAGGGGTTATGGTCGGGTGTTCGCGGCTGCGCTGCCAGCCATGAGCGTGACGCGCGATCAGGAAGAGGCGTTGCGCTTTCTGCGGCGCCACGCTTCCGCCGGGCCGGCCGCGTCGTGAAAATCCTTGCGCTCGATACGGCGACCGAGGGTTGCTCGGCTGCCCTGTGGATCGACGGGGCACTCCTCGAGCGCGCCGCCGAGCTGCCCCGCGGGCATGCCGACCGTATCCTGAAGATGGTGCAGGAACTCCTGGCCGAATCCGGCACCGCGCTGCGGGCCCTGGACGCCATCGCCTTCGGACGAGGTCCGGGTTCCTTCACCGGCGTGCGGCTCGCGGCCAGCGTGACTCAGGGCCTGGCGTTCGGCGCGGATCTGGGCGTGGTCCCCGTGTCGGATCTGCGTGCGGTCGCACAGGGGTCACTGGCGGCCCAGGCAGCCCAGGCAGCCCAACCCGCCGAAGGATCCCAGGGTTCTCAGGCTTCCGAGGGTTCGCGTACCGCCCGGGGTTCGCTGACCGACCAGGGTTTGCGGACCGACCAGGGTTCGCGGACTGCGGGCGGCCACGCCGATGTGCTACCCACGCTGGTCTGCAACGACGCCCGCATGCAGGAGGTGTACTGGTCCTGCTTCGTGCCGGGGCCGGGTGGACTGATGCAGCCCGTCGGTGCGGAACGGGTCAGCAAGCCAGCTGCCGTGATGCTGCCCGATGCTTGGCGAGGGCCGGTCTTCGGCGCAGGCCGCGGATTCGCCAGTTATCCGCAGCTGCGCGCCGCGCTCGGTGCCGTGCTCGCGGGCTGCGATGAGCACATCCTGCCGTGGGCCCGGGATATTGCCGCGCTCGCGGTACCGGAGGTCCGGGCCGGTCGCCTCGTCCCGGCGGAACAGGCCCTGCCGACGTATCTGCGCGACGATGTGGCGCAACCCAAGTCCCGGAATTGACAGGGTGTGTGGCATTCGGTGTCAATGTCATGAATCTGCAACATGGTGCCTGCGTAATACCCGCGCCCCACAGTCTGGCGAACCATGCCCGCAAAACAGGTTCTGATCGTCGAGGATGAACGGCCGATCCGCGAGATGATCGCGTTCGGCCTGAAGCGCGCCGGCTTCGAAGTGCGCGAGGCCGAGGATTGCCGCTCCGCGCGGGCGGCCCTGGCCGACCAGCGGCCCGACCTCGTGCTCATCGACTGGATGCTGCCGGACATGAGTGGGCTTGAACTCACGCGCGCGCTCAAGCGCGACCGCGAGACCCGCGAGCTGCCCATCATCATGCTGACCGCGCGGGCCGAGGAGGGCGACAAGGTCGCCGGACTCGAGGGTGGCGCGGATGACTACGTCACCAAACCCTTCTCGCCGCGCGAGCTGCTGGCGCGCATCAACGCCGTGCTGCGCCGGGCCACCGGCAACGGTGCCGATGAGATGATCGAGTTCGAGGGCCTGGCACTGGATCAGGCCAGCCACCGCGTCATGGTGGCCGACCGCACCGTGCCGCTGGGTCCCACCGAGTACCGCATGCTCGAGTTCTTCATGACCCACCCCGAGCGGGTCTACACGCGTGATCAGCTGCTCGATCGCATCTGGGGCGGCAACGTCTACGTCGAAGAGCGCACCATCGACGTCCACATCCGCCGATTGCGCAAGGCGCTGGAGGAATTCGGGTACGATCGGTTCGTGCAGACCGTGCGCGGCTCGGGGTATCGCTTCTCCGCCCGCACGGTCTAGGGTCGCGCGAGGCGCGCAGGAAATTCGGATCCAGTCCATGCAACCGGGCACGCAGGCGTGGTGGTTCGCGACGGGTCGCATGCTAGCCACCGTGGCGGTGGGTCTGCTCGGCGGCTGGCTGTTCGGCAATGTCTGGCTGGGACTGGGCATTGCGCTCGCCCTGCACCTGGGCTGGCAGCTCGCCAACCTGTTTCGTCTGGAGTGGTGGCTGCGTCATCGCAGTTACGCCGATCCGCCTGATGTCGGCGGCGTCTTCGGCGAGATCATCGCGCAGATCGTGCGGCTGCACCGGCGCAAGCGCTTCCACAAACAGCGCTTCGTGCAGCTCATGCGGCAGTTGCAGCGCTCGACCGCCGCGCTCCCCAATGGGGTGGTCATCCTCAACGCGCAGCGCGAGATCGCCTGGTTCAACCGCATGGCCGCGCGTTTGCTGGATCTGCGGCGCACGGCGGACCTCGGCCTGCGGATCGAGAATCTGATCCGCCAGCCGCAATTCGCCCGCTACCTGGAGGGCGGGGAGTTCGCCAATCCCATCGTCATCCGCACCACCACGGGCGAGGACTGTTATCTGTCGCTGCAGCTGGTGCCCTATGGCGAGGGGCAGCAGCTGTTGCTGGTGAGCGATGTGTCGCGCCAGATGCGCCTGGAGGCCATGCGCAAGGACTTCGTGGCCAACGCCTCCCACGAGCTGCGCTCGCCCCTGACGGTGATCTCCGGCTACCTCGAGACCCTGAGTCAGGACCCGGCCCTCGACCGCGACCTGCAGGGACCGGTGGCGGAGATGCGCCGCCAGGCTGAGCGCATGACGGCCATCATCCGCGATCTGCTCGAGCTGTCGCGCCTGGAGGAAACCGACGAACTGCTCGGCGGGGAGCCGCTGGATATCGCCGCGCTGCTCTCGATGTTGCGCAAGGATGTCATGGCGCGCCCGGTCCATCCGCAGGACATCCGCGTTCGCGTGGATTCCGATGCGCAGCTGGTGGGCGATGAACCCGAGATCCACTCCGCGTTTTCCAACCTCGTGGACAACGCGGCCAAGTACACGCCAGCCGAGGGCTCCATCGAGATGCGCTGGTGGGTTGACGAGGAGGGTGGGCATTTCTCGGTCACCGACACGGGCATCGGCATCCCTCCCGAGCACATCCCGCGCCTGACCGAGCGCTTTTACCGGGTCGATGCGGGCCGCGCGCGCTCCACCGGCGGCTCCGGTCTCGGCCTGGCGATCGTCAAGCACGTCCTGCAGCGCCACGGCGCCGAGCTCGAGGTCCAGAGCACGATCGGCAGCGGCAGTCGCTTCGTCTGTCATTTCCCCTTGAGCCGCATCCAGACCGAGCCTGCCGAGGCCAGCGAGACCGCCTGATGGCCCAGCCGTCTGAGCGCTCCCGCCGCAGCGCTCACCGCCTGGGCGCAGACGCCTGAGCGCAGACGCCTGAGCGCAGACGCCTGACGTCCTGACAGGCTGGCCTCCGGCGTCCTGGCCCACGTCCGGAACCGTTTAGTTCCGGTTTTGCGTGCCACGTCTAGTTTTTCCGCGCAAGCTCCTCAAAGGTCAAAAAATTTTCGCGGCGCTGTCATCTGATCGACACACCCGGGCACCACGCTACGGTCACGCGACAGCAGCCCGCGGGGAGCGAATGACCACTGGCCTCAGACGACCTGGCAAAGTGCGGACGCTCTTTCTGTCGGACATCCACTTGGGCTACAAGCGCGCCCGGGTACGGGAGCTGTGCGATTTCCTGCGGGGAATCGAGGCGGAACGGGTCGTCCTGGTCGGCGACATCATTGACGCCCTGAGTCTCGCGCGGCGTTTCTTCTGGACGGCCGACCACACCCACGTGATCCGTTCCCTGCTGGCCAAGCGCCGCTCCGGATCGCGCCTCATCTATATTCCGGGCAACCACGACGCCAGCCTTTCGATGATGGCCGAAGTGCTGCACGGACAGGTCGAAGTGCATCGCGAGTGGGTTCACCGCACCGCACGGGGCGAGCGACTGCTGGTGACGCACGGCGACCGCTTCGACGGGATCGTTCCTTGCGCTCCATGGCTCAACCGAGTGGGCGATGCCTTGTATTACGTGACCGTGACGCTGAGTCACGCCGTAAACGACGCGCGTCGCGCCCTCGGGAAACCGTACTGGCCGCTGGTTGAGCGCATCAAGCTCGGGATCGGACCGAGCCTGCGTTACATCGAGCGCTTCGAAGAGGTTGCGATCAGTCATGCGCGCGCCGAAGGCTACGACGGAATCGTCTGCGGCCACATCCACCGCGCCAATCTGCGCAACTGCGACGGTACGCTCTATTGCAACACCGGTGATTGGGTCGAATCCTGCTCGGCATTGATCGAAACGGTGGACGGCGAGCTGCAGCTGATGCGCTGGCCCGATGGACGGATTCCGGCGCGGCGCACGGCGACGCGGCTGGTGGCGGATGCCGCTTGAAAATCACCATCGCCACTGATGCCTGGGAACCGCAGACCAACGGTGTAGTCACCACGCTGAAGGCGACGATCGAGACGCTGGGACGCCTCGGTCATGAAGTGCGGGTCATCTCGCCGCAGGGCATGCCCAGCATCCCCGCGCCGAGCTACCCGGAGATTCGCCTGGCCATCGCCCCCGGCCTGCACATCTCGCGGCACGTGAAGAGCTTCCGGCCGCAGGCGATCCACATCGCCACCGAAGGTCCTATCGGGCTGGCAATGCGGCGGTACTGCCGCCGTCACCGCTTACCCTTCACGACCTCCTATCACACGCGCTACCCGGAATATCTGCGCGCCCGCTGGCCCATTCCGTTGGCCGTGAGCTATGCGTGGCTGCGTGGGTTCCACAACGCCGCGGCACGCACATTCGTCAGCAGCCACAGCCTGAGATCGCAGTTGGCCGAGAAGCGCTTTGGCGAGCTGCACCTGTGGCGACGCGGCGTGAACCTCGAGTGCTTCCGGCCATTGCCGGCCTCTGTGCCCGAACCCCTGGCCGGCCTGCCCAGACCCTTCATGGCCTACATGGGGCGCGTGGCCGTCGAGAAGAACATCGAGGCCTTCCTCGGGCTGGATGTGCCCGGGACCAAGATGGTGATCGGCAACGGGCCCCAGCGGGCCGAGCTCATGCAGCGCTATCCGGCGGCCGTGTTCACGGGTTACCGCTTCGGGGACGAACTGGCCGCCATGCTCGGCTGCGCCGACGTCTTCGTCTTCCCCAGCCTGACCGATACCTTCGGGCTGGCGATGATCGAGGCTCTCGCCTGCGGCGTGCCGGTGGCGGCGTTCCCTGTTCCGGGTCCTATCGATGTCATCGAGCCGGGTGTGACCGGCGTCCTCAACCAGGATCTAGCGGTTGCCATACACTCGGCTCTGCGGCTGGACCGGACGGTCTGTGCGCAACGTGCCAAGGCGTTCACGTGGGACGCGGCCACCGAGCAGTTTCTCGCAGGGCTCGAGCCCATTCCCGCCAGTGCGCGTGCAGCCCTGTCTGCGTCCGGTTCCGCTATGATCGCTCGCAAAGCCGCGAGCGAGCAGCCCAGCGGTGCCGGAGACGCCAACTGATGGAAACCGCCGACCTCAGTCACCACATCTCGCGTCGGTTCAACGAGGATCTGGAGCGCGTGCGCAGCAAAGTGCTGGGCATGGGCGGGTTCGTCGAACAACAGCTGCACAAGGCAGTGACGGCCCTGGTCGAGGGCGACAGCACGTTGGGCGAATCCGTGGCGATGGACGACTACCAGGTCAACAACATGGAAGTGTCCATCGACGAGGAGTGCAGCCGGATTCTGGCAACGCGCGCGCCCGCCGCGGGCGATCTGCGCGTGATTGTCGCCATCATCAAGACCATCACCGATCTGGAGCGCATCGGCGATGAGGGCGAGAAGATCGGCTACATCGCCTCGCGTCTCGCGACGATGGAGCGTCCCGCCGACAAGTATCGGGAGATCAAACACCTCGGTCGCGTCGTGTCCGAGATGGTGCACGATGCGCTCGATGCATTCGCCCGCATGGACGTCGAGTCGGCACTTCGGGTGGCGCGTCAGGACAGGCTGGTCGACGAGGAGTATGAGTCCATCCAGCGTCAGGCCATTACGTTCATGATGGAGGATCCCCGTACTATCCGTCGCGCGCTGGATGTCATGTGGGTGGTCCGTGCGCTGGAGCGCATCGGCGATCATGCCAAGAACATCAGCGAATATGTTATCTACATGGTGCACGGGAAGGATATCCGCCACACCTCGCTGGACGATGTGGAGCGGGAACTGCGCGAGCAGCGTCCGGGGTCGCTCGGCGGGGCCAAGCCGGCCAACGCCTGACGATCGCTGATCCTGCGGACCCACAGCCGCGTACAATCGCCGCGTGTCGACCGATCGCCGCCTGATCAATTTCGCGGGCTTCATCGCGTGTTTTGCGCTGCTGACCTACGCGTATTACACCCAGTACGAACTCGGACTGGAGCCGTGTCCGCTGTGCATTTTCCAGCGCATCGGCATCGCCGCCGTGGGTCTGACCTTCCTGATCGCGGGACTGCACGATCCGCGCAAATGGGGTTCGACGGTCTACGCGATACTGCTTGCGGCTTGCGCGCTTGCTACTGCCGGCGTGGCCATCCGGCATCTTTATGTGCAGAGCCTGCCGCCGGGCACCATTCCCGCCTGTGGGGCGCCGCTGGACGTACTGTTGAAATTCACACCGGTCACTGAGGTCATCCGCAAGGTGCTGACCGGGAGCGGTGAATGCAGTCAGGTCAACTGGCGGTTCCTCGGTCTCCCCATGCCCGGATGGGTGCTGATGTGGTCGCTCGCCCTGGGTGCAGTGGGTGTTCTCACCAACCTGCGCGCGAGGAAGGTCAGGTCAGCAGGTTCTTCAGTACGTTGACGTACATGCGGTGAAGCAGATCGATCTCCTCGATTCGCACCGACTCATTGACCTTGTGGATCGAAGCGTTTACCACGCCGAGTTCCACTACCTGCGCGCCAAGCGGCGCGATGAACCGACCGTCGGACGTTCCTCCACCCGTAGAGATCTTCGGTCTCGACCCGACGACGTGCTGAACCGCTGCGCTGACAGCGTCCGATAGTGCCCCGGGTGGGGTGTAGAAAGGCTCGCCCGATACATACCACTCCAGCGTGTATCTGACTCCGTGCTTGCGCAGGATTCCCTCCACGGTCTCCTTGAGTCGCTCCTGCGTCTGGATCGGCGAGTACCTCAGGTTGAAGCGAGCCTTCAGTTCCCCGGGAATGACGTTCGGCGCTCCCGTCCCGGCATGGAGATTGGAGACCTGGAAGCTGGTCGGCTGGAAATGTTCCGTTCCCTCATCCCACACCCGACTGGTGAGTTCGGCCAGCGCCGGTGCCAGGGTGTGCACCGGGTTCTCCGCCAGTTGCGGATAGGCGATGTGTCCCTGCACGCCGTGCACCGTCAGCCGGCCGCTGAAGGATCCCCGCCGACCCACCTTGATTGTGTCGCCGATGGTGCTCTCGCTCGAGGGCTCCCCGACCAGGCACCAGTCGATCTTCTCGTTCCGGGCCGCGAGCCTCTCGACCACGCGCTTCGTCCCATCGACCGACGGGCCTTCCTCGTCGCTCGTGATCAGGTAGGCGATCGACCCTTTGTGGCGGGGATGGGCGGCGACGAATTCCTCGGTCGCGGTCACCATCGCCGCCAGGCCGCTCTTCATGTCGGCGGCCCCACGTCCGTACAGGATGCCGTCGCGGATCGCGGGAACGAATGGGTCGCCGTGCCACTCCTCGAGCGGGCCCGTGGGGACCACGTCGGTGTGCCCGGCAAAGCAGAACACGGGACCTGAGTCGCCACGCCGGGCCCAGAAGTTATCCACAGAGCCGAAGCGCAGCGGCTCGATGCGGAACCCGAGCCGTGCCAGGCGCTCCATCATCACCTGCTGGCAGCCCTCGTCCGCCGGGGTGACCGAGCGGCGGGCCAAGAGATTGCGTGTCAGTTCAAGGGTTTGGGACATGCGTGGGGAGGGCCCGGGGCGGGTTTCCGGATGGCGCCGCGGCTGGCGTTTATACGGTGGTGGCGCCCCCGGGGCAAGCCGCGCAATCTCCGGGAGGCTGTCATCAAAGCGTCACATTCCAGTCATGTAATGCGCCCGTGCAGTGCGAGAAGCTTCTGTCCGCGCCAGTCCACGGATTGACGGGCCGTGTGCGTATGAAAACCAAGATGCGGAGGATGACGATGAAACGATTCAGTTTGACAGCGGTGTGCGCGGCAGCCGCGGCCCTGACGCTCAGCGTGGCCGCGCAGGCCACGGACATCTCCGGCGCCGGCGCCACCTTCCCCTACCCGGTGTATTCCAAGTGGGCCGATGCCTACAAGACCCAGACCGGCGTGGGACTGAACTACCAGTCCATCGGTTCCGGTGGCGGCATCAAGCAGATCAAGGCCAAGACGGTCACCTTCGGGGCCTCCGACAAGCCGCTCGAGCCGGCGGAGCTGAAGGAAGCGGGCCTGGTGCAGTTTCCGATGATCATCGGCGGTGTCGTGCCAGTGGTGAACATCAAGGGCATCAAGGGCGGCCAGCTCACCCTCGATGGGGCGACCGTCGCCAGCATCTACCTGGGTGAGATCACCAAGTGGAATGACGCGCGCATCCGCAAGCTCAATCCCAAGGCAACCCTGCCGGACACCGCCATCGCGCCGGTATACCGCTCGGACGGATCGGGCACGAACTTCCTCTTCACCGACTACCTGTCGAAGTCCAGCGCCAAGTTCAAGGAGTCCATCGGCGCCAACGCCTCCGTGCAGTGGCCGGTGGGCATTGGTGCGAAGGGCAACGAGGGCGTAGCCAACATGACGACGCAGACCGATGGTGCGATCGGCTACGTCGAGTATGCCTACGCCAAGCAGAACTCGATGGCGTATGCGCTGCTGGTGAACAAGAGCGGCAAGGCCGTCTCGCCCAGTGCCGAGAGCTTCCAGGCCGCGGCCGCCAATGCCGACTGGGCGCATGCTCCGGGCTACTACCTGATCCTCACCGACCAGGCGGGCGCGGCCAGCTGGCCCATCACCGGTGCGAGCTTCATCCTGGTCTACGGCAATCCGCCGAACCCGGCCGAGACCGGCGAGGCCCTCAAGTTCTTCGACTGGGCCTATCGCAATGGTGCGAAGATGGCCGCCGAGCTGGATTACGTACCGCTGCCCGAGGGCCTGATCAAGCAGGTGCGTGACACCTGGAAGTCCGAGATCAAGGGCGTCTCGCTGGCGGCGAAGTAAGCGCAGGGCGCGGGCCAGGGCGTGTTCCGCTCGAGCATGGCAACGCCCCTGGTGGCCGCTCCGCGCGAGCGGTCGCCAGGGGCGCAGGATCCGCGAAGCGGGCGGAGTACAGCATTGCGTGGACCACTCCTTGCGCTCTGACCGGCCATGAACTCCGCCGTCGCCATCGCCGATACCCGATATGCGGCCGGACAGCGGCTGCGCGAGAAGCTGTTCCGCGGTGCCACCCTGGCTGCCGCGCTGCTCGTGCTGATCCTGCTCGGCGGTGTCGCGCTCTCGCTGCTCAAGGGTGCCTGGCCCGCGTTCGCGCACTTCAAGTTCGCCTTCCTGACACGGGAGATCTGGAATCCCGTCACCGATGAGTACGGCGCGCTCGCGCCGGTCTACGGCACCCTCGTCACCTCGCTCCTGGCGATGCTGATCGCGATTCCGATCAGCTTCGGCATCGCCATCTTCCTCACCGAACTCGCGCCGCTGTGGCTCAAGCGCCCCGTGGGCGTGGCCATCGAGCTGCTCGCCGCCGTGCCGAGCATCATCTTCGGCATCTGGGGCCTGTTCGTGCTTGCACCCATCCTGCAGCGGCACGTGCAGCCCTGGCTCATCGAATGGCTCGGGCCGCTGCCCCTGCTCGGCAAGCTCTTCCAGGGCCCACCTTTCGGCATCGGCGTGCTCACCGCCTCGATCGTGCTGGCGATCATGGTGCTGCCGTTCATCTCGGCCGTGATGCGCGATGTCTTCGAGACGGTTCCCGATGTCCTCAAGGAGTCCGGCTACGGGCTGGGCGCGACCACCTGGGAGGTCATCTGGAAGGTGGTAGTGCCCTACACTCGCTCAGGGATCGTGGGCGGTATCATGCTCGGACTGGGCCGCGCACTGGGTGAGACCATGGCGGTCACCTTCGTCATCGGCAATGCCCATCGCGTCAGCCCCTCGCTGCTGGCGCCCGGCACCACCATTTCCGCCTCCATCGCCAACGAATTCACCGAGGCGGTCGGGGATCTGTACACCTCTTCGCTCGTGGCGCTCGGCGCGCTGTTGTTCCTCATCACCTTCTCGGTGATCGCCGCCGCGCGCTTCATGCTGCTGCGTCTGGACCGCAAAGCCCTGTCTTCCGTATGAACCGTCGCCTGATCCGCAAGACCGCCAACGGCATCGCGCTCGGACTGTCCGCTCTGGCCACGGCCGTGGGACTGTTCTGCCTGGGCGCCATCCTCTGGACACTCATCTCCAGCGGTCTCGCCGGCATGTCGGTGGCGCTGTTCACGCAGAACACCCCGCCGCCGGGGGGCAGCGGTGGCATCCTGAATGCCATCTACGGCAGTGTCGTCATGACATTGATCGGTATTCTGATCGGAGCCCCCGTGGGCATGCTCGCCGGCACGTACCTCGCCGAGTACGGACGTGCGGCGCGCCTGAGCTCGGTGATCCGCTTCGTCAACGATGTATTGCTGAGCGCGCCATCCATCATCATCGGTCTGTTCATTTACGAGATTCTCGTCGTGCGCATGGGGCACTTCTCGGCACTGGCCGGGGCCGTCGCGCTGGCCGTCATCGCGATACCGGTGACGGTGCGCACCACCGAGGACATGTTGAATCTCGTTCCGCAAGGAATGAAGGACGCCTCCACCGCGCTGGGTGCCTATCCGTGGCGCACGATCACGAGCGTTATCTATCCGGCCGCGCGCAGCGGCATCGTGACGGGACTGCTGCTGGCGGTTGCGCGCATCAGCGGCGAGACCGCGCCGCTGCTGTTCACGGCGCTCAACAATCAGTTCTGGAGCACCAACCTGCGCGCGCCCATGGCCAACCTGCCGGTGGTGATCTTCCAGTTCGCGCTCAGCCCCTACAAGAACTGGCAGCAGCTCGCCTGGTCCGGTGCGCTGTTGATCACGCTGGCCATCCTGATCCTGAGCATCACCGCCCGGGTCGTGGTGTCGGCGCTCAATCCGGGCGGAGGCGCGCAGCGATGAGCGTGGTGGCCAGCAGCGGCATTGAGCGGGTCAACGGCACCACGCATGGCGTGGCCCCGGAGCAGGGCACCGTGAAATTCGAAGTGCGGCACCTCGATTTCTTCTATGGCCAGCACAAGGCGCTCAAGGACATCAACCTGAAGCTCGAGGACCGCAGCATCACGGCCTTCATCGGGCCCTCCGGCTGCGGCAAGTCCACGCTGCTGCGTGTCTTCAACCGGATGTATGCACTGTATCCGGGCCATCGGGCCAGCGGCGAGGTGCTGCTGGACGGAGAGGATATCCTCGCCGCCACGGTGGACCTGTCGGCGCTGCGCTTCCGGGTGGGCATGGTCTTCCAGAAGGCGACGCCGTTCCCCATGTCCATTTTTGACAATGTCGCCTTCGGACTGCGCCTGGCCCGACGGATCGGCCGCACCGAGCTGGAAGGCCGGGTGGAGGTGGCCTTGCGCGATGCGGCCATGTGGGAGGAGGTGCGCGACAAGCTGCACGAGGACGGCCGCGGCCTCTCGGGTGGCCAGCAGCAGCGCCTGTGCATTGCGCGTACAATTGCGCTGGAGCCCGAAGTGGTGCTCCTGGATGAGCCGACGGCTGCCCTCGATCCGATCTCCACATTGCGGGTCGAGGAGACGATGCAGAGCCTCCGAGAGAAATACTGCCTCGCCGTCGTGACGCACAATTTGCAGCAGGCCGCACGCGTCTCGAACGTCACGGCCTTCATGTATCTGGGTGAGCTGGTCGAGATCGGGCCGACGGAGCAGATCTTCACGGCCCCGAAGGACCGCAAGACCGATGACTACGTTACGGGACGATTCGGGTGATTCGTTATGAACGATACGGTGAACGGTGTCATTCAGGAGCGCGGCCAGGTGGATGTCACCCCCACTCCTGATGCGCCGCACCGCCGGCGCCTCGGCGAAGGTGGACTGAACCTCAAGCCGAGCGGGCGCGTTCCCTCGAGCTCGTCCCTGGAGCACCAGGGCGGCGAGCGCACTGTCGGGCAGTTCACCGTCGAGGACGGTGTGTTCCAGTGCCGCGACGTGAATGTGTATTACGGCAGCAAGCATGCGCTCAAGCACGTCAGTCTGGACGTGGGTCGCAAGCAGGTGCTGGCGATGATCGGGCCCTCCGGCTGCGGCAAATCCACGTTCCTGCGCTGCCTGAACCGGATGAACGACACCATCGCCGGCGCCCGTGTCACCGGGTCGATCCGCCTGGACGGCGCCGACATCCACGACCGCCAGCTCGACGTCGTGCAGCTGCGCGCTCGCGTGGGCATGGTGTTCCAGAAGCCCAATCCCTTCCCCAAGTCCATCTACGAGAACGTGGCCTTCGGTCCGCGCATCCACGGCAAGATCCGCAGCCGCGCCGACCTGGATGAGATCGTCTGCACGAGCCTGCAGCGCGCGGGGCTGTGGGATGAGGTGAAGGACCGGCTGAACCGGCCCGGCACGGGCCTGTCGGGTGGCCAGCAGCAGCGCCTGTGCATCGCCCGGGCCATTGCCGTGGCACCGGAAGTCATCCTGATGGACGAGCCCTGTTCGGCGCTCGATCCGATCGCCACTGCGCACATCGAGGACCTGATCGATGTACTGCGGGCGAGCTACGCGATCGTCATAGTGACGCACTCCATGCAACAGGCGGCGCGCGTGTCACAGCGTACGGCCTATTTCCACATGGGTGAGCTCATCGAGGTGGGCGAGACGGATCGCGTCTTCACCAACCCGCGTCACCGGCTGACGGAAGACTACATCACCGGACGGTTTGGCTGACGGACCCGCGAGGTGCGCAGTCCGCACCCGAGAGGACCCTGATGCTCGAAGGCCACATCAGCAGGGCGTTTGATGGAGCGCTCGCGACTCTCCACATCCGCGTGGTCGAGATGGGCGGTCTGGTGCTGGATCAGGTGCGCGAGGCAGCGTTCGCCTACACCGATTGGGATGCCAATGCCGCCGGGCGCGTGCTCGAAAGGGAAGGCGAGGTCAACGATTACGATCGGCGCCTGGAAGAGGAGGGACTGACGCTGATTGCCCGGCGGCAGCCGGTAGCCAGCGATCTGCGTGCCATCATCGGCATGTCCAGGGTTGTCGCTGAACTGGAACGGGCCGGCGATGAAGCCAAGAAAATTGCCCGTACCG
>DATKLO010000126.1:0-9780 GCA_035542375.1 Steroidobacteraceae bacterium | reverse complement strand
TTCCCCCTGTACGGGCTCGATAATGATCGCGGCCACGCGCGCGGGATCCACATCCGCCTTGAACAATTGCGACAGCGCCTCCAGCGAATCATCCACGGACACGCCGTGGTAACTCATCGGGAAGGGGATGTGGAAGACCTCGGGCAGCATGGGGCCGAAGCCCGCCTTGTAGGGCTGCACCTTGCCGGTCAGGCTGACGCACGCAAGCGTACGTCCGTGGAAGCCACCGGAGAAAGTGATCACCGCGGAGCGCTTCGTGTGATAGCGGGCGATCTTCACCGCGTTCTCGATCGCTTCGGCGCCCGTCGTCAGGAAAATCGTTTTCTTCGGCGTCGCCCCCGGGGCAAGCTCGTTGAGCCGCTCGGCGAGAGCGATGTAACTCTCGTAGGGCGTCACCTGGAAGCAGGTGTGGGTGAACTTTTCCAGCTGCGCGGCGACAGCGGCCTTCACCTTCGGATGCACATGCCCGGTATTGAGTACCGCGATGCCGCTGGCGAAGTCGATGTAGCGGCGGCCCTCGACATCCCACAGCTCCGCGTTCGCTGCGCGTTCTGTGTAGACGGCCAGGGAGTTCGATACGCCACGGGGGACCGCCTTCTGGCGGCGCTCGTGCAGGTCGGAATTGGACAAGGCAGCTCTCTCTTTGGGTGGCGCCCCGGAAGGGTGGGCGGGCGTTTCCGTGGTTCGGGCAGACTCCTATGATACGGCCCGGCGGCCCCGGCGGCATCTGCCCGCGCACCGCCGGACCCACTACAATGGTTCTTTGACTGACGTGGAAGCGATTCCTTGAGCGATACTCCCCCCGCCGGCCCCGCCCGGGAGCCGGTCAGCACCGAAGTGGTCATCATCGGGGCCGGTCCCTGCGGCCTGTTCCAGGTGTTCGAGCTTGGACTGCTCGGCATCGGCTCGCACCTGGTGGATTCCCTGGCCGTGCCCGGTGGGCAATGCGCGGAGCTGTACCCGGAGAAGCCCATCTACGACATTCCGGCACTGCCGGTGTGCGGGGCCCAGGAGCTGGTGGACCGGCTCATGAAGCAAATAGAGCCCTTCCATCCCAAGCTGCACCTGGGGGAGGAAGTGACCGAGTTCAGCCGCCAGGACAATGGCCGGTTCCGCCTGGTGACCTCCCTCGGAACCGTCTTCGATGCGGGAGCCGTGGTCATCGCCGCCGGTGTGGGCTCGTTCCAGCCCCGCCGGATCGGCGTCGAGGGCGCCGATGCGTTCGAGGGCACCTCGATCCACTACAGGGTGAAGAACGCGAGCGCATTCCACGGGAAGCGTCTGGTGATCTTCGGTGGTGGCGATTCGGCCCTCGACTGGACGCTCGAGCTGGCAGCGCGCGCCCAGAGCCTGACCCTGGTCCACCGTCGCTCCGAGTTCCGTGCCGCTCCCGCCTCCGTGGCCCGCATGCGGGAGTTGGTGGCGGCCGGCAGGATGCGTTGCTTCGAGGCCCTGCCGCACTCGCTCATGACCGACTCCGGAGCGCTGCGCGGCATCAACATCAAGCTGCCTGACGGCACGCACCGGGCACTGGATGCGGAGCAGCTGCTGGTTTTCTTCGGCCTGCATCCCAAGCTCGGTCCCATCGCCCAGTGGGGCATGGAGCTGGAGAAGAAGGCCCTGCGGGTGGACACGGAGAAGTTCCAGACGAGCCTGCCAGGGGTGTTCGCCGTCGGTGACATCAACACCTACCCGGGCAAGAAGAAACTGATCCTGTCGGGTTTCCATGAAGCGGCACTGGCGGCGTTCGCCATCCAGCACCACCTGTACCCGGCCAAGAAGCAGTTCCTGCAATACACCACCACCAGCCCCATCATGCACCAGCGGCTGGGCGTGCCCGACTGAACGGGCGCCCCGACAGCTGCGTGCGATGCACGCCGGCGCGTGACGGCCAACAACCCATCGAGAGAGGAGAGAATGCGGATGACGATGCGAAACCTGTCTGCGGCGGCCGCGCTGCTCGGCCTGCTGGTGACATTTCCGGCTGCGCACGCGGCTGACAAGGTCTGCAAGTTGCAGATTGCCGGCACCGACCAGATGACCTACGACAAGAAGGAGCTGGTGGTCGCGGCGGACTGCACACAGGTGGAGGTGACGTTGACCCACACCGGCAAGTTCCCGAAAGAGGCGATGGGGCATAACTGGGTGCTCGTGAAAGCCGCGGATCTGAGCGCCGTGGCCAACGCGGGCATGGGCGCCGGGCCGCAGAACAACTACCTGGCGCCGGGCGACAGGCACGTACTGGCCAGCACGAAGATCGTCGGCGGCGGCGAGAGCGCCACGGCGAGCTTCCCGGCTTCGCTCCTCAGGAAGGGCGAGTCCTACATGTATCTGTGCACCTTCCCCGGACACAACACGCAGATGCGCGGCGTGCTGAAGTTCGGCTGAAGTCCCCGGGGGCGCTGCAGTGGACCGGCGGATCGCCGACCTGTTGAGCCTGCTGGAGCTGGAGCAGATCGAGGTCAATCTGTTCCGGGGTGAGAGCCGCGACATCGGCAGTCCGCAGGTCTTCGGGGGACAGGTGCTGGGGCAGGCGCTCACGGCCGCCTCCGCGACCGTCAGCGGCCGGTGCGTTCATTCGTTGCACGCCTATTTCCTGCGCCGCGGGGATTTCAACGCGCCGATCGTCTACCAGGTCGACCGCAGTCTCGACGGCCACAGCTTCTCCAACCGACGTGTCCAGGCCATCCAGCACGGCGAGCCCATCTTCAACATGGCGGCCTCGTTCCAGGTGGTCGAGGAGGGGCTGGATCACCAGATCCGCATGCCCACCGCTGTGCCACCCGAACAGCTGCCCGACTCCAGCCATCCACCGCCGGAGCTGCTCGCGCGCCTGCCCGAGCGGTTGCGCCGCTTCCTGGAACAACCCCGGCCGTTCGAGTTCCGGTTGGTGCCGCTGGAGGCCGCGGCGCAGCAGCGCGATGACGCGCCGGTACGCCTGATCTGGTTCCGCGCGGTCAGCAGCCTGCCGGACGATGAGCGGCTGCACCGCTGCCTGCTGGCCTACGTGTCGGATTTCTTCCTGCTGGAAACGGCCACGCTGCCGCATAACAGCCAGCTGCTGCAGCACACGGCCGTGATGGCGAGCCTGGACCACGCCATGTGGTTCCATCGACCGCTGCGCGTGGATGAGTGGTTGCTGTATTCGATGGAGAGCCCGAGCGCTTCGGGCGCGCGCGGCTTCGCTCACGCGGGTGTCTTCGCGCGCGACGGCCGACTGGTCGCCAGCACGGCGCAGGAAGGTCTTGTGCGCCTCAAACGCCCCAAATAGGCTGGTCGCGGCTCACTTACCCCTTCACAGCACGGCAGGCGCAGGAACCCAAATGCTGCTGCTAGCGGGCGTTGCGGCGCTGGTCGCGGGCAGCGCACTCGGCGGATCCGATGTCGATGCGCTGGAGCACCTCTGGCCTGGTGTCCGTGACTCCAGTGAAGAGGTGTTTGTCGGCACCGATGCCAGCGTCGCAACCTGGGGCGAAGGATCGGAGCGGCGCGTGCGCACCGTTGTCGCGCCGGTCAGCGCACCCTGGCTCGGCGCCCATGTGTTGTATCTGGAAGAGTTCCTCCACGACGACCCCGACACCGTGCGCCGGCAACTGCTCCTCGATCTGGAACCTGGTGCGTGGCCGGCAAGGGGAGTGCGTGTCAGGGTGTTTAGTTTCGTAGAGCCCGGACACTGGGTGCATCTCGATCGCCGGCCGCGGCTGATCGCCGCGCTGCGCAGCGCACGGATCGCCGAGGCGACCGGCTGTGAACTGCTGCTGCGCCGCGAGGGCGAACAGTTCAGCGGCGGTACCGTGGGCCACCATTGCAAGGACCCCCACTCCGGTGGTTCCCGTTACGTGGACTACCAGCTCGTGATCGGATCGGAACTCTACTGGTACCGACGGCGTGTGCTGCTCGGTGAGGACCTGCAGGAAGAGGTCATCGGCTTCAACTGGTTCGAGCTGAACGAAGCACGGTTATTCACCTGCCGCGTGGACTGGTCCGCGAGCGGCCGCCGCTCGGATCTGCGGCCGCTGGCGCGTCTGGAGCTGCACGACCAGGGAGGCCACGGCCGGTTCACCACACCGGATGGCCGGCAGTTCGAGCTGACGCTGCACAGCCAGGACTGGCCATACATGGCCGACCGCGACGCGCTCATCCTGCTGGTGCAGGACCCCGTCGAGGGCGCGCCGCTCGCCTCGGCCTGGACCGAGATCGATTCGGATGACATCTCGGTCGATCTGGGCTGGATGCAGGTCCACTGCGGCTCACTCGTTCCCGACACGGACGAGCTGTGGTCGGACGCCCGCGGTGCGAGCGGCGGGCCCGCGCCGCCAGCCGACTTCCAGGGCGGGACGACTTCTGCGGCTGGCAGCCGGCCGGCACGCTTTCGCGGCTGACCGGGTTCTCAATGGCTGGCGCGGCGCGTCAGCGTGTCGATGTCGCGCAGCAGCACCGGGTTGAAGGTCTGCGGCGCCTCCATCATGAGAAAGTGCCCCGTGTGCGGCAGCACATCGGCCTTGAAGTCGGGCAGGAACCTGCGGATGCGGGTCTCATCGGTCGGTGTCAGGTCCGAGTTGATCGCCAGCACCGGCACGTGGATGGCCGGCAGCACCGTGGCGAAGTCCATGCTCAGCAAGGCCTGCAGGGAGGGCACCGCCACTTCGGGTGGCTCCAGCGACATGTCGTAGGCGACCTTCTGCACGAACACCGGGTCGGCACCCGGTGCGAACAACGACTCGGTCACGTACTTGCGCGTCTGGCCGATGAAATCGGTGCGGAATGGCGCCACTCGCATGTCGATCTCGCTGGCGGACAGCGGCGGCAAACCGATGGATTTCAGTGCATCCACCACGATGATGCCGATGACCCGGTCGCCGATGCGTCGTGCGGCCTCAAGAGCCACCGTGCCCCCCATCGAGTGCCCGACGAGTATCACCTGTTTGTTCTGGATCTGGCGCACGACCGTGGCCACATCCTCACCATAGTTGCCCATGGACCAGTCGGCGCGATTCCTGGTGGAGGCCCCGTGACCGGCCAGGTCGACCGTCACCACGGTGTATTTCGACTTCAGCGGTTCGAGCTGCGCACTCCAGTAGTTGGCATCGGTAGCCCAGCCGTGGATGAGCACGACCGCCGGTTCGCCATGGCCGTATGTGTGGTATTCGATGTGCACGCCGTCCGGCTCGGTGGCGATCTCCGGTGCTCCCTCCACGCGCGGTGCCGCATTCGAGTTGGAGTTGTCCGCCGTGGCGGATGCGGGCGGGGCGCCCGATTCGGGCTGGCGGCTGCAGGCGCTGCACGCCAGCAATGCCAGAGCAGCGACGACGACCAGCCGGCCATGAATCATGCAAGATCTCCCACACGTGCGCGTCATCGTCCACCATCACGCCGATGCTGATCCGCAGGCGCGGCTGAATCATAACCGCGCGGGAGGGCAATGGGAGCGCTACGGATCCTGCGGGCGCAGGACTTTGCCGGGATTGAGAATTCCGTTCGGATCCAGGGCTCGCTTGACGGCGCGCATCAGCTCCAGTTCCACGCCGGACGCGTAGCGCTCCAGTTCGGCGACCTTGAGCCGGCCGATGCCGTGCTCGGCGCTGAAGCTGCCGCCGAAATCGCGCACCAGGTCATGGATCACCCGCTTGATGGGGGCCTCGCGGGCCAGGAACGCGTCGCGCGCGCTGCCCGGAGCCTGATTGAGGTTGAAGTGCAGATTGCCGTCACCGACGTGGCCATAGGCGACCAGGCGCGCCTCGGGCACGTTCGCCTCGATCCACCGCGCGGCCTGTTCGACAAACTTCGGCAGAGCGGTCACCGGCAGGGAGATGTCGTGCTTGAGACTGGCGCCATCGAGCCTCTGGGCCTCGGGGATCGTCTCGCGCAGTTTCCAGAACGCATCGCGTTCACGCCCACTCGCGGCAATCACGGCATCCAGCACCAGTCCGGACTCCAGGGCGTCCTGCAGGCTCCCGGTAAGGATTTCCTCGAGGTTGTCCGACGCGCGGGAGGAAGTCAGCTCACACAGAACATGCCACTCGTGCACATCGGCGAATGGTGCTGTTACACCCGGTATGTGGCGCGTCGTAAGCTCGATGCCGATGCGGGGAATGAGTTCGAACGAGCTGACGCGATCTCCGCTGGCCTCGCGCAGCCGGGCGAGCAGTTCGACCGCCGCCTGAACGTCGCGCACGGCGACGAAACCGGTGGCGCTCGCGCGCACTTTCGAAAACAGCTTCAGGCTCGCCGCGGTGATCACTCCGAGAGTGCCCTCGGCTCCCAGGAACAGCGAGCGGATGTCATAACCGGTGTTGTCCTTGCGCAGTGCGCTCAGCGACGACAGCACGCGGCCATCCGCCAGGACGACCTCCAGTCCAAGGACCAGGTCGCGCATCATGCCGTAGCGCAGGACACTGGTACCGCCGGCGTTGGTGGAGAGGTTGCCACCGATCTGACAGCTGCCCTCCGAGCCCAGGCTGAGCGGGAAGAGGCGTTCCGCCTCGTCAGCGGCCCGTTGCACCTGCGCGAGGATGCAGCCGGCTTCCGCGACCAGCGAGAAGTTGAGCGGATCCACGCTGCGGATCCGGTTCAGGCGCTTCAGCGACAGCACCAGCTGCTGCCCGGACTCATCCGGCGTGGCGCCGCCACAGTAGCCGGTGTTGCCGCCGTGGGGTACCACGCCGATGCGGTGTTCGTTGCAGTAGCCCAGCAGGCTCGAGATCTGTTCCACCGTGCCGGGTAACGCCACACCGATGGTGCGGCCGTGGTAGAGGCGCCGATGATCCGTCAGGAAGGGCTCGACGGCGGAGGGCTCTGTGAGCACTGCGCCGGGTCCGAGGATCTCGGTGAGCGCGCTCACCGGGTATCGGTCAGGGCGCGCAAGGCGGCAATCCGCTCATCCAGGGGCGGGTGACTCATCCACAGTGTCTGCAGGCCGCGCGCAACCGGCCCACTGGCGATGCCGAAGGCGGCAAACTGCTGCGGCAGGGGCTCATGCGCGCTCTTGAGCGCTTCGAGCGCCGCGATCATGTTGTCGCGGCCGCCCAGCCGGGCACCACCGTAGTCGGCTCGGAACTCGCGCTGCCGCGAGAACCACAGCACGATCAGGCTGGCGAGGATGCCCAGCACGATCTCCGACACAATCACGGAGATGAAGTACGCGGGCCCGCGACCATCCTCCGAGCGAAACACGCTGCGGTCGACCACGTTGCCGATGATGCGCGAGAGGAAGATCACGAACGTGTTGACGACACCCTGTATCAGGGCAAGCGTCACCATGTCGCCGTTGGCGACGTGGGTGATCTCGTGACCCAACACGGCGTTCACTTCATTTTCGTTCATCCGCTGCAGCAAGCCAGTGCTGACAGCGACGAGCGCGTGGTCGCGGCGCGCTCCGGTCGCGAATGCATTCGGCTCGGGCGACTCGAAGATGCCCACTTCGGGCATGCCGATGCCGGCGTTGCGCGCGTGAGTGGCCACGGTATTCAGCAGCCAGCTTTCGGTGGCCGAGCGCGGTTGCGTGATGACCTGCACGCCCATCGCATTGCGCGCCATCCACTTCGAGGTGGCGAGCGAGATCAGCGAGCCGGCGAAACCGAACAGCGCCGCAAACACCAGCAGCCCCTCGAGGCTGCCACCGCGCGCCGCCAGCCAGCCGTCCAGGCCGAGGAGGTGCGCCACCACCGACAGCACGACGACGATGGCGAGGTTCGTGATCAGGAACAATACGATGCGTTTCATGCGATGCACCCTTGGGACAGCGGGGCGGTTTTCAAGGGATCAGGAGCCTCCCAGGGCGACCCCCAGGGCCCGTCCCACCAGAAAACTCACCGCGCCCGCGCCGCCGCCGATGAGGACCATCCGCAAGGCCCCCCGCCAGGCCCCGCGACCCGTGAACAGGCTGAGTGCCATGCCCACACCGAAGAGCGCAATGCAGGTGAGCACGATCGTGGCCGTGACCAGATGGCGCGCGGAGAGCCCGCTCAGCAGCGGAATCAGCGGCAGGGCGGCTCCGGCGGCGAAGGCCAGGAACGAGGAGCTCGCTGCGCGCCAGGGCGACCCCAGGTCATCGGGGTTAAGGCCCAGCTCCTCCCGCGCCAGGACGTCCAGCGCCTGCTCCGGTCGCGCCAGCAGTGCCCGGCTGACTTCCCGCGCCTGCTCCAGCGTTACGCCCCTGGCGGCGTAGATCAGCGCCAGCTCCTCGGCTTCTTCCTCCGGATACTCAGCGACCTCTTCGCGTTCGAGGGCAATCTGATATTCGAACATCTCGCGCTGCGTGCGGACCGACACGTACTCGCCGGCTGCCATGGAGAGGGCGCCCGCCAGCAGACCTGCGACCCCTGTCATGAGCACATAGGTGCCGGAAGCTCCCGCGCCGGCCACGCCCAGCACCAGGCTGGCATTCGAGACCAGGCCGTCGTTCACCCCGAAGACCGCGGCCCTGAGGTTGCCGCCGAGCGTACTCCGGTGTCGCGCCCCGACTTCCCCGAGCGAAGTGGGCATGGCATGACCCTGGCCCGTTGGGGCCAGAGCGAGGGGCGAGCTGTAGATGGACAGACCCCGCAGCTTCATCGCCGCGAGCACGCTACGCATTGAACGGGGTCCGAACCGTCTAACCAGCCGCGCCACGATCCGGGCGCGTAGCGAGGGCACGAAAACCAGCGGTGTTCGGCGGGCAGCGGCGGGTGATCTCTCACCAGAAGCGGATGCCGCGGCCTTGTTGGCGGACTCTTCCCATTTGCCCGCCTGTTCCTCGGCGGCCACGGCGAGTTGCAGGAAGAGGCGGCTCTTGTGTGAATCGGGTTCGGCGCTGGCGACCTGGCGGTACAGCCAGGCCGATTCCATTTCGTGATGCCAGCTCACGACGCGAGCGACGCGTCAGTACTGCTCCCGGTCCTCGGTCTCATCGTCGTCGTAATCATCGTCGTCTTCGTCGTCGTCCTCATCCTCGTCTTCATCGTCCCAATCGTCGTCTTCGTCCTCGTCCTCATCTTCCTGGGACTCGGCCCAGCCCTCGGGCTCCGTGGTGAGCTCGAGATCCATCTCGTGCCAGGTTTCGAGGTCGATCTCCTCGATCTCGCCATCGAGATACTCGAGCTCGACGAGCTCGGAGTCCTCATCCATGGTCAGCACCCGAAACGGTTCTTCTTCTTCCAGATTCTCGTACCACTGTCCCGGTACCGGCTCGTAATCTCTGCTCACCGCGATTCCTCGCAATACCCTGTCCGCGCGGCGGTTAGTGTAGGGGGTGCGCCGGGACTGTGGCAACGAGCCCGAGCCCCCGCCCGGTGTGCGCCGCTCGTATCCCGCGACGGCATCGCGGCGGCGCGGCGCCGAGCGGTACAGTCGCAGCATAAGTCTCTATTGCGTATAGTTTTCCCATGACTGCGCGCGCCGCCCTCAATGCCTCCACCCTGTCCCGGGCCCGCCGTGTCGTGGTGAAGGTGGGTTCGGCATTGCTGGTGGACTCGCACACCGGCCGGTTGAATCGCGCCTGGCTGTCCAGCCTGGTCGAGGATCTGTTGCGCCTGCGACAGCGTGGCCAGCAGGTCATCCTGGTGTCATCCGGCGCCATTGCGCTGGGCCGCCGCCATCTGGGGCTGGCATCCGGAGCACTTCGCCTGGAGGAGAGTCAGGCGGCCGCCGCGGTCGGTCAGATCCGCCTGGCGCACGCCTACAAGGAATTGCTCGAGGCCCACGACATCACCGTGGCGCAGGTGCTCCTGACCCTGGAGGACAGCGAAGTGCGGCGCCGCTATCTGAATGCCCGGGCCACCCTCGAGTCCCTGCTGGCACTGG
>DATKLO010000125.1:0-7686 GCA_035542375.1 Steroidobacteraceae bacterium | reverse complement strand
AAAACAATACTCCGCGTCGGATGATGGCCGCTCAGCAGTACTGCGGATCGATCGTCGTACCGGCACTTTGCGCCATCGCTATGAGCTTTCCGACGGTCGTCCGCACGCCTTCGGTGACATGACGGTTGCCCGCAACGGAACGGCCTACATAGCCGACGGTCTGGGCGGCGGTGTCTACCGGATCCGGCCGGGCCGCCCGAATACCCTGGAACCTGTGGTCAAACCCGGGACACTGCGCTCGCCACAAACTCCCGCTATCTCGCCCCACGGGTCGATCCTGCTCGTGCCCGACTACTCACAGGGTATCGCCCGGGTATCGCTGGCAGGAGGGCAGCTCACCTGGCTGAAGCACCCGCCCGAGCTGGAGCTGCGCGGAATCGACGGTTTCTACTGGCGCGGCAGGACCCTGATTGCCATCCAGAACGGCACGTCGCCGGAACGCCTGCTCGAAATGAGCCTCGACGACAGCGGCACGCGTATCAGCCGATGGCAGCCCCTGTTGGCCGGGGCGCCCGGCCTGGGGGACGCCACCCATGGCGTGTTGCATGGGGATTGCTTTGACTTCATCGCCAACAGCGGCTGGGATCGATTCGGTGACGATGGCAAAGCGCTTCCGGACTCCGTCGCAACACCGGCGCAGATCTGGCGAGTGGCGGTCGCTGCGGACAAGGCTGCGGGCAGGCCTCCGCACGGCGCCAGCGAAGGTTGCGCCGGCACTGGCGCACGGCACTGATCAGGCTATCTGAAGAAACTCAGATCGATCGCTGCCGCAACCGCCCTATAACCGGCATCGCTCAGGTGCAGATGGTCGCCGCAGTCGAATTCGGCCTTCAGCCGCCGCGGCTCCGCGGGATCGCTCACGACCAGATCGAAGTCGACGATGGCATCGTAGGGTGCGCCGCTGCGAATCCACGTATTGACCGCCTGCCGGATCTCCTCGCCCTTCTCCCCGCCGCAGTCAGGGCAACCCAGTGTGGGAGTCATGGTCGCGCCCATGACCCGCAACCCGCGCAGATGCGCGCGATCGGCCAGTTGGGTCAGTGCTCCGATCACATCGCCGGCCGAGACGTCCTGTTCCGGATGCTCCGGCCATCCGGCAATGTCGTTGATCCCCTCCAGAATCAACAGATAGCGCACACCCGGAATCGCAAACACATCGCGATCCACTCGCGCCAGTGCGCTGGGACCCGTCTCGGCATGAATGAGGCGGTTGCCACCGATTCCCATATTGATCACGGCGAACCGTCCGGGGCTCGCGGCGGACAACCGCTTTGAGAGATTGTCCGGCCAGGTTCGCCCCGCATGGGGCGTAGCACCGGTACCGTCCGTAATGGAATCGCCCAATGCGACGACCGTGGCGGCATTCCCTGTCGACACCACATCGACCCCGGCGATGTAGTACATGCTCTGCAGCTCGGCACCGACCGGGAAATCAGCCGCGGCACAGTGGTCGCCCGCAGTCGATACATACCCGAGTCGCCAGCCCTCCTCGTGGACGGTACTCGTGCTGTTCGCGGTCGAATCAGGCAGGTAAAGACTGATTGCCAGTGAGGTCCCGGCCGCGACGTCGAGCTGGAAGGCATCACTGAACATGACCGAGCCCGCAGGCAGTACGACGGAGCGTTCTCCATGGAACAGCAGTTCACGATCCGACGATGCGATGGTCCGTGGCGGCGCGTCCGGCGATGCGACGGTCCGCGAAGCCGGGTCCACGCGTGCTACGCGCGCGGCCCCGATCCGCAGGGCACGCGAGCCGTACTGATTTGAAATCTGCACCCGCAGGGTCTTGCCGCCCAGATTCACCACGACGATTTGACGCAGGGTGACGTTATGGAAGGACCGGCCGAGCCCGGGATAGTAGTCAAACTCCTCCGGCGCCATCATCGCCGCACCCCAGATCCGGACCCATCGCTCCTCTGGTTTCAACTGCGCGTCGGGTGTCCCGGGGGCAGCCGCGATAACGGCTGCAGTTCCCATGAGCAGCATTGCCGTCGCCAGACCTATTGAAGTCGCCAAGCGCATCCGGGCCTCACTGATGATCGCGCGGTATGTCCTCTTTCCAGCTCCGCGTCCTGACCAGCTCCGTATCGCGCAACAGCTGGCGTGTATAGGCATAGTGAAACACCCCCGCGTCACTCGTCACGGTGAGATGGCCGCGCCAGATCAGTGCGTGACCTTTCGATTTCTGGATGTACTCGGAATCACCGGTTACGGCCGCGGACTGCGGGTGCGCATCGTCAAGAGTGTACGCCAGCCGCTCGGTGTGATCGAAGCGGCCCCACGCATAGTCCGTCGAGGTCTTGCCTTCCCAGACCACCTGGCTTTTCTGGCCGGCTTCGTCCCGGAACAGGGTCCAGGTTCCAGGCCACGCGCTGGCACCCCCCTTGATGTCAGCCCGCGTCTCGACGGGCTCGGGCGCGGTGAATTCTGGCGCCGCACGACCCTGCAACCCGACCTGTGGCAGTTCGAGCCTCGAACCAGTCACCCCGCCCAACTGCAGCGAGGTCGTCATCGGGTATGGAGTCGGCCATGTCATGGGCCACAACGCGTTGGAAACCGCGAGCCGGATTCGGTGACCCTTGGGAAAGATCCACGAGGCCAGGTGCAGATCGAATTTCAGCTCGTACGTGTGGCCGGGTTCCAGGTCCCGGGGATCGGCCATCGAATTGCGTTGTGCGCCGTTGAGGCCCGCGCCGGTCACCATCGTCACACGTCCATCGGGAGCTACATCCTCGAGTCGCGCGAACCAATGGGCGAGAGGCGCGGTAGCCGCCGCCTGCAGCACCACGCGCGGCAAGCCGATGATGGCCACGTCGCTTTCCAGTGGCTGTGAGTCGTAGGTCAGGCTGTAGGCATCCACGGGACGTTGGTCCGTCAAAAGCTCGCCCCACCAGAAGCCGGCCTCGACGCCCGCCGAAGGCATATAGGCGAGTTGATCGACGGTCGGTGTTGAGGAGCCTGCGCCGAGTTGGTGATCTGCGCGCAAGTACCACGTGCTCCACTTCAGGTCGTGCGGTGGCCAGGTCTCGGCACGCCACTCGCCGGGAACATCCTGCGGCGCGGAAGTGGGCGGGTGCCAGTGCTGCAGATAGATCAGCACCTTCGGATCCCGGAGCACGCCCGTGTCACGTCCCTTGAGCCAGTAGTCGAACCACCGGACCGCCTCGCCGCGCCACTCCACCAGCGGACCGTAGTCACTGCCGTTGGGGAAGGCATGGTTCCAGGGACCGATCCATGCTTTGACCGGAGCGGCTACCCGCTCCAGCATGCGCGGCACGCTGTCGCGGTAGCCGTCCTGCAGACCACCGATCAGGAAGCAGGGAACACGCAGCTGTTCCAGCGGCCGCACGGGCTCGTGCCAGAACGCGCCGTCACGCTGCTTACGCATGTAGTTCAGCGACCACGGCTCCGAATCCATGCGCGGACCGATGACTTTCTCATCCAGACTGAAATCCGGCGCGCCGCTGCGACCCTGGTCCAGGTCCATGGTCAGCTCGAACTCATCCACATGGAAGATGCCGTCCATGTAATGCACGTCTTCCTTGAACAGTGCCTCGGTGGCGTCCACGGGCATGATGGCCTTGAGCGCCGGCGGCCATCGCATCGCCATCTGGATGGAATTGAATCCACCCCAGGAGATACCGAACATGCCTACCTTGCCGTTCGACCACGGCTGGCGCGCGAGCCACGCGATGACCTCATCTCCATCGGCGAGTTCACGCGCGGAGTACTCACGTTCCGGGGGAACACCCTCGCTGTTGCCGAAGCCGCGTATGTCAACGCGTGCGCCCACGAAACCGCGTCGCGCGAAGTAGGTGTGATTGCCATAGTCGCGCACCGCCTCGTCATCATCCTTGCGATAAGGGAGGTATTCCAACAACACCGGGAAGCGTGCACCTTTTGGCGCGCCCGTCGGCATGTACAGGGTGACGGCGAGGCGCACTCCATCGCGCATCGGAATACTCGTCTGCTCCATCCGCACGCCATACAGCGCAGGCGTCGGTGGTTCGGTGGCACCCAGCCATCCCGTCCACGCCAATCCGATCAGCGCGACCCAGAGACCCGCCCGGGGAGGAACTGCCCGCTTCAATGTCTTACCCCTTGGTGCTTTTGGTGCGCAAGCCGCATTCTTGCACAGGTGATGCACCGCGCTCGACCGCGGAAGTCCGCGTTCCACGAGGAAGCTCCGCGCAGGGCGTGGAGCCCGGGGCGCGGAGCGTCATGGGGGTTCCCGCCGCGGGAATCGTCGGCCGGCGTGAGGTAAACTCGCGGTATGACACGACACGCCGGTCCCAATACGGTCTGCGTTCATGCAGCTCACGCCCCGGACCAATCCACCGGTGCACTGGCCCAGCCCATCCACCTCTCGACGACGTTCGAGCGCAACGCGGACGGCGAGTATCCACGTGGCTACCGTTACAGCCGCGAGGGCACCCCGAATCGCACTGAACTGGAAGCGTGCGTAGCGGCGCTCGAGCAGGGAATCGGCGCCGCCGCTTTCGGCTCGGGTCTTGCCGCCAGTCTGGCTGTGCTGGAACTGCTGCGGACGGGCGACCGCGCGATCGCTCCCCGCGATGCCTACTACGGCACATTGAAGCAGTTCGTGGAGGTCGCCCAGCGGCGCGGGATGATCGTCGAAATCGTGGACTTCACCGATCTGGCGGCCGTCAAGGCGGCGGTGGGATCGAAGGCGCGGCTGGTCTGGACCGAAACACCGACCAATCCCCTCCTCAACATCACCGATCTGAGGCTCGTCACCGACATCGGTCATGAAGCCGGCGCGCTGGTGGTCTGCGACAACACGTTCGCCACGCCGATCTGCCAGCGGCCGTTCGAACTCGGTGTCGATGTGATCATACACAGCGGGACCAAGTACCTAGGCGGCCATAGCGACGTACTGAGCGGTGTCGCCGTGGTGCGAGATGACCGCTCCGTCCTTGAACACATGCATGCGTGGCAGGCCATGTCGGGCTCCGCGCTGGCGCCGTTCGACTGCTGGCTGCTCCGGCGCAGCATCGCGACCCTCGCCCTGCGCGTGCGCGCGCAGTGTGCCGGCGCGCAACGGGTCGCTGATTTTCTGGCTCGGCATCCGGGGGTGGAACGCGTGTACTACCCGGGCCTCCCCCAACATCCCGGACACGGAATCGCCGCCGCACAGATGACGGGCGGTTTCGGTTCGGTGCTCTCTGTGTGCATCAAGGGCGGGCGCGACGATGCCATGCGGGTCGCTGCCCGCACGAAACTCTTCGCGCGCGCCACCAGCCTTGGCGGCGTGGAAAGCCTGGTCGAACATCGCGCATCGATCGAGGGACCCGCCTCACGCACACCACAGAACCTGCTGCGCCTGTCCGTGGGCATCGAGGAGCCGGAAGATCTCATCGATGATCTGACGCAGGCTCTGAAGTGAGACGCACCGCAGGCGCGACACTGTTCGCCCTGCTGGCGTTTGCTTCCAACTCCATCCTGTGCCGGATGGCCCTGCGTCACGTGCACACCGATCCGGCCAGCTTCACCACCGTGCGGCTGGTCGCGGGAGCCGCGACTCTGTGGATACTCGTGCAGGTCAGGGGACGGACGCGGAGAGTTGGTGGAAGCTGGCCCGCGGCGCTCGCGCTGCTGGCTTACGCCGTCACGTTCTCGCTCGCGTACGTGGCCCTGCCGGCCGGAACCGGTGCCCTGCTGCTATTCGGTGCCGTGCAGGTCGTCATGATCGCGACCGGTTTCATCGCCGGAGAGCGCATCAACTCGCGCATTGCGCTGGGGTGGACGCTGGCGGTTGCCGGCCTGGTCCTGCTGCTGCTGCCAGGGATCGCGGCACCACCCTCGCTGCAGGCCCTGAGCATGCTGGCCGCCGGTGTCGCATGGGGGATCTACTCTCTCAAAGGGCGCGACTCGACCGACGCGCTGGGAGACACGGCCGGCAACTTCATCCGCTCGGTGCCCGGAGTGCTGGTCATCAGTATGCTGATGTGGTCACAACGCTCCGCCGATGCGCAAGGCATCGCGCTTGCGGCCGCTTCGGGGGCCATCTCCTCCGGCCTGGGCTACGCGGCTTGGTACACGGCACTCCCCAAGCTGGGTGCGATCGCGGCCGCGAATGCCCAGTTGAGTGTGCCCGTGCTCGCCGCGCTGGGTGGAGTCGCACTGTTCGCCGAACCCATCACCGTGCGCCTCCTGGTCTCCTCGCTGCTCGTCCTGGGCGGAACCGCTCTCGCCATCCGCGGGCGCTGACGCACTCAGTAAGCGGTCAGTCCGTGACCCCTGGAAACCAACGCATCTCGTTCGTCGCCCGGAATCCCAACGACTGATACACCGGGCGACCGGCATCGGATGCATGCAACACGACCCGGTCGAAGGCTTGCTCGCGCGACCAGCGCATGAGCGTATTCATCAGCGCGCGCGCCACGCCCTGTTTGCGCCAGTCCGGTTCGGTATAGACGTTCACCACTAGCGGCACCGGCGACATCGCTATGCTCTTGCCGTCGCCCGAGATCCGCGGCAGTTGCGGCTTCACGTGCGCCCCAGCCCCGGCGATCACGCGGCCGGAGTGATCGACCGCGAACCAGCCGAAGTAACCGCCATTGCGCAGCTCGCTGGTCAGAGCGCACACCGAATGCTCATAGAGCGCGTGCGCCAGTTCCTCGGAGGGCACACTGCCCATCTCGCGGAACATCTCGACGCGGTGCCTGGCGATGACCGGCGCGTCGATGGCCGTGCAAGTCCTGATCTGATAGTGAGGATGAGACATCTCGGTATCCGAAAATCCTGGGTAAGACGATGGATCAGATGCCGGCGTTCAGTGCGTCTATCACCTTCGAACCTTGCATGAAGCTTTCAGTGTCGACCCGTTGCGATCGATTGCGCAAGTCATAACGTGATGCAGTCATCATTCAGCAAGGCGTCAGGTTGCAGTGTCGATGATGGCACTCGTGTAATCCACCCCTTCCCCACCACAGGAAACGGTCCGATGAAACTGACGACACGGTTGTTGCTCTCTGGCCTGGCGTTGACCGCCGCTCCCTACGCGGCCTTCGCCGATCTCCCCGGCAAGCATCCGCATTATCTGCACGCCCTGGCCGATCTGCGCGCGGCCCGCTGGATGCTCGAACACCGCCCCGGCGATGCCGCGGTGAGCGGCCAGGAAGACGTCGCGATCACCGAGATCGACGCTGCCATTGGCGAGATCAAGCGCGCCGCCATCGATGACGGCAAGGACATCCATGATCACGTGGGCGTGGATGGCCCGGCTGATCGCCCGGGTCGTCTGCACAAGGCCATGGAGCTGCTGCGCGAAGCGCACGGCGACGTAGCGCGTGAAGAGGATGATCCGATGACTCGCGGTCTTCGCAATCGAGCGGTCGGTCACATCGATGGCGCTCTGCACGCCACCGAGGTCGCGATCCACGACGTCAGGACGGGTCGCTGAACCCCGATCGCACTATCTGAAAACGCAGGACCGTGTGCCACACCGGCGCACGGTCCTGCCGGATTCAGTCTATTTCCCGACCTGCCTGCGCATGTCGGCGACATTAGCCGCCGTGACACTGGACGGCGAAGAACCAAACCGCGCCGTCACGTAATTGGCAACCGCGGCCACCTCTACGTCCGAATACGCATCACCGAAAGAAGGCATCGACGCATGGCTGTCGCTCTTGAGCGTGGCGCCACCGAGCACGGCCTGAACCA
>DATKLO010000124.1:0-9568 GCA_035542375.1 Steroidobacteraceae bacterium | reverse complement strand
CCCTGGTGCTGGGACGGGCCGGCTGATGGACAAGCAGGTCAGCCCGGGCAATCCAGCCAGCGTGGGCAGCGAGGCCATCACCCTGCGGGCAAGCCTTGAAGGCATTGGCCTCATCGGTCCGGGGCTCGATGGCTGGCAATTGTCCGCGGAGCTGCTGGCGGGCGCCTCGCCCTACGCTTCCCGGCCCACGGTGGTGCCGGCTCCGGAGCTGCTGCCCCCTGCCGAGCGGCGACGCGTCGGCCGTGTGGTGAAACTTGCCCTCGCTGCCGGCCTGCAGGCGACCGTGAACGCGCGCATCGATGCGGCGGAACTGGCGGCGGTCTTCTCCTCGTCGGGTGGCGATGGACAGAACTGTCACGAGATCTGTCTGTCGCTCACGGAGATCAACCCGCAGATCTCCCCAACACGCTTCCACAATTCTGTGCACAACGCCGCTGCCGGCTATTGGAGCATCGCGACGGGGGCCAGGGAGCCCTCGAATGCACTCTGCGCCCACGATGCGAGTTTCGCCGCCGGACTGCTCGAGGCCATGGCCCAGGTAGTGGTCGAGCAGACCGCGGTCCTGCTGGTTGCCTACGACGCGCCATATCCGCCGCCCCTGAGCCTGCGCCGGCCGATTCCCGATGCGTTTGGCGTGGCGTTGGTTCTCAAACCCCAGGCCAGCGCCACATCGCTCGCTCAACTGGTCATCTCCTTGTGTGACGAGCCCGCGGACCGGATGTCGGATACGGCGCTGGAAACGCTGCGCGCATCGATTCCCGCAGCACGCTGCCTGCCCTTGCTGCAGGAGCTCGCACGCAGGCGCAACGGCCGGGTCCGCCTGGACTACCTGGATCACCGCTCCATGGCGATAGAGGTGACGGCGTGCCATTAGATCGCCATTGGATCGAGACTCACATCCCCCACCAGGGGAAGATGTGCCTGCTCGATGAGGTACTGAGTTCCAGTGAAACCAGTGCGCGCTGCCGCGCCGTCAGCCATCGAAGGTCGGACAATCCGCTGCGCGCGTTCGGGCGTCTCGGGGCGGCCGCCGCGATCGAATATGCTGCGCAGACCATGGCCGTGCATGGAGCGATCGTCGCCGAGGCCTCGAGAAGCCGGGCCCCGAGGGGATTTCTGGCGAGCCTCAGGAATGTCCGGATGAGCGTGGAGCGCCTCGACGACCTCACTGAGGATCTGATCACGGACGTGCGGCGCATAGGAGGAGATGCCTCCACCGCGATGTATGAATTCCTCGTGCTGGCGAGTGAGCGCGAGTTGGTGAGCGGCCGGGCGACCATCGCGTTCCTGGAGTCAAGACGATGACAGCGACGTCCAGAAGAGCCCTCGTGACCGGCGGTAGCGGCGGTATCGGCAGTGCGATCTGCAAACGCCTGGCACGGGATGGGCACCATGTTTACGTCCACGCCAACCGCTCGGTCGCGGCGGCGGAAGCCATTGCGACCGAAATCAAAAGCGGGGGCGGCAGCGCCCAGGCCGTGAGCTTCGATGTCACGGACGCGGCTGCGACAAGGCACGCCCTGGAGACCATTCTCAAGGACGGCGCGATCCAGATCCTCGTGAACAACGCGGGTATCCACGACGATGCGGTGTTTCCTGGCATGCGTCCGCAGCAGTGGCATCGGGTGATCGACACGACCGTGGACGGATTCTTCAATGTCACCCAGCCACTGATGATGCCGATGATCAGGACGCGCTGGGGCCGGATCGTGAGCATGTCGTCGGTGACCGCGTCGATCGGCAATCGCGGTCAGGTCAACTATGCGGCGGCGAAGGGCGCGCTCAATGCCGCGACCCGCTCCCTTGCGCTCGAGGTCGCCAGCCGCGGGATCACCGTCAATGCGGTCGCTCCCGGAATCATTGCCACCGACATGACTGACGGTGTATTCGACGCTGATGCCATCGAGCGGCTCGTCCCCATGAAACGCGCGGGTCTGCCTGTCGAGGTTGCGAACCTCGTGGCGTATCTGGTCTGCGAGGAAGCCGCCTACGTGACGTCGCAGATCATCGGCATCAACGGCGGGATGATCTAGGAAGTCGCGGCGCCGTCCAGACTGATCTGATTGCGCCCGGCGCGCTTGGCTGTGTACATCGCTGCGTCCGCTCTTTCGAGCAACGCCTCGAGGGAATCTCCAGCCTTGGCCACCGCTACGCCGACCGACAGGGTCACCTGTCCGATGGACTCGTTACCGTCGGGGCGACAGATTCGCCCCTGAGCCACCGTGCCACGGATCTGCTCGGCGACGGCGGCCGCACCCGACAGCGTGGTCTGCGGCAACAGGATTGCAAACTCCTCGCCGCCGAGCCGCGCGGCGACATCCCTGCCCTTGATGCTCGAGCGCAGAACGTGGGCCACGGCGCGGATGACCTTGTCGCCCAGCACGTGCCCGTAGGTGTCGTTCACTACCTTGAAGTGATCGATATCGGCCAGCAGCAGTGCGGAGCCGACCAGGCCGGCCGGTTCGCGCATCAGATCCTCCACCGCCCGCTCCAGGCCGCGGCGGTTCTTGAGCCCGGTCAGTGAGTCCAGCAGCGCCTCGCTCTGGGCGCGGCGCAGGCTTTCCGTGAGGGAGTTGACCTCATGCGTGCGGACCCGCAGACGCGAGGACAGGTCCGCGGTGGCCATCTGCATCTTCTGTGTGGCCTTGAGCATGTCGCCCACGACATCCACGAGTGCGGCCGGCGACAGGGGTTCGCTCAGTCGCTTGGCATGGGTTTGCAGCGACTCGCTGAACTCCGCGGCCTGTTCGCTCGCGGTGGCGGCGCTGCGGGCTGTGTCTTCCAGCAGATTGCGAAGCTGCTGTTGCAGGCGCTCGAAAGCCTCCATGTCGCGTGCGGCGATGTGCTGCGCATACAAGCGCCACACATCAGCCTCGCTGAGGGCGTTATTGGTGGTCAGCCGTTCATCCAACACCCGGCTTAGGTCGGGATTCATGCCCGCGCAGTGCTCGTACCACAACGCATAGCTCAGCGGGTGGAACGCTGCGAGCTGGCGCGCCATCAATGGCAGTGCGAGACGAAGGATCTCCGTGCTTCGCTCTTTGTTCTCTAGATAGCGCATCTCATCCATTCCGTGATTACAGCACAAACGCTGTTGTCGACAGACCCCCGGTTGTTGCGGACAGGTAGCCCGAATGGACCTGCGCACGAGCACAGGTCCCATCCTTGGTAACGGCGCAGCATCGGATCTCTTGAACCCGGCGGGGGGCCTCAGGAACAGGAGCCCGGCCCGCCCTGCCCGAGGGAGTTGGAAGCAGTGTCAGCCGGATGGCCCACCGCGCGTTTCAGTCTGCAGGGAAACACGGAGCACTCGATCATGCGAACGATCTCTAAATTATTGATTCTCGGTGCTTTTGCGCTTGGCCTGACTGGCTGTGTCGTAGCCCCCTACGGGCCACGCGTACGCGCCTACGTGGCCGTCCCCGCCCCGGTCGTAGTGGTGCACCCCGGGTACTACGGCGCCCACTACTACTACGGCCCGCGCTGATTCAGGTGTGATTCAGATTCCGGTCGAGAGACGGCAACGATGGCAATGAACACCTCGTCTCGCCCGCTTCGACATCGTCTGGGTCGGCCGTCCGCCGTTACAGCGGCGGGCGGCATCCGGGAGTGCAGCGCCCCACAGCCGACTCCGCAAACTCTCAGAGATCGAGATTCCGCGCACTCGCCGCGCGCCTGCGCGGCCCGGCGAAATGCTATCGCCCGCTACGAGCCCGCACGGATACTGCCCCTCAATCGCCTCCAGAACTGATCTCACGCGCACCCTTCAGTTGTCCTCACACGTGAGGCAGCGCATGGGGCGAGCGTCGTCTTCGGCCACTACATAGCGTGCCGCCCGAAGCTTCGGGATCAGTACGCTGATCGTCAGCAGGATCTCCTTGCAGGCTCGCGCCTCCGGCGAGGCCCTGGACCGTTCCCGTTGCTCGCCCATCTCCTCGGCGAGGAAGCACGCCAGGGTCTGCAATTGAGCAATGGAGGTGTCCAGCAGAAGCCGGGGACTGAGGGTCATGACGAACTCCACACCAAGGAACCGGGTAACTGGATGAATACACAGTGTACGAATATACAGCCTGCCGCGTCCCTGGCAAGTGCAGTCAAAAGAACGAGAAAAGGCAAGAACTTGGGACAGGGCCCAAGCGCAGTTTTCTGCGGGCGGACCGGGTGGCCGCCTCTACGCGGCTCCATTGGAGTCAGCGTGAGGGCTGGCGTGAGGTTCGGGGTGAGGGCCGGCGTGAGGGGCGGCCTGACAGCCGGCGTAGGGCCGGCGTGAGGGGCGGCCTGACAGCTGGCGTAGGGCCGGCGTGAGGGCCGGTGCGGAGTACCGCCAGCGGTCTATGCGGGGTTAACCACGGCTGGCTCAGCGTCCTCCGGCACGGCCGTCTCGTCGAGATGCTCTGCGGAGCGCTGGCGTCTGCCGCCACCGTGCCGGTCGAAGACTTCGCTGCGGTGGTAGTCCAGATAGCGTCGTTGCTCGGAAGTCAGCTCGCCCGCGCTCCGTGGAAGCTCAATCCACCAACTCGCCAGGACGGCGAGATTGAGGTCGTCGGAGACAAGCACCGAACCGTCGTCGGCGAAGGAGATGTAACCGCGGCCAAACAGGTGCGCGACGTGCGGCGACATCAGGAAGCCGTTGAACCCGTCGAGCTTCTCCTGATCATTGCAGTCCGACCAGGGCTTGATATGGACGGCGCGCAGATGCCGCCGATCGAGCACGCCCGTAATGCGACAGGCGTGTTCTTTGGCTTCTACATTCGCACGGTACAAGCCCTGTCCGTAGCGCGCTTTCAGCAACGCCGTCTTGCGAGACGGATCCAGATCCTTCCGCTGCTGGAGCAGCGCTTCCTGGGCGTCTTCCGCCAGGCCGCGGCCCGCAGATTCCCTTATCGCATTGACCAGGCGTCCTGCCTCGCCGTCCAGCAACCGGTCCAGCAGTGCCATCACCGATTCCGAGACGGCCGCCAGTCTGACGTGTTGGTTCCACAGGCCCGAGGCACGAAGCGGTGAGTGCTTTTTCGGCAGAACGGCGATGAATTCCGCGCAACGATCCTCGACCGACAGCGGGACACTCAACTCTGCAAATCGAACGGGCACCAGCCAACCGGTGTCGGGCCGCATGGCCGCTCTCCCGTTGGCACCGCGTCTGGATCCGTTGCCCGTGGACTTTGATGAACTGCCGCGCGTTACAGGCTTGCCGGAACCCAGCGGCAAATCGTCGCTGCCCGGCGCAGCCGCTTCCATCGCTGTAGCCAGCGCTACGCCGACAGCCGACAGAGTCCCCAGGGCACACAGCAGGACCACGTCCCCCGGAAGGACCCGTGACACGTTCTTCGCGTTTTCGGCCCCGGTCCTGCTGCGCTCGCTGTGAGTCTCAAACCATAGATAGCCCCCGTCCATTTCCTGACGGAAGCTCCCGGAACCATTGGCCCACCAGATACGCGCGCTCATGCAGCAGGGACAGACAAGCGGAGATTCCAATCTACCACCGGCCGCGCGAGCGGCCTGCGGGGCGAGACCGCAATCGTGCGATCGATCACATTTGTTACGTTCTTGTGGCGCCCGATGTGTCTCGGGCTTGGCGCCGGCACACTAGCAGAATCTCATCGACGCCGTCAGTGGGGACCAGCCCGGGCACGAGCTGCAATTCCTTCTGGAATCGCAGCCCTAGCGGAAACGCGCGGTTGTACCACCACATGGCCCGTTTGCGCTGATGGGTCAGCCACCACATGCCCATGTCGAGCAGCAGCGACGAGCGTGGCTGCATGCCGAACACGGCGCTGCTTTCGACGTTGAGCCTGTATTCAGAGAGTTTCGCGAGCAGCCGGCTCGGCTCGTAACGGCGTTTGTGCCCGACGAAGTCATCGAACGCGGTCCAGTGCGCGGGATGCAGCGGCGTCGACAGAAGTACGGTCGCGCCATCCTCGGCTACGCGCGCCAATTCCGAGAACGCGCTGTCTTCGTCTTCAACATGCTCCACGATATCGAGCGCGCACACGAGATCGAACGTCCGGTCAGCGAAAGGCAACGCCGTAATCTCCCCGAAGGTCACGACCCCTCCCCGCTCCCGCAGCCTGGCCAGGGCCGGCTGGCTGATGTCAGCGAATTGCGTGCCTTCGATCGGCAGACGGGGCCGGAGACCGGGCGCTACTTCCAGGCGCTGCCGACTTTGCGCCAGCAGCCGTTGCACCAGCGGCCAGGTGTTGAATCGGTGCGGCTCGACCAGTCGGCAGCCCGACCAGAGTCCGTCATAGAAGCGGAGGTTCTCGGCGAACAGCTCGCGCGCACTCTGCGATGGGGTCGCCCTGGCGTGCATCCTGGCTCACTCTAGCACCGCGCGGTCTTGGTACACCGCAAGCGGCTGCGGGAGAAATGCCAAGCCCGCGGATGGCTGACCGGGAGCCGGCGTGAGCGGGCGACTCCGGTCACGCCGCCTTGCCAGGCTGAGCCGTGCCAGGCCAGCGCGGATCGGGGCGGCTTCAGCCGCGCCGGAGCCGATTTGTGACCGGCCCCCGGTGCGTGTAATCTGCGCGCCCTGCCGACTGGCCCGGCAGATATCCAAAGCGCGTCCCCATCGTCTAGAGGCCCAGGACATCGCCCTTTCACGGCGGTAACAGGGGTTCGAATCCCCTTGGGGACGCCAATAAAAACAAGCGGTTAGGCGCGTTTATCCTACCGTACACACTCCATACGGTAACGGTACGGTAAGGCTTAAAAGAGATTACTGGCGCACGTTTTTCAGCCGCCTTTTTTGCCCCACACCGGGAATTTGGTGTCGGGGGAATCGTAGAGACGAGCCCCGGTCTGCTTGAGTTCGTCGGTGATGGAACGCCGTAGCTGCTCCGTTGCCTTCTCGCGTCTGCCGGAAAACTCTAGAGCTCGCCGCTACTCAAGGCGGGGGGACGTCGGTCCTCTCAAGCTCGAAGGGAATACGGCTCTGCAGTTCCGTCGCGATGTCATGCGCCCTTTTCTTGATGCCCACCTGAAGGAAGGCGCGCCGCCGGTGGCGACACCGCCGGTTCTGGTCTATGAAACCGGTACCAATAGGTGGCGCCGGTTGCAGTCGTGGCCGCAATCCTGCGCGCAGGGGTGCCCTGCGAAGTCGCGCCGCCTGTATCTGCAGCCGAACTTCGGACTCTCATTCAATGAACCAACACATGGCACCGGTGATTACGATGCGTACGTATCTGATCCCGCCAGGCCTGTACCCAATGCACCGCGCCCTGTGCACTTCGCCGATCCTGCGGCGTGGGTGCGCTGGCTGCTGGAAGACCAGCGCTTCGTTGCCGATCGTCCCGACGTGCTGACTTACATGGGTGAGCCCCTGCGCAAACCGCTGCGCATCGCCGGTGCTCCCGAGGTCCACCTGTATGCTGCGAGCAGCGGCACCGACAGCGATTGGGTGGTCAAGCTGATCGACGTATACCCGGATGAGGTCCCTTCGGAGCCATCGATGAGCGGATACCAGCTGCCGATCGGGATGGAGATCTTTCGTTCCCGCTATCGCGATAGCCTGGAACACCCCCGCCGGCTACCTTCCAATCAGGTTATTGACTATCGTTTCGCGCTGCCGATGGCGAGCCATGTCTTCCTGCCGGGCCACCGACTCATGGTGCAGGTGCAGTCAACCTGGTTTCCGCTCTACGACCGCAACCCGCAAACCTACGTCGAGAACATCTTTCGCGCGCAGCCAAAGGACTACCGCAAAGCCACCCAGCGAGTGTATCGCGCCGCGCCGCAAGCCAGCTTCATCGAACTGCCGGTCGTCAACACCGATGAAGGTGTCCCGAACTAGTAACATACAAGGAATCTCCCGAGCTAATCGCGGATAGAGGCGAGTTTCGGGTCAAGCCCGGCGGTTGCGCGACGACTGAGGCTGATAGAACCGCATGGGACCTCCGGTATTGGCGAGTGACGGCCAAGGGTTGGTCAGCGCGGATCATCATGATCAGCGTCAGGATCATGTCGGTTTCGGCCCAAGGCCGTGGGCTACCGCTCTCGCAGTGCCTTTAGATCAGCCCACTTTCCCTGGCCAGGCAAACGATACTTCCAGAAGATCCATCCGTTGACCGGGTGTCCGGTGACGCTCATCGCCGCTGCCGAAGGACTGTCGAATCTCTTGCCACCAAGCTCCAGTGCCCCTGAATTAACTCGGCCTAAGTAGGTCTGCCCTTTGTAGGTAGCCCGCAGCTCTGTGCCAGCAGGCACGCGTACTCCTTTAGTAACCCAGTCGCCGGGAGACGGGACATCGGATCGGACGGTTCGGGCCGGCTCTTTGGGGAGGCGCAATAGCTCCCGGAGCACGTCATTTTCCGATACGTCCTCCGTGGGGCGCCGAGCTGTCAGAGCCTTGAAGACGTCGAAGTCCACTTCAATGCTAGGCATGGCAGATATCTCCATTGGATATCTATAGTACTATAGTTTATTATTAGTATATACGGGCTTTAAAATAGGATGCAAGTCTCTATGATGTAAATTATATTTAACTCCGGAGGAGAACGTGACGCTGGATCTGCTAGCAATTGGGAATGAAATCAGGCGCTCCAGACTTGCCCGTGGCCTGACCCAAGGGCAGCTCGCAGCTGCAGCCCGCATTACGCGCACTACGCTTAATCAGCTCGAGAGTGGCTTGGTCAAGGATCTCGGTATCCGCAAAGTGCAAGCGGTCCTTGAAGCGCTCGGTCTTGCCTTGGCAGTTGACCGGCCTGCGAAGAAGAGCCCGAACTACCTGCGCCTTGCGAGCACCGCGGCAAGCGTAAGCTTCAAAACCGCTATCACCGAGCGCGAGCTCCTGCATGCCCTTCTCACGGGCAAGGTACCCTCAAACCGCCGACCTCATATCCGCGCGCTTCTGGATGAGGCTCCGCGCGCGTTACTCAACGGGCTCATTCGACAAGTGAGCCATCAGAGCATACCCGGGAAGGTCGAACGAAACCTCGGTAGGCTTGCCGCAGCACTTGGGCTACCCGGGAACCCTGAGAAGTGGCTACCGACCCGCGACTAAAGATCTGGGAAGGTCTATTCAAGCGCGCCCTCCTCCTCATCGACGACGCGCGAAAACACGGCCTGCCTGTAGATGAATGGACTTTTGGCGGCGGGACCGTCCTTATGCGCCGTCATAGACATCGTCTCAGCAAGGACATCGATATCTTCATCGACAATCCGGAGTTTCTAGGCTATCTGACTCCGCGCCTTAGTGACGTCGCGGAGTCGCTGACAGCGGATTACGTGGAGGATACGGAATACGTCAAGCTGCGATTACCCGATGGGGAAATCGACTTCGTGGTTGCGGCACCCCTGACCCAGCAGTCCGCACACTCGGAAGACGTCCTCGGTCGGCCCTTCATGGTCGAAACTTCCACTGAGATTGTGGCAAAGAAAATATGGCATCGAGGAGCCGCGTTCACCGCGCGCGACATCTTTGACCTCGCCCGATAGTGCAACGAATCTTTCGCTCTTTCTTGGCGGTGGCTCCGATCCGGTTCTCTCTCTCATCATTCAACCGTGGGGCAGTCTGACCGGCCGAAGGCCGGGCAGAAGCTCTGCTTCTTCATGCCGCCGCTTCCTGCTTTGC
>DATKLO010000123.1:0-26380 GCA_035542375.1 Steroidobacteraceae bacterium | reverse complement strand
GGCATCCGCCGTATCGTCGAGCGGACGGCCGAGGTGATGCAGCGCGAGGGGACCGATGACCCGAGCCGCCTGCGTTCGCTCGGTGTCATCGATCTGCCGACCATCCAGCGCTATCTCAATTTCCACTCGAGCGTGACCGTCGATCTGTTCGGCTCGGACCTCTCCTCGAACGCGGCGACTTTCTACACGACCGGGCTCAAGGGGCGGTATCGCGAAGGCCGGTTGGCAGACGATCACCTGCTGAAGGAAGGCACCTATCCGGTGCTCGAAGTCGTGGGTGGGCGTCTGGTGCCACGTGAAGCACCGGCACTCAACGCGCTCAACGAGCGGCTGCGTGATGATTTCATCGAGGACTCGATCGCGGGTGTGGACGCCTGGAACCTCGCGCTGCAGAAGCGCGGACTGGAATTCCGGCTGAGCGTGCCGCACAAGGCATTCAACCGGCAGATCGGTCAGCTCGCCGGCACGCGCGTCTCCCCGGATGGACGGGTACTGACCGAGGCCGAATGGCAGGCCGGCGTGAGCACCTGGCTGCCCAGCGACCCGGATCGCCAGTACGTGCAGTCGCTCATGGGCCGCGTGGTGACGCCGGGCCAGTTCGCCAACTGGATCGCGCCGCCGGCTTCCGGGATCAACGGTCAGGCGGTGGACTGCGAGTATGTACGCTTCAACTGACGCGTAAGGTCCGCCGGACCGACAGACCCGGTTGCAGCAAGATCCGCCCCCAATTCTATGGTGTGATGACCGCCGGGTCGTCGGCGCGGTACAGCAGGTCGACTATGCCGCTGCGCCGGCTGAGCACCGCGCGTTGGTTGATGTAGCCCTTGTCGGTAATCTCGCCCGCGTCAACTGACGGCGGCTCCGCCAGCAACACCGCGCGGGCGGCATGCGCAGATGATGCTGGAGTGGCGCGTTTCATCTCTCGCAGTCCGCTGAGCACGTGAGCACGCACGAGAGGATGAGCGAGCAGTTTCTCCACGGGCAGATCCGCGGTTGTATCCGCGCAGAGGGCGCGGCACGCGGCAATGTTCGGGAAGATCAGGAATCCCACGTCCTCGCGGTCATGGCCCGTCACAACGATGTCCTGCACGATGGGTGAGTGCACGGCGATACCGCGGACACGCAGGTCACCCGTGCTCACCCATGTCCCGGAAGTGAGTTTGAAGTCCTCGCAGATCCGGCCATCGAAGCACACTCCACGCTCGGGCGCGGCGGGATCGGCGAATCGCAGCGCATCGCCGATCCGGTAGAAACCCTCTTCGTCGAAGGATTTCCGGTTCAGATCGGGCCGCCCCAGGTATCCGGGCGTGACGTTGGCGCCGCGCACCCGCACTTCCAGCTTGCCGCCCGCCGGCACCAGCTTCAGCTCGCAGCCGGGCACGGGCAGGCCGATCACCCCGGGAGCCTCGGCCTGGAAGTGGCAGAAGGTCGCCAGGGGCGCGGTCTCGGTCGAACCCCAGCCAGCCAGCAGGGGAATCCGCTCACCCGTGGTCCTGCGGGCGAGATCGGTGAGTGCGTCCCAGATGTTGCGCGGCAAGGAGGCCGCGCCGTAGAACATCACCTGCAACCGGCTGAAGAAATGCCGCCGCAACTGCGTATCGTCCGCCAACGCAGTCACCAGAAGGTCGAAGGCGCGCGGCACGTTGTAGACCACGGTGGGTGCGATCTCGCGCAGGTTGGCGAGGGTCTGTCCAAAGAGCGCCGGCATCGGCCGCCCACCGTCGATGTAGAGCGTACCGCCGTGCCGCAGGACGAAGTTGAACGTGAAGTTGCCGCCGAAGGTGTGATTCCACGGCAGCCAGTCCACCACCACCGGCGGGCTGGCCGCGCTCTCCAGCGCCGGCCAGATCTGCACCAGCGCCTGCTGGTTCGAACTCAGCATGCGCTGCGTGTTGAGAACTCCCTTGGGTTCGTCCGTGGAGCCCGACGTGAACAGGATCTTCGCGATGGTGTCGGAGGTGACCCGCGCGAATGCCTGCTCGACGGCTTCCTGGGACTGACTCGAGCGCACATCGCCGAAGCGTTGCGCGCCCAATGAGGGCGCCGGATCGAAGTCTCCGGTGAGCAGTATGGCCCGGTGCAGCGGCTCGATCGCGCGCAAGGCCGCCGCGAAGCGCCCGGAGTCCTCCACGTAGATCACGGCCGGGTGGGTGCACCGGATGATGGAGATGAGCTTGGCGAAATCCTGCGACATGAGCGAATAAGCTGGGGAAATCGGCATGCAAGGCACACCGACGTGCATGGCCGCCAACGCCAGCAGGCCGTGCCGGATGCTGTTCTCGGACAGGATGGCGACAGGGCGTTCCGGGCTGCTCCCCAGGGACAAGAGCCAGCCGCCGAGGCGCAGAACCTCGCGCAGCGCCTCACCATAGGTCAGGCGCAGCCAGCTCCCGTCGGGGCCGCGCTGGCAGAGGAACGGCCGGTCTGCTGCCGCGCCTGCCCACTTGAGGAGATACTCACCGATAGCGCGTGGATAGGGGCGTAGGGATTGCGGTGAGCGCAGCAGGATGCAGCCGTCTGCACGCCGCGTAACGTCCACCTCAGCCGGAGCGAACAGACGCTGCGGGTCGCGGACAATGGCGGCCTTCGGCATCGAACTCATCAGGTCCCCCGGCTGCCAGGCGCTTCCTGTTGCAGGACCTGCTCCACGACGGCAGGCTTGAACAGGGGTTTGCGCTGCACGAATCGAGTCCAGATGAAAGCATACGCTGCGGTCCCGGCCAACATGCAGCCGAATGGCACGAACACGGCGGCTGGGCTGGTGCCGGGAGGAGCAATGTAGGCGATGGCGACCCCGATACCGATGATGGATACGCATTGCGGCAGGGGAAACCAGGGTGCCCGGTAGGGACGGGGCAGATCCGGGCGGCGCAGCCGCAGGGCGCTGACCGACAGGGACACCAACACATAGGCGACCGCCCAGGCACACACGGCTGCCAGCACCAGGTTGGCCAACCGGTTGATGTCACCGTGAATGAGCCAGGCATGGAAGCACGGAATGGCGGCTGAGACCGCGATACCGACCAGCGGTGTCTTCAGGCGCGGATGAAGGTACGCGAATGCCTTGGGCAACGCGCCGTCGATGGCCATGCCGTAGAGAATGCGCGGCAGTCCGGCCATGAGCGTGTTGATGGTTGCGGCACCGGCGAACAGCAGTCCGATGCCGAGCCAGACTCGCCCGAAGGGACCCAGCACGCTCTCGGCGAACCGCGGAATGGCCATGGGCGTATCCAGCAGGTGCACGCTGCCCGTTGCATCGAGCGGGACGTTCGCGACCTGGCGGCTGACCGCGGTGCCGAAAACGACCATGCACAGGGCAACCGCCCACAGCCCGAGGCTCATGGCCCGTGGAATCTGCCTGGCCGGCTGGCGCAGTTCCGCCGCCAGAGGGGTTACGAACTCGAATCCCACGAACATGAACATCGCCATGCCGACGAGCGACAGGATGGCCGGCAGGCTGGTGCCGACCGCGGAGGGCCCGAACCACCCACTGAAGTGCACGGCGGCCGGGTGCAGCAGGCCTGCGATGCCGAACACCATCAGCGTGCTCCACATCCCGGCGGTAAGGATGATCTCGATGCGGCCGTAGACGCGGATGCCCAGCGCATTGGTCGCGGCAAACAGCAGAACCATGCCGACACCGACCAGCCAGGAGGTGCCGCTGCGCTCCAGCACGGTGTTGAGGGATTCGAAGTTGACCAGCGCCATGATGCCGCTCAACACGGTTTCCGCCGTGCCGGCGAACACGTGGACCAGCAGGTAGGCGCTGATCGTCCCGGTGATCGCCAGGAAGCGGCCCAGCCCGCAGGAGATGTAGTCGTACACCGAACCGGTGGTGGGCAGGATGGCTGCAGCTTCCGCGAATGACATGGCCTGCGCCCGCATGACCACGAAGGCGATGGCGATCGCCGCCACGAAGGCTCCACCACCCAGGCCGAAGCCACTGGTCACCGTGAGGATGACCGGGCTGGCCATGATCAGCCCCACGGCCGTGGCGAGCGCGGTCGGGAAACCAACCGTATTGCGCGCGGGAGAGTCCGTCAGAGCGTTCGCCGATTCCCGTGACACGCAGGCCTCCGACCCCGGATCCGGTTCGCGCTCAGCCCGCGGCGCTCAAACCGGACTCGAGCGCGCCCACCAGGGCGTCAACGTGCTCGCGAGTGAACACGAGCGGAGGTGAGAGGATGATCTTGGTTCCCACAGGACGCACCAACGCGCCGGCGGCGCGCGTATGCGCAGCGACGGCACTGGCGTAGCCATCCTGCGGATCTATCGGTTCGCGAGTGGATTTGTCCTTCACCAGATCCAACGCAATCATCAGACCCTTGCCACGCACCTCGCCGACTGCTGCGAAGCGTTGCTCGAAGGGTTTGAGACGCTCCAGCAGGTAGGCCCCCTGGCGGGCCGCATTCGCGGGCAGATTCTCGTCGCGCACGATCTTCAGACTGGCAAGACCTGCTGCGCAGGCGACGGGATGCCCTGAGTACGTGTAGCCGTGCATGATCGCGCCCGTGAAATCGGCGTTGCGCTTGAACGCTTGTTCGATCCGCTCGTTGAACACATTGGCCCCGAGCGGGATGTAGCCGGAGGAGATGCCCTTCGCCAGGCACATGATGTCGGGTTTCACGCCCCAGCCTCGGCTGCCGAACATCGAGCCGCTGCGCCCGAAACCCGTCACGATCTCATCGGCGATCAGCAGGACGCCATGACGGTCGCAGACCTGGCGCACCAGCGGCCAGTAGGTTGCCGGTGGGACGATCACTCCGCCCGCACCCTGGATGGGCTCGGCGATGAAGGCGGCAACGGTGTCCGGACTCTGGAACTGGATCTCCCGGTCGAGCAGTTCGGCGCAGATGCGCGCCAGCTCCTGCGGGTCCTGCGTGAAGGGATTTCGATAGACCCAGGGTGTGTCGACATGGAAGCATCCGGGCAGCAGCGGCTCGTAGTTGCGCCGGAACACCGTGTTGCCGTTGACCGAGGCGCCGCCGAAGTGAGTGCCGTGATAGCCCTGCTTCAGGGCGATGAACTTCGTGCGGTCGGGCTGGCCCTGCAGCCGCCAGTACTGGCGTGCGAGCTTCAGGGCGGTCTCCACCGCATCCGATCCGCCGGAGCTGTAGATGACCCGCCGCATGCCTTCCTCGGCGGTCAGCTCCATCAGCAGCGCCGAGAGTTCCTCCGCGCGCGGGTGCGAGACTCCGTCGAAGAGCTGGAAGTACTCCAGCTCATCCAGCTGCGCGACGATCGCGGCCTTGACCTCGGGGCGGTTGTGGCCGACGTTGACGTTCCAGAGTCCGGCGACACCGTCAACCAGCCGCTTGCCCGAATCGTCGTACACATAACAGCCATCGCCGCGCACGATGCGGATGGGTGCGCGGCGCTGCATCTCGTTGGGATGCAGCATGGGGTGCCAGAAGTGACTGCGCTCGGTTCCAGTGTGGGCGGACATGTGTCGCTCCGTTTCAGCGAAAGCGCTCATCGACCGGCACATCCAGCGCGGTCACGAGGCGGTTGGTCTCGTTGGCCAATCCGACGATGGCCAGCAGCTCCGAATACTGGGTCTCGGTCATGCCTTTGTTGCGCGCCGCGGCGCCGTGCGAGGCAATGCAGTAGTGGCAGCCGTTCGAGGCGCTCACCGCCAGATACAGCAGCTCCTTCACGAGCGGATCGAGACTGCCCGGTCCCATCACTTCCTTGATGTTCGACCAGACGCGGCGCAGTGCCACCGGGTCGTGGGCCAGCACCTTCCAGAAATTGTTGACCCAGTCGCTCTTGCGGGTGGCCATGATGTCGTCATACACGGCGCGGACCTCGGGCGAGGCGTCCCGGTATTCGATGGGCTGACGTCGTGCACTCATGGGCGGGCTCCGCCGGCCGGGGCCGGATTGCTGTGCAGGTGGCTGTGACGATAGCCGTAGAACGCGTAGACCAGAAGGCCCAGGACGGTCCACAGCGCAAGGCGGATCCAGGTGTCGGGCGGCAGGGCCGCCATGAGGATGGAACAGATCAGCGCTCCGCCGCTGCAGATGATCCAGGGTGCGCGCACGCGGAAGCGGCGCGGCAGATCCGGCCGCAGCCTGCGCAGAATGAGCACGCCGATGCAGACAGTGACGAATGCCAGCAGCGTCCCGATGGAGACCAGTTCGCCCAGGAGTCTGACCGGCAGCAGTCCGGCAATGAGGGTCGCCGCCAGTGCGGTGATGATCGTACTGTGGGCGGGAGTCCTGAACCGGGGATGCACGTCGGCAAACCAGCGGGGCAGCAATCCATCGCGCGACATCGTCAGGAAGATTCGCGACTGACCTACAGTCATGACCAGCATCACGGAAGTCATCCCGGCGATCGCACCGATCTTCACGGGAATGCCCAGCCAGCGCAGCTCGGGGTGTCGATCCAGTGCCAGGGCCACCGGAGCGGCAACGTCCAGGTCGGTGTACGGCACCATACCCGTCAGAACCAGAGCGGTGGCTATGTACAGCACCGTGCAGATGGCCAGACTGAACAGAATGCCCAGCGGCACATCGCGCCGCGGATCCCTGGCCTCCTGCGAGCAGGTGGAAATGGTGTCGAAGCCGATATAGGCGAAGAAGATGATGCCGGCGGCCGACAGCACCCCGCTCCAGCCGAAATGGCCGAAGTGCCCTGTGTTGGGCGGCACGAACGGGACCCAGTTCGAGGGTGAGATGAAATTCGCGCCCAGCAGGATGAAGGCCGCCACCACGGCGATCTTCACGATGACGATCGCCGAGTTGATGGCCGAGGACTGGCGGATGCCGACATAACACACGGCTGCCACCGCGAGGACGATCAGTACGGCCGGCAGGTTGAGCAACGCGCCGGTGGCCACGAGTCCGTGGTCTCCGGGGCCGCGATCGAACGGCGCGCTGGTGAGCGACTCGGGCAGATGCACACCGAATTGTCCCAGGAGGCTCATGACGTACCCGGACCACCCGACCGCCACGGTGCCCACCGAGAAGGTGTATTCCAGGACCAGATTCCAGCCGATGAACCAGGCGACCAGCTCACCCATCGTTGCGTAGGCGTAGGAGTAAGCGCTGCCGGAGACCGGGAGCATCGAGGCCAGTTCGGCATAGCAGAGCGCGGCCAGCGCACAGCCGATGCCGGCCATGACGAAGGACAGCACCAGCGCGGGCCCCGCGTGATTGGCTGCGGCAGTGCCGGTGAGCACGAAGATGCCTGTGCCGATGATGGAGCCGATTCCGAAGGCCGTCAGCGCGGGCAGAGAAAGTGTCCGGCGCAGCTCATGTTGGCCGTCGGTGGCCATCGCTTCGGCGGGCTTGAGGGCGAACAGGCCGTTCGGCATTGTTTTGATCCGCGAAGAAGGAAAATCTACGGGAGCAGGATCACCGCGCCTGCGGTCTGGCGCGATTCGATCGCGACATGGGCATCGGCGGCGCGCCGCAGCGGCAGGCGCAAATCGACGCGACCCTGGATCACGCCAGCCCGCAGGGCCGCGAAGGTGGCCTCGGTCATGGCTTCGAGCGCGGTGCGTGCGCGAATATAGTGAAACAGCAGCGGACGTACGACCGCGTTCGAGCGAACCGACAGCCGCGAAACGGCGAACGGGGGCACGGCGCCGGAGGATTGGCCGAAGTTGACCAGCGTGCCGAAATACCCCAGGCAGTCGATGGAGCCGCAGAACGTGTCGGCACCCACCGAGTCGTACACCGCATCCACACCGTTGCCGTCGGTGAGCTGGGCGACGCGCTCGACGAAGTTTTCCTGCCGATAGAGGATGATCTCGTCCGCACCGCACTCGCGCGCGATCGCGGCTTTCTCCGTCGATCCCACAGTCGCGATGACACGGGCGCCAAGATGTTTGGCCCAGCGCGTCAGCGGCTGACCCACACCACCCGCCGCTGCGTGGATCAACAGGGTCTCGCCGGCACGCACCTGGCGCGTGTGCAGCAGGAGCATGCAGGCCGTCAGCCCCTTGATGGTCAGGCTCGCGGCGGTCTCATCGCTGAGCCAGTCTGGCAGGTGCACTGCAAGCGCTGCGGGCAGGAGGCGAGCTTCGGCGTAGCCTCCGTAGGTCTGGTCGATGTAGCAGATGCGATCGCCCGGGGAAAATCCCGTTACGCCTGCACCGACGCTCTCGACGATACCGGCCGCCTCCACGCCCGGAATGCCCGGCAGCTTGAGGGTCTGGTAAAGGCCCGTGCGCACATAGGTATCGTGGAAATTCACACCGATCGCGGTGTGCCGGATGCGCAGCTGACCGGCGCCGGGTTCGCCAACGGTGACCTCTTCCCAGAGCAGCTTCTCCGGCCCGCCGGTCTCGCGGAGCAGGATGGCGTGGGTCACGCGATCACCCGGATCCAGCCGAACGGATCGGGTGCTCGGCGCTCCTGTATGGCCAGCAGCGCATCGCGCAGCCGCGCCGCCACGATGTTGGTATCACGCGGCCGGAAGAGACGCTCGTCGCTGTCCGCCAGCCCCGATATGGGCATGACAATTGCCGCCGTACCGCACGCAAAGGTCTCGCTGCACTGGCCGGACTCGATCTGCCCCAGCAGCTCGTCCATCTCCATCTGGCGCTCCACCACCTTGTAACCCAGATGGCGGGCCAGCGTGATGAGCGAGTCGCGCGTGACTCCGGGCAGGATGGATCCCTCGAGTTCGGGCGTGTGCAGTTCACCGTTGATCACGGCGAAGAAGTTCATGCCCGAGAGCTCCTGGATGTAGCGGTGCGAGGCGGCATCCAGCCACAGTGCGACCGCGTGACCGCGCGCGACCGCGGCACTCGACCCGCGCAGCGAGGCCGCATAGTTCGCGGCGGCCTTGGCGGCACCCACGCCGCCCACGGCGGCTCGCACGTCGCGGCGTTCGATCGCCACCGTCGGCGCGCCCGTCGCATAGGCTTCGACCGGGTTGGCGATCACCATGAAGCGGAACGTTTGCGAGTTGCGCAGCAGGTAGCCGCTCTCGGTGCCGAACAGGAAGGGCCGCAGGTACAGCGACTGACCGGAACGTGCCGGAATGAGATCGATGCAGGCGTTGGTGACAGATTCCAGGCCGGCGAAGAACAGAGCCTCGGGCACGACGGGCATGGACAGCCGCTGCGCGGAGCGCTCCATGCGCCGGAAGTTCTCGATGGCGCGAAACAGGCTCGGGCGCGCCTGACCGATTCGGTACGCCTTCAGCCCTTCGAACACCAGCTCCGCGTAATGCAGCACGCGCGCGCCGGGCCAGATCTCGATCGGGCCGAACGGCAGCAACTGGCCGCGACCCCATCGCCCGTCACGCCATTCGGCGCTGAACATGACCGGCGCGCTGACCGGCCCGAAGCCGAGTTTTTCAGGCAACACGAAACTCTTGAGCGCTTCGGCGACGCCGGGCGCGACATCCACGTTGGACATTCAGCCTCGCAGGTAGGCGTCAGTACCGGCCAGCCAGTCCTGGCGGGGTGGACAGAACACATCCACATCGAGCGTATCCTCCAGCGCCAGGGCGCGATGCGGCAGGTGAGAGGGGATCACCACGACCTCGCCGGCCCGGACGGTGATCTCCTGCGCACCGTCGGCGCCGAACCAGAAGTGCAGGGCGCCTTCCAGGATGTAGGTGAGCTGCTCGTTCTCGTGTGAATGCTGCGGGACGTCGTCGCCCTTCTCCAGGTACACGTGCGCGATCATCATCCGCTCGGAGGTGATCAGCTTGCGTGTCAGGGTCCCCTTGAGCTGCTCCGCCGGAATGTCATTCCAGCGGTAGTGCTGAGGGGCACCCGGCTTGGCCGCGGGACCCGCGGCGGCTTTCGAGTCGGTCATGGCGGTCTCTCTTCAGCGAGCTGCGGAACAAGATGCTTCAGGGGAGGATGGCGATCACGCGCGCCGGGAAGCCACTGCCCTCGGCGGGCTTGGGAAAGCTGACCAGCGCCAACGCCCCGTACTCGGGCACCTGGTCGAGATTGGCCAGCATCTCGATCTGGTAGTGGTTGGTGCCCAGAACGTAGGACTCGAGTGTGTAGTCGTCCCTGGTGGTCGCCAGGCCCGGATCGGTGTCGGTGGTTTCGTGACCGGAGGCGGCAATGTGCCGCTGCTCGTACAGCAGCTTCAACACCGGCATGCTCCAGCCCGGATAGTGGGCCACGCCGGCGGCATCGCGGTTCTGCATGGAAGCATCGTTCGGCCAGCGTTTCGACCAGTCCGTGCGCATGACGACGAAGGCATGCGCCGGAATTCTTCCATGGCGAGCCTCCCAGTCCTGCACGTCATGCAGCGACAGGACGTAGTCCGGATTCTTCGCCACCTTTTCGTGCACATCGAGCACGACCAGCGGCATGACCATGTCCTTGGGATCTATCTGATCAACGCTCTTCAATCCATCGTGGAAGTGCGCCGGCGGATCCACGTGCGTTCCCCATTGGCCGACGTGGCAGAACTCCTCCACGTGAAACCCGTCCTTCTTGATCGTGTAGAGGGTGCGCCTTTTCATCTCGCCGAAGCCCTTCCAGTGCGGCGTGTCCACGCCGAAGGAATGGGTGAGATCCACGAAGCGCTTGGATGCGAGCAGCTCGTAGGTGCTCATAAGGTTGGGCGAACTCGTGGCCGCCGCTGGCTTTGCGCCCGTTGGCGGGTCGGCTTGCGCCAGACTGAGCTGCAGCGCCAAAGCGGCGGCCACTGCCGGAAGGACCAGCCGGGATCGGTGATCAGTCATGCGACGACGCCCCCTCGCAGGGGTCCCAGGTCCTGGGACCCCCCTTGTTTCATGTCGAAAGACGCATTGTCTCAGAAGTGATAGATGACGTGGGCCTTCCACCAGCGCGGATTGCCCGGATACAGCTGGGCCAGCCCATTGATGGACGTATTGTCGAAGCCCATGACGCCATAGTGCTTGTTCAGGGCATTCTCGAGCGAGGCGCCGATCTCGTACCTGGCGCTCGTCGGTGTCCAGAACAGACGCACGTTGCCGACTCCGAAGCCGCCTTGCTCCACCACTGGCAGGTCGGACAGATTGAACCAGAAGCGGCTCATGTAGTTGCCGTCGAGCTGCAGGGCGAGCTGCCCGGGGCCAGCGGGCATCGTGTAGCGGGCCAGGGCATTGGCACTCCAGCGCGGCGCGTTCGGGGGTACCCAGTCGCCCTTGACGCCCGTGCCGCGTGAATCCACGTTCTTCACGATGGCATCCACGTAGCCGGCGCCGAAGCCGAAGCGCCAGGAGGAGTTGGGCACCCACTGGATGTCCGTCTCCGCGCCCTTGTGGGTGGCATCCGCGTTCACGATCAGCTGCTCCAGTCCCACCGGGTAGATCAGCGCCTGATAGTCGTGATAGTCGTAGTAGTACGCGGCCGCGTTCACACGCAGCGTGTGATCCAGGAACTCCGACTTGATGCCAATTTCGTAGGAAGTCAGCTTCTCTGGCTTGAACTCGAGCGTGCTCAGATCGCTGATGGTGATGGGGAACAGCGGCGCCGTGAAGCCGCCACCCTTCACACCGCGGTTGTAGCTGGCGTAGGCCAGCACTGCATCGGACAGGTGGAAATCCACCTGCGCCTTGCCGCTCGCCAGGGTGCCGGACAGGCTGTTGCGGTAGTCGAACAGCACGTTGCCGAACTCCGGTATCACCGGTGGCGTGAGCACCGTGATCGGGTTGTTCGGATCGTTCGGATAGAACTCATACGGATACCAGGTGAAGTGGTAGTCCTTCTGGTCGCGCGTCACGCGCGCGCCCAGGGTCAGGCCGATGAGGTCCGTGGCCCGGTATTCCACCTGTCCGAAGGCGGCATAGGACTTGGTGAGCTGCTCGTACGGCGAGCGCGTCGCCGGTACACCGCCATTCGGTCCCGGTACGCCACCGTTGCGATAGAAGGTGGTGCAGTCGCCGTAGGGCCACGCGCCCTCAGGTGGGAAGCACGCGTTGTTGGGGTTCGTGGGCGAGAAGAACTCCTGCGCGGCGTAGAACGCCGGCCCGATCCAGCCCTCGTAGTACTTGCCGTCGACCCGCAGACCGTAGATGCCGGCCGTCCAGTTGAGGGTCTTGTCGCCACCGTTCAGGCGTGCTTCCAGCGATTCCTGGGTCACGCGGCTGCCGTTGAAGAACTCGAACAGGGTCGTGGGCGAGGCGTCAGAGTCCTCCTGGTAGTCCTTGCTCAGGCGCGAGAAGTCGCCGATCACGGTGAGCGCGGCACCGCCCAGATCCTGTGTGTACTTCGCGCTGATCCCGGAGGTCTTGATCCGGGCGAATCCGCTGATGTTGTCGCGGATCGTGAACGGCCCGCTGTTGGGCACGCCGCTGGCGTTGCAGCCGTTGCAGGTACCCCAGTAGTTCTCGTCGGCGGGCAGGAAGACGTCGTAACCCAGGGCGACGTTCTTCGTCGCGCGTTCTTCCCACGAACCGGCATGCACGTCCTCGCGCGCGTATCGTCCGGTCACGAGCAACCGCGCATCGCTGGGCAGCTTGAAGAGCAACTCGCCGCGCAGGGCCCAGTCGTTGCCGTTCTCCGCGTCGGCGGCGCCACCGGCCACATTCTTGAACAGCGGGTCGTAGTGGTTGGACTGGAACGCCAGGCGCGCGTCCACCGAGTCACCGAGGGGCTCGTTGAACGCACCTTCGATGCGCGTCAGGTCGCGTTCGCCAAAGGTGACATCCACAAAGCCTTCCTCCCTGTCGGTGGGCTTGCGGGTGATGAAGTTGGCGAGACCGCCCGTAGCGTTGCGTCCGAAGAGGGTTCCCTGCGGACCGCGCAATACCTCGACACGCTCCATGTCGAACAGCGAGAAGGCGAGTCCCGCCATCTGGCTGACATACACGTCATCGACGTAGATGGCCGCCGGGCTCTCCTGGTGATCCGCGAAGTCGTTCTGGGTGACACCGCGGATGGACAGCGAGAACGAGGACGGGCCGTTGGGCTGCGTCATGACGACCGCCGGCATCGATCGGGTGATGTCGGTGGCCGCGACGGCCCCGAGTGCCTGCAGGTCGGCGCCGGAAATGGCGGAAATGGAAATGCCGACGTCCTGGGCGTTCTGGGCACGCTTCTGCGCCGTCACCACGACTTCCTCCAGCGTCCCGCCCTGTCCGCTGGATTCGTCCGCGCCGAGAGCCGACTGGGCCGCCAGCCCTGCCGCCATCGAACCCAGCGCGAACGCGACGCACATTCTCTTATTCATGTGATCTCCCCTGAGTGTCCGTTGATATCCGGCGGTGCGCGACCTTGCCCGCGCCGGCGCCTCCTGTGAGGCAAATGCGACAGCCTCGTGAGACCCGTGGGTGTACGCCGCGGCTGGGTGCGCGCGGTGCAGCGGGCGGAGGCTTGTTTTGCGCGGCATTATTTCGGGCAGTGCGCCATTTGCCAACTTCTTTTTGACTGGGTCGGACGAGCGGCCGGTTATGGTGGCTGGGCTTTGCGCGACCAGGGTCTGGCACCGGCTCCGCGCTCATTGGAACCCGCTGTCGCATCCATACAACGCGCGCGCCCAGGTTTGGCTTAAGCGCGGCAGAATTGGCGCAGCACGGCAACCGGGTGATAATCCCATCGAAAAAGAAGGGGTGGGGGCGAGCCGGCAATGTGGCCCGCGGTGTGATGACCGGAAAACCTCTGGATCACGGTCTGACGGGCTGGCCGTCCGAGCCATTGCCGGACTGGGCGCTCGCGTCGCCCCTGGGCGAGTCGTGCGGGCCATAATTCCACCATCGAGCTGATCCGGCAGCAGCGCCTGGGCAGCCTGTTCGCCGCAGTCTTCGGGGAATGATGGGTATCGGGAGTGGCCGCCGACATGAACATCTACGAGCAGGACCTGGATCGTAATCCAGCCAACTTCGCGGCGCTGTCTCCCCTGAGCTTCGTGGAGCGCAGCGCGGAAGTGTTTGGCGACCTGCCCGCCGTGCTGCATGGCCAGCGCCGCTATCTGTGGCGCGAAACCCATGAGCGCGCGGCTCGCCTGGCGGCTGCGCTGCGTGCCCTCGGTGTGGGTCGCGGCTCGACGGTGAGCACGATGCTCACCAACACACCGGAGATGATCGAGCTGCACTACGCCGTGCCGGCGTTGAATGCCGTGCTCAATTGTCTCAACACGCGGCTGGATGCCCGTCTGCTCGCCTGGCAGATGCAACACTGCGAGACGGCCGTCCTGGTCACCGACAGGGAATTCTCACCCGTGATCGGCGCAAGCCTGCGCATCCTCCGGGACGAGTATGGACGCAGGCCCGTCGTCATTGACGTGTGCGACAGCGAGTACGGCGGGGCGGGTGAGAGCCTTGGCCAGTTCGAGTACGAGAGCCTGCTTGCGCAACACTCAGCGTTGCCGCGACTGCAAGGGCCGCAGGATGAATGGGATGCCATCGCCGTGTCCTATACGTCAGGCACGACCGGCAATCCAAAAGGAGTCGTGACGCACCATCGGGGCGCTTATCTGAATGCCGTCAGCAACGCGCTCGTCTGGTCCATGCCGCACTTCCCCACGTACCTGTGGACTCTTCCTTTGTTTCACTGCAACGGCTGGTGTTTTCCGTGGACCGTGGCGATGCTCGCCGGGACTCAAGTCTGCCTGCGCAAGGTGGAGGCGACAGCCGTGTTCGATGCGATCCGAACCCACGGAGTTGATCACTACTGTGCGGCACCGATCGTTCATAACATGCTGATCAATGCGGACGCCGGGCTGCGCACAGGCATTTCGCGCCGTGTCCGCGGCATGGTGGCGGGTGCGGCTCCTCCGGCTGCCATGATCGAAGGGATGGCGCGGATCGGCTTCGAGCTGACTCACACCTACGGGTTGACCGAGGTCTACGGCCCGGCGGCGGTCGCCGCTCCGCGCGCCGACTGGCTGAATCTGGGCATCTCCGAACAGACCCGTCTGCACGGTCGCCAGGGGGTCCGTTATCCCCTGGAAGAGGGCATGACGGTGCTGGATCCCCAGACCATGGAACCCGTACCGGCCAACGGGGAAGTGCTCGGCGAGGTCATGTTCCGCGGTAACATCGTGATGAAGGGCTACCTGAAGAATCCGCAGGCGACCGCCCAGGCCTTCGCCGGCGGCTGGTTCCATACCGGTGATCTGGCCGTGATGGAGTCCGATCACTATGTGAAGATCAAGGACCGCAGCAAGGACGTGATCATCTCGGGCGGCGAGAACATCAGCTCGCTCGAGGTGGAGGACGCGCTGTACCGCCATCCCGCCGTGGTGACCTGCGCTGTGGTTGCGAAACCGGATCCGCAGTGGGGTGAAACCCCTCTGGCCTATGTCGAGCGGCGAGCAGGCAGCGAGGTGAGCGCGGAAGATCTGATCGAACACTGCCGCGGTCTGCTGGCGCGCTTCAAGGTGCCGCGCGAAGTGCGCTTCGAGGAGATCCCCAAGACCTCCACCGGCAAAGTCCAGAAATTCATGCTGCGCGAGCGGGCCCGTTCGGCCCAGGCGATCGAGTGAGGAGGGCGCCATGACCGAGTCCACCGAAGCCCTGGTCCATCGCAATCTCGATGACCGCGGCCTGCTCACACTGACCCTCAACCGGCCCCAGGCGTTCAATGCGCTCTCGCAGGCCATGCTTGCCGCTCTGCAGGCCGAGCTGGACGCGGTACTGGATGATGACTCGGTGCGGGTCGTCGTGCTCGCCGCCGCCGGCAAGGCGTTCTGCGCAGGCCATGACCTGAAGGAGATGCGCGCCGATCCGTCGCTGGGCTACTACAGCCGTCTGTTCGCGCAATGCTCGCGTGTCATGTTGAGCATCCGCGAGCTGCCGGTGCCGGTGATCGCACGGGTGCACGGAATTGCCACCGCCGCCGGTTGTCAGCTGGTCGCGCAATGCGATCTGGCGGTGGCCTCGAGCGAGGCGCGCTTTGCGGTCAGTGGAGTGAATCTCGGGCTGTTCTGCTCGACGCCCAGCGTCCCTCTGTCCCGCAACGTGGGACAGAAGCAAGCCTTCGAGATGCTGGTCACGGGTGAATTCATCGATGCGCGGCAGGCGCTGGCGCGCGGGCTGGTGAACCGCGTCGCCGAACCCGACGCGCTCGATGCCGAGACCGGCAAGCTCGTGAGCAGCATTCTCGCCAAGCCGCGCGTCGCGGTGGCCATGGGCAAGGAACTGTTCTACCGGCAGGCCGAGCTGGGCATCGAAGCCGCCTACGAGGCCGCCGGCTCGACCATGGCCTGCAACATGATGGATGAAGCCGCGCTGGAGGGCGTGCAGGCGTTCATCGAGAAGCGCACGCCGCGCTGGTAGACTCGCAGCCCCATCCGGAGAGGTCCATGCCACAGCTCAGTTTCGGTCAGCCCGCCAACGGCATCATGCAGATGGCCTACGTGGTCAAGGACATCCGCCAGGACATCATGGAATGGGTGACGAAGCTGCGTGTCGGCCCCTGGTTCCTGCTGGAGCATTTCACCGGGGACCGCCCCGTGTATCGGGGCCGCAAGTCCACCGCCGATGTGGCCATCGCCATGAGCTTCGCCGGCCACATGAACATCGAATTGATCCAGCCGAATGATTCCAACCCATCCGTGTACAGGGAATCGATCGACGCTCACGGCCATGGGTTCCATCACTGGGGCGTGGCCAGTGCGGATGTGGATGCCGACATCAAACTCTACGAGGCGATGGGCATGGAGGTCGCCTTCCGGGCGGGTGTACCGACCGGCGGCGACGTTGCCTACCTGGACACGCACGGCAGGATGCCCGGTTTCGTTGAGTTGATTGCGACCAACCCGCTGATGGAGCGTGCGTTTGCGCACTTCTATGGGGCGGCCCTCAGCTGGGACGGCTCCGATCCGATCCGACCTTTCATGTAGCAGGTGACTGATGCGACTGGTGAGATTTGGTGCGCCCGGGTCGGAGCGACCGGGACTGATCGGCACGGACGGTGGTATTCGGGATCTGTCGGGTGTGGTGCGGGATATCGACCCGGGCACGCTCGGTCCGGCACTGCTGGCGCGGCTCGCGGGCCTGGACCCCGCGAGCCTGCCGGCAGTATCGGGCCCGCAGCGGTTGGGTCCGCCGGTGGGCGCGGTCGGCAAGTTCATTGCCATCGGACTCAACTACCGTGATCACGCGGCCGAGGCGGGCCTCGCGGTGCCGGCCGAACCGGTGATCTTCACCAAAGCGACCTCGTGCATCGTCGGACCGAACGATGCGGTCCGGTTGCCGCGTGGCTCGCTCAAGACCGACTGGGAAGTGGAGCTGGGGATCGTCATCGGCTCACGCGCCAGTTACGTCAGTACCGCGGATGCCCTGCGGTATGTGGCGGGGTATCTCGTCGTGCACGATGTGTCCGAGCGTGCCTTCCAGCTGGAGCGGGGTGGCCAGTGGGACAAGGGTAAGGGTTGCGACACCTTCGGTCCCATCGGTCCCTGGCTGGTGACCGCGGATGAGGTTCCGGACCCGCAGGCACTCGATCTGTGGCTGAGTGTCAACGGCGAGACGATGCAGCGGGGCAACACCCGCACCATGATCTTCTCCTGCGCCGAGATCGTCAGCTACGTTTCTGAATTCATGACGCTGCTGCCGGGAGATCTGATCACGACGGGCACGCCTCCCGGTGTGGGCATGGGCCGCAAGCCGCCCCGTTATCTCAGGGCCGGCGATGTGGTGGAGCTGGGCATCACGGCGCTGGGAACGCAGCGACAACAGGTGCAGTGATCGTATTCCGGCGGGATGTTTCGATTGGCGGATCTGCTGCTGGCGCCGTTCGGCGCGGCATACTTGCCCACAACGCCAAGCCTCTGCTTAAATCGACTGCAACCCGGATGAACGGGTGCGCGCGACCCAACATTCCCGACAGACGGGGTGCGTGCGCAGCAACCCAACGCCCAGGGAGAGCGCAGGCATGGATCAGGGCATTCAGCGGTCACGCCACCTCCGGCGATCAGATCGATCATTCAGTCATCTCGGTGGCATTGCCTGCGGGCTGTTGTCGCTGTCTCCGGCATTCGCGTGCCAGTTGCAGACGGTGGGTGTACTGCATGTGGAGATGGTCGGCAATTCTCCCCTGGTTGACGTGTCGATCAACGGACAGCCTGCCAGGCTCCTGATCGACACGGGCGCGGCTGCCAGTATTCTGACTCGGCCCGCGGCCCAGGCCTATCACCTCCAGCTGCTCGCCCTGGAAGGGGTAACCATGTACGGCGTCGGAGGATCGGACGCCACCGACAGAGTGGTCGTCGAAGGTTTCCAGCTGGGAACCCTCAAGGTGCACGACGCCCAGTTCTTCGTGGCGGGACGCGGAATCGGCGCCGCGGCGGGCGTGCTCGGTGAGAGCCTGCTGTCACGATGGGATGCGGAATTCGACTTTGCCCACGGTGCCGTCCGTCTCTTTCAGCCCAAAGGGTGTTCGGGGGACCAGGTTGTCTACTGGGGCGGGTCGTACTCCGTGTCGCCCCTGCAAGACGTTGGCGAAGGCAGCATGATCAAGACAGTGCTGGAGCTGAACGGCCACAAGACTCTGGCGTGGTGGGACAGTGGTGCCTCCCTTTCGACGGTGACCACCGACGCTGCGAGATTGGCGGGTGTCGTCATGCATTCCGACGACGTGAAGGAGACCGGCCAGGTGAGGGGCATCGGATCCCAATCCGTCCCCATGTTCATCACGGTGTTCACTACCTTTCAGGTGGGGGATGAGCGCATCGAGAACGCGAAGCTGCGCATCGCCGACATGTTCAGCATGAACAAGTCCGCGCCCACCGCCACGCACATTGCCCGAGACCAGATCGAGGTGCCCGGCATGCTGCTGGGGGCGGATTTCTTCCACTCACACCGGATCTACGTCGCCCGCAGCCAGAACAAGGTGTATTTCTCCTACGCGGGAGGCCCGGTATTCGCGCCACACGTGCGCGAGGTCCAGGGGCAGCAGGGTGGCGCGGAGGAGACAGGGCACGGGGCGTCCGGTCAGGAGAACGCTGGTGGCACGGCCGATCAGCCCGCAGCCGATCAGCCCGCAGCCGATCAGTCCGCAGCCGATCAGTCCGCGGGTGATAAGCCCGGCACCCGCCCTGGGGTCGAGCCCGGCAGACCCAAAGGCTGATACCGCGAAGCACGACCCGGCGTCAGATCCACTTCATGGCGTGCGCCATCACGCCCAGCAGGGCGGCGCACATCAGCAGCCACCAGACCCGATCCAGCGCGCGCCCGACCTTCAGATCGGCGAAGGCGCGCTCCATGCCCACGGTGAGATCGCCGAGCTTCGCGTCAAACCGGTCCATACGCGCCGTGAGCTTCGTGTCAACCGCGTCGATCCGGGAAGTCAATTTCTCCTCGACGGCATCGATCTGCGCGGTGAGCTTGGCGCCAACCGCATCGATCCGGGAAGTCAATGTTTCCTCGACGGCATCGATCCGCGCGGTGAGCTTGACGTCCACCGCATCGATTCGCCCAATCCACTTTTCATCCCAAGCGTCGATGCGCGTGTTCGTTTCTCTGGCAGACGCCTCTATCTTGCTGTTCAAATGATGCAGGGAGAGCTTGATTTCGGCCACGTCCTCGCGGATCTGGCTGACATCTGACTCCAACTTGCCGACACCTGATTCCATCGCCATCTCCCAGACCATCCCTCGGGCGGGCAGCCCATGTCGCAGCCTCTCCAGAGCCCTTGATCTGATGGATATAGTACTACGTGTGAGTGCGAAGCATTAGAGAATTGAGGCTCTCTTGACCGCGCCAATTCACTCAATCGATCAGCGAATTGCTGGCTTTCCTTGAGTGTGTCAGCCGCGCGCGGGCCGCGTCAGATCGGCCCTGTCGCTGTCGCACGTGGTCTCAACGTCCGATCACGCGTGTGCGGTATACGCGTGGGCACAGCCATTACCGGCAAAGCCTCGCCATCAGGGCCGCCCAACGAGGAAACGCTAGAGCGTATTCAGCGCTTGCCGGCCGAACCGGCACGCCGGCCAGGTGTCACGCCGGCCAGGTGTCACGCCGGCCAGGGCAGGGAGTACGTCTTGGTGTTGGTGAAGAGCTTCATGGCCTCCTGCACGCCTTCCTTGTAGCCGAGGCCGGAGTCCTTGATACCGCCGAACGGCGTCAGCTCCAGACGATAGCCGGGCACCTCGCGCACGTTGACGCTGCCAACCTGCAACTCCGAAACCAGACGCGTGATGTAGTCCAGCCGGTTGGTGCAGACGGCGGAGGAGAGGCCGTAGGGGGTTGAATTCGAGATGCGGATCGCCTCGTCCAGGTTCGCGAAGCGGATGACCGGGGATACCGGACCGAACGTTTCGGTCCTGACGACGTCCATGTCGGGAGTCACGCGATCGAGCACCGTCGGCGAGTACAACGCCCCGCGCCGGACGTTGCCGATCTTCAGCTGCGCACCTTGCGCGATCGCCGCATTCACCTTTTCCTCGAAATTGCGCGCCGCCGTCTCATCGATCACGGTGCCCATGTCGGTGGCCGGATCCATGGGGTCGCCGTACCGGATCGCCCGGGTCTTCTCGACCAGCAGCTGCACGAATCGGTCGGCGACCGAGTCCTGGACCAGCATGCGCTTGACGGCCGTGCAGCGCTGGCCGGAATTGCCGTAGGAACCGGCCGCGGCCAGGCCGGCGGCTTCCTCGAGATCCGCATCCTCCATGACGATGATCGGATCGTTGCCGCCCAGTTCCAGGATCTGCCGCTTGTACAGCGCCGTGGCGGCGATGTACTTGCCGATGGCGACCCCGCCCGTGAAGGTGACCAGGTCCACATCCGCATGGGTGAGCATCTCATCGGCGATCTCCTGCGGATTGCCGGTGAGCACGCTGAACATCGCCGGCGGCAGGCCGCACTCATACAGGATGTCGGCCAGGCGCAGCGCCGTGAGCGGTGTCTTTTCGGAGGGTTTCAGCACCATCCGGTTGTTGGTTGCGATGCAGGGAGCGACCTTGTGGGCAACCTGGTTCAGCGGATGGTTGAAAGGCGTGATCGCGGTGATCACGCCCAGCAGCGGCTCGCGAAGCGTGAAGACCTTGCGTCGTTTGCCGTGTTCGCTGATGTCGCAGGAGAAGGTCTGGCCGTCATCCTGCAGGGCCGCATTGCCCGCGAACAGGAAGACATCACACGCCCGTCCCACTTCGTGGAGCGAGTCCTTCTTGCTGAGTCCGCTCTCCGCCGTGATCAGATCCGCGATCTCCTCGGTACGCGCCCGAAGTGTCTCAGCGGTCCGCTGGCAGATGCGGTAGCGCTCGTAGCGACTCAGCGGTGAACGGAAGGATCTGGCGTACCCGATCGCGCGGCGAACGTCCGCCACGCCGGCCATTGCCACCGTGCCGACGACAGAGCCGTTGTAGGGATTATGGATTTCGCTGGTGCGACCTGTTTCGACCCGTTCACCGCCGATGCGCAGGGCCTCCCGGAGTACCGGGCGTGTCTCCCTCACCACCTGGCCGGTGGCTGAGCTAGGCATGGTTCAGCACCCAGTCGAATGCATCGAAGTTGCGCCAGCGACGGTGCGTGTCGAGCCCGGCGAAGCGCCGGTTCATGACCAGTGGCACGGCCTGCTCCGAGATCCCGCCGTGGGAGCGCAACGGCGCATCCAGTCCCGACAGGTCATGTCGGGATGCCGCGCTGCCGAGGGCCACCGAGTGGATCGATACCGCGACCAGATCGCCGATCCGGTCGGGAGGCAGTTCGAAACGCTCCGCGGCCTGGCTGCGAGTCAGGACGACCTCCATGCCGCGAAGTTGCGCGAGCCGCCGCCCGACTGAAGTCGGATCAACGTCTGTCGGCAGATAGATCGTCGCGTACGATCCCAGGGCGCCGTGATGAACCACGTACGGGTCGGTAATCGGCAGAATCACGCGCGCGCGTCCGGCACCCAGCCACTCATCGAGCACGTCCTGCAGGTAGATCACATTCGGGGTGGCATCCAGCCGGGTCTTCGCGTTCATGCCGTGATCGGCGGTGAGAACGATGGCGCAGCCCAGTTCGTCGAGTCGGGCGAGATAGCCGTCCATCATCTGATAGAACGCATTGGCCTCGGGCGAGCCCGGCGCGTGCTTGTGCTGGACGTAATCCGTGGTGGACAGATACATCACATCCGGGCGCTGCCGCTCCATGAGCTTCACGCCGGCGGCGAATACGAATTCCGACAGTCCCGAGCTGTAGACATCCGGCACGGGCAGGCCGACGAGTTCGAGGACATTCTCGATGCCGTGCTCCGCAACGGTTGCTTCGTTGGCTTTCTCGGCCGAGAAGCAAATCCCCCGCATGCGGTGGCCGAGCAGCTTGCGCAGCTTGTCCTTGGCGGTCACGACCGCGACGCTGCAGCCCGCATCGGTGAGCGCCGCGAGCAGGGTAGGGGCGCGCAGCCACTTCGGATCGTTCATCATGACCTCGGAGTTGCTCTGCGGGTCGTAGAGGAAGTTGCCACAGATCCCGTGCACGGCCGGGGGCACGCCCGTCACGATCGACAGGTTGTTCGGATTGGTGAAGCTCGGTACGACGCAATCGGCGATCACCGAGGAACCTTGTGCCAGCACCCGGAGCATCCACGGCATGCACCCTGCGGACACCGCCTGGGCTATGTAGTCGGGCTCGCAGCCATCCACGCACACCACCACCGAAGGCTGGGCCGGAAGGCGGTAACGGCGGCCATTCACCTCGATCTGGCCAACTTTGCGGACCGCGTTCATGCGGCCGCCCGCAGCTCGCCGAGGACTTGCGCGACTGCATCGATGGCGCCCGCAATGCCACGATCTCCGAGCTGGCCCATGCAGCCGACGCGGAATGTTTCCAGCGTCGTCAGCTTGCCCGGGTAGAGGATATAGCCCCGCCGCTTGACGGCATCGTAGAACGATTTGAAGGCGTACCGGGGCGTGTCGGGGGCATGGAAGGTGACGATGATCGGCGCCTGGATCGTTTCCGGAAGAAAGCTGCGCAAGCCGAGCCGGGACATGCCGTCGATGAGTATGCGGCAATTGCGCGCATAGCGTGCGCCACGCGCGGCCAGGCCACCTTCCTCCAGATACTGCTCGATGGCTGAGTCGAATGCCGCCACCACGTGGGTGGGCGGAGTGAAGCGCCACTGCGTGGTCTTCTGCATATAGACCCACTGGTCATACAGATCCATCGCCAGCGAGTGGGAGTTGCCTTCACTGCGCTCCAGCGTCCTGCGATTGGCGATGACGAAGCCCATGCCCGGTGGACCCTCCAGACATTTTCCGGAGGCGGCGATCACCGCATCGAACGGAGTGCGCCGGGCGTCGATCTCCAGTGCGCCGAAGGAACTCATCGCATCCACGATCAGTCCCTTTCCATGCTTCGCCACCACCTGTGCGATGTCGGCGAGCGGATTGAGGATGCCGGCGCTGGTTTCGCAATGGACCAACGCGACATGCGTGAGAGAAGGGTCCTTGCGCAGGGCGGCGTCCACATCCTCGGCGCGCACGGCTGCATTCTCGGCGTAGTCGATCGTCGTATGCTTTCGGCCGAGGATCCGGCAGATGCGCGCGATACGCTGACAGTAGGCGCCGTTCTGCGGAATCAGCACGTGCCCGTCCCGAGGCACCAGCGTACCGATTGCCGCTTCGACCGCGAAAGTGCCGCTGCCCTGAAGCGGGATGCACTCGTGAGTGCCCGAAGCGAAGGCGATCTGCAGCAGGCGCTCGCGCACGCGTCCGGTGATGCGGTTGAAGTCGGCATCCCAGGAGCCCCAGTCGCGCAGCATGCTCTGCTTGGTGCGGGCAGAGATCGTCAGGGGTCCGGGGGTGAGCAGATACGGATCGGTGTTCATCTCGACCTTCCTCGAGAACGCGCCCGCGGCGGGCCATTCCGCAGGCTTCGGATTATAGAATTGAGAGGCAAAGTGTCAACAGTTTTCTGGTGACAGTCGCCGGCGGCGGCGCTATGCTAAGGGCCATGCCGAGCCCCCACGCACCGACACCGCTGGAGATCCTCCAGGGACATTCCCTGCCCTCGCTGATCCAGGGCGAGATCGAACAGATGATCCTGCGCGGTGAGCTGCGCCCGGCGCAACGGATCAACGAAGTGGAACTGGCCGAGCGGTTCCGTACGAGTCGCGGCCCCGTGCGCGAAGCGCTGCGTGCGCTGGAACAATGCGGCCTCGTCCGTGCCGAGAGAAACCGTGGCATGTTCGTTCGGGAAGTCTCCCTGGCCGAAGCCGATGAGGTCTACGATGTCCGCGAGGCGCTGGACGAACTGATCGGACGCCGTCTGGCCGAGCGCATCACCGCGCGACAACTGGCGGAGCTGCGCCGGCTTCTCGATGCAATGGACGCGGCGATGAGCGATCGTGACATCCGCCGGTACCACCAGCTCAACCTGGACTTTCACGATGCCTTGGTGGAGTTCACTGGCAACACGCGCCTGATCGGGACTTACCGCCGGCTCACCAAGGAGCTGTTGCTGTACCGGCTGCATGGCCTGCAGGAGGGTGGCGGTTTCGAGGTGTCCAACGCCGAGCACAAGGCGATCGTGAAGGCGATCGCCTCCCGCGATCCGGACCGCGCGGGACGGGCGCTCCGCGCCCATGCCGCAGACAGCCGAGCGCGAATGCACAAGGCCTCCGGCGCCAGCGGTTCAGCCTCCGACACCCCACTGCAGAAAGCGGGCTCCGGCGGCCGCCGATAGCAACCGATAGCAGCCGATAGCAGCCGATAGCAGCCGGGAGCAGCCGGCCGGTATTGGCCGACAGCGGCGCGCTGCGCCCGCGGCGACCGTAGCGACCTTCAGGCAGTCCCGGCGGTCATCAGCGCGAATTCCTCGAACAGGATCTGCGCTGCCAGCTGGCTCGTGTTGGTGGTGGGGTCATACTCAGGCGCCACTTCAACCACGTCAGCGCCCGCGATCTTCAGGCCGGTCAGCCCGCGCAACAGTGCCAGGCCCTCGCGCGCCTCCAGACCGCCTGCTTCGGGCGTACCGGTGCCCGGTGCGTAAGCCGGATCGAAGCCGTCTACATCCACCGATACGTAGATTGGCTCGTTGCCGACCACCGCCCGAGCCTTGGCAATGACGGCCTCGAGTCCCATCCGCATGAAGTCTTCCATGTAGATGACCGTCATGCCCGAGGCATGCGAGAACTCCCAGAACATGCTGGAGGCGCCGCGAATGCCGATCTGGATCGTGCGCTCCGGATCCAGCACTCCATCGAGCACGGCCAGACGGAAGGGGCCACCGTGATGGAACTTGGAGCCGTCGTAGGCACCCATCGTGTCGCAGTGCGCATCGATGTGCACCAGCCCGAGTGGTTTGTGCTTTCCGAGTGCCTTCAGGATCGGGTAGGTGATGGAGTGATCCCCGCCGACCGACAGCGGACGCACTCCGCGCGCATGCAGGTCGGTGTAGAAGAGTTCGATGTCCTGAAGCGACTGCTCGAGGCTGTAGCGGCTGCGAAAGGGAACGTCGCCGATGTCGGCGGCACGCGCAAGGCTCTTCGGTACCGAGCGCTGGGTCTGGTGGTACGGACCAATCCGCTCGATCGTGCGCACGGCGCGCGGACCGAAGCGTGCACCGGGCCGATTCGATACTCCCAGATCCATGGGAACTCCCACCGCGGCGATGTCAAGATCCGCCGCACTGGTGGCGTAGGGCAGGCCCATGAAGGTAGGGACACCGGAGTAGGGCAGCGAGCGTTTGCCGTCCGGTGACTGCACCGCCCGCGCCGCGCGCGTCAGGACAGGATCGTCTCCGTCGAAGGCGCCACCTTCCTGGTAGCGCTGCCGCAGTTTCTTGAGTTTCTCGGGATCCATGCTCGAATGCGATGCAGTGGGGATCGGGCCCATTTCGCGGGAGCCCGCCGGGCTGGCCGGCGGCACCCGCCGGGCCCGGCTATTGTTCCTTGAACGAGTAGGCGACCGTCAAGCCCACCGTCCGCGGCCGGGATACCAGCGCCTGGTAGAACCTGCCCCATTGGACCGGGTCGGTGTACGAGTTCACGCCCAGCCGATTGGTCAGGTTCTCGACGTATAGTGTTGTCGTCCAGTGCGGCAGGCTGTAGCTCGCGCGCGCGCCGATCATCGTGTAGCCCGGAACCGTGGGAATCGTTGCCGAGAATGCCGGGACCTGGGAACTGCGATAGTAGGCGTTCACCGCAAAGCGCAGCTCCCCGCCTGCCAGGGCGAGATGACCGTACTCGAGGGATGCCGCCGCCGTGTTCTTGGGCGTCCCCGGTAGTGGTGCGCCCGCGGCGGGCGGTGGAACCGACAGGCCGATCAGCGCCAGCGGGTCGATCCGTGTGACCTCGGTCTTGTCGTAGGTGTAATTGAACTGCGCCGTCCAGTGGTCGGTGAGCAGCGCGAACAGCTCCGCCTCGAGCCCGCGGCTGTAGGCCTCGCCGAGATTGATGGCGCCGGGCAGTGCCAGCGGAGTCAGGAAGGCCGACTGCTGCACGTTGTGCCACTGGATGTCGTACACCGCCAGCGTGTAGCGCAGCCGGTTTTCCAGTGTTCCCTTGGCTCCCAACTCGTAGTTGTCCGCCGTGTCGGGAGTGACCTTGAACAGGCCCGGC
>DATKLO010000122.1:0-3260 GCA_035542375.1 Steroidobacteraceae bacterium | reverse complement strand
TTCAACTACTTCACCGAGATCGAGGAACGCTTCCAGCAGCGGAGGGGATCGATTTTGCTGCTGTCCACTCTCGACTGGGCGCTGATCGAAACGTGGCAGGAGGCGGGGATTCCGCTGGATGCGGCGCTGCGCGGTATTGACGCGGCCTTCGACAAGTACGAGCGGAGGCAAAAGCGCGGGCGCATGCGGAAGATCAACGGCCTGGCCTGGTGCGCGCAGGCGGTAATGCAGGCGGCCGAGGAAATGCGCGAGGCGTCGGCGGGGTCGGCGCAAACCACGACTGCGCCGGCCGATACGGGATTTGAACACGAGCGAGTGGCGGTGCACCTGGAGGCGACGGCGGCCGCGCTGGACGGGGCGACCGTCGCTCCAGATGTGTGCAGGGCCACGTCCACTCGCCTGCGCGAACTGGCCGCGGAACTGTGTGCAAGCGATCCGGTGAAAAGCAATACCGTGGATCTGGAGTCGCTGGAGCGCACGCTGACCGTGTTCGAGGAAAAACTGTTTGCCGCACTCACCGCCGCTGCGCCGGAGGAGTTGCTCGTGGGTCTGAAGGAACACGCCGCGCGGGAACTCGCCCCCTACCGCAGCCGCATGAGCGTTGAGCAACTCCGCCAGGTGGAGCGGCAGTTCGTGCAGAAGCAGTTGCTGGCTCACTACAATCTCCCGCGCCTCAGCCTCTTCTATATGAGCCAGCAATGAAGCGCCGGCCTGCTCATCCGGGGCATGAAACACCGCGCCAGCCTGGCATCGCAACTTCTGTGCGCCTGGTGCAGATTGAAAAGCCCGTCTACAACGGCTCTTTTCTTGCCCGGGACGAAGGCAAGGCGGTGTTTGTACCTTTCACCTTGCCGGGCGAGCAGGTTCGCGTGCGGCTGCTCGAAGATAAGCGCAGCTATGCGACTGCCGAACTTGTGGAAGTGATGACCTCCGCCCCGGAGCGCATCGCGCCGGCCTGCCCTCATTTCGGTCCCTGCGGCGGATGCCACTATCAGCACGCCTCCTACGAATCCCAGCTTCAATTCAAGCAGGCGGTATTACGGGAGACTCTCACGCGCGGCGGTATTACGCCTCCACAGGACATCACGGTTCTCGCAGGGCCGCAATGGGCATATCGAAATCGCGTCCGGTTCGCCATGGACCCGCGCGGCGGCCCAGCCTATCGGGGGCGCCGATCGCATTCGTTTGTCCCCATTCGTGAGTGTCCGATCACCGCGCCCCTGCTGGTGTCCGCGGCATTTGCCGCCGCAGGGTTAATACCGGCCTTTCTGCCCGGACTGCGGACGACCGAAATGGCGCTTTTCACGAACGCCGAGGAGACGGCGCTGTTGCTGTCGATCTTTATTGAGCGCCCGTCGAAGATCCGTTTCGATGATTTCGCGCTCGAGTTGCAAAGGCGTATTCCGCAGTTGGCCGGCGCGGAGCTGGTCGTGGAGAGCGGCACACATCAGGCGCCGCGAACGCTTGCGCGATGGGGTGAGACGTCTCTCGCGTACCACGCGGCGGGCGCCGATTATCGCGTCGACCAGGGGGCGTTCTTCCAGGTGAATCGCTGGCTGGTGGATGCACTCGTCGAGCGGGTTTGTGCAGGGCAGAGCGGCGAATTGGCGTGGGACCTGTTCGCGGGCGTGGGCCTGTTTGCGCGCAGGCTGGCGCTGAGCTTCGGCAGGGTCGTCGCGGTGGAGTCAGCGCCTGCGGCCACCGGCGCGCTCGCCGCCAATCTCCATGGCACAAACGGGGAGGCCGTGCGCTCGTCCACGCTCCAGTTCCTGCGCGAAAACCGCGGCGGCGAGCCGCCACAGTTGATTGTCGTCGATCCACCGCGGACAGGGCTCGGGCCGGAGATCACTGCGCTCATTGCGGAGATCGCGCCGCCGGCGCTGGTCTACGTCTCCTGCGATCCAGCAACCCTGGCCCGCGATCTGCGGACGCTTCTCGCCGCTGGCTACTTCGTCGAATCCGTTACTTTAGCGGACCTTTTCCCGCAGACATTTCATCTCGAGACAGTGGTCCGCATGCGGCTTCCCTGATAGGCTGGAGAGCCATAGATCCTTTCCAGCTTGCAGGCGCGATGGAATCTGAATCCGCCACTCCCGGGCCCACTCGTGGCGCGCCCGCGCCACCTGGCGTAAATTTCCGGTCGTGGAGCGATCTGCCTCTTTTCCACGCGGCCTGGCTGTTCGCGCTGGGAATCGCGTTGGCGAGATTCCTCTGGCTGCGGCCCAGCTTTGTGCTGTTGGGCCTCGTATGCATCGCGGTGCTGTGCGGAGTGGCGGCTGTCCGCGCGCAACGCGTGTCGTGGATGGCGCTCGCACCGCTGTGGGTCCTGCTCGGAGCCTGGTGCGCGGAGATGGAGCCGGCGCCCGCACCCGCGCCCGTGCTGAGCGCGCTTTCCGACGGCCTGGTTCGCACCGTCGAGGGGACCGTGATCGAGGCGGGACCGGTGCGCAGCGAAACCGAGGAAGATGGCGAACAACCGGTTCCGACCTCGGCCTCGGATAAGCCAACGCAGCGCATCGACATCCGCGTTTCCTCAATCGAGAAGGTCACCGACGGCGAGGACGCGCAGATTCCCGCGGATGGAAAAATCCGGCTGACCCTGCGCTGGCCAACGGTCTCAGATCAGCCCTTCCGATGCGGCGAGCGGGTGCGCGCCGACCTACGCCTGCTGCCGGCTGAGGTCTATCGCGATCCCGGCGCATGGAGCCGCCAGGACTATCTGCTCGACCTGGGCATCTCGTCGACGGCAACAGCGGACCGCAGCCGTGTAGAGCGCGTGGCACAAGCACCCGCGAACCGGCCGGACTGGCGCAGCGCAGGCGCATGGATGTATTGCCGGCTGAGCGAGGCGCAGCGCACGGCCAGCAACCGCCTGTTGGCGCTTCCGGTGATCACGCGGAAAATGCCGCGCGGGCTGCGCATCCGCGAAGATGACGCCATCATGCTGGCGGCAATGGTGACGGGTGACCGCACATTCCTGTCGCATTCCCTCCGGGTGGGATTCGAGCGCACCGGGTCCTTTCACATGCTGGTGGTCTCGGGGTTTCACCTGGCCATTATGGCGGGCTGCATCTTCTGGGTCGCGAACCGGCTGCGCCTGCCGCGCCTACCGGCCACGTTGCTGACCATCGCGGCGTCGTTCACGTACGCGCTCTTCACAGGATTCGCGATCCCTGTGCAGCGTTCGCTCTGGATGGTTACGCTCTACCTTACCGGCCGGGTGGTGTACCGAGAACGAAGCCCGATGAACGTCATCGGTT
>DATKLO010000121.1:0-34834 GCA_035542375.1 Steroidobacteraceae bacterium | reverse complement strand
TCCGCTCATTGCTTCAAGGTCGTACACGGCGGCATCCGCTACATCCAGCATGGCGATGTGCCGCGACTGCGGGCCTCCTGCCTGGAGAGAACCATCCTGTTGCGCATCGCGCCCCATCTGGTCGCACCGCTGCCGTTCGTGATTCCCACCTACGGACGCGGCAAGAGCAGCCGCTGGCTTCTCGGCACCGGCATGCTGCTGTACGACGCCCTGACCGCGGACCTGCGCAGCGCCGTACACGATCCCGCCCGACGCGTGCGACCAACCCGCTTCCTCGGCGCCAGAGAGACGCTCGAGCTGTTCCCCAGCGTGGATCCGACGGGCCTCACGGGTGCTGCCGTCTTCGAGGACGGCCAGATGTACAACCCTCCCCGACTGGTGCTGGGATTTGCCGCAGCCGCGTCCGAGCTTGGAGCAACAGTGGCGAACTACGTCGAGGCACGCCGCCTGCTGCGTCACGGTCAGCGTGTGATCGGCGTCGAAGCCGTCGACAAGTTGGACGGCAACAAACTGGAGATACGCGCGCGTCTCGTCATCAACGCGGCCGGGCCCTGGGCCGAGGGATTCCTGCAGTCATCGGACACGCCATATGGCCCGTCGGGTACCTATTCGCGCGATACGTGCTTCATCGTGGACCGCAAGTACTCCACACCCATGGCCCTGGCCGTACAAGGCCAGACGCAGGACTCCGATGCGTTGCTGGCACGGAGCAAGCGTCATCTGTTCCTGGTTCCCTGGCGCGATTGCACCCTGGTAGGTGTATGGCACGCAGTGGTTCCACGAGACCCCGATGCAGTAGGTCTGCCAGCTGCGGAATTGCGTCAGTTCATCGACGAGTTCAATGCAAGCTATCCGGCGGTCGCGCTGCGCGAGTCGGAGGTCCGACGGGCCGACTTCGGCCTGGTGCCGTTCGGAGAAGCTTCGCGACAGCAGAAGGGTTTGAGCTTCGGCAAACAGTCGCGGCTGATCGATCATCGCCGCCACGGGCTCGAAGGTCTGCTATCCGTGATCAGCGTGCGTTATACGGTTGCGCGCCGGGACGCCGCCGACGTGCTGCGCCTGGCCGCGCACCAGATCGGTTCCCGTTCGGACGGAAAGGATTCCGGGCATCGTCCGCTGCCCGGTGGAGACATACAGGATTTTGCGGCAACGCTGCGCGGCCTCACCGATCGCCCACCGGAGTGGTTGCCGGCGCAGTCGGCCGACGGGTTGGTTCGCAACTACGGAACCCAGGTTGCACGGCTGCTGTCGCTGGCCGAGCGGGAACCGGCGTTGCGCCGCTGCTTCCCCGGAACCAGCGTGACACACGCAGAGGCCATTCACGCAGTACGCGAGGAAATGGCACAGCGGATGACGGACATCGTGTTCAGAAGGACCGAGCTCGGTACCGGGGGACACCCGGGAAACGCGGCTCTCGATGACTTGCAGTCGCTGATGACGCGCGAGTTGCGCTGGTCGGAGCGGCGCGCCACGCAGGAACGAGCCGCGGTTGACGAGGAATTCGCACGGTTTCTGGCTACCCCGACGCTCTGCCCGGCACGTGCCCGAAGCGCCTGACCATGCCCACCAACACCTTGCCTCGCATCTTCATCACGGGAGGCTCCGGCTTCATCGGCGCTCGTTTGGCGCAGGTCGCTCGCGAACTCGGCTACGCGGTAACCGTCACGGCGGCGGTGCGCAATGCGGCGGAGAAGGCGCGCTGCGACATCCTGGCCAAGTCAGGCATCGGCGTACTGGTGGCTCCGCTCGAGGACTCCGCCGCTCTGACGCGCGCCCTGCCAGGTCACGATGCGGTCATCCATCTGGCCGCGGCTCAGCACGAAGCGGAACAGCCCGAGAGCTATTTCGAACAGATCAACGTCACCGGCACCCGGCGATTGCTCGACCTCGCGGCGCAGGCGGGCATCCGCCGGTTCGTGCATGGCAGCACCATCGGCGTCTACGGGAGCGCTGCGGCCGGCGAGCTCGACGAGGACAGCGCTCTCGCTCCCGACAATCCCTATGGACGGACCAAGGCGGCGGCCGAGGGTGTGGTACGCGAATCGGCCGGCAAACTCGAGTTCTGCATCATCCGCATCTCGGAGACCTACGGGCCCGGAGACATGCGGCTGCTGAAGCTGTTCAAAGGCATCGCGCGGGGCCGCTACCTCACCATTGGCAAGGGTACGAACCTGCACCAACTCATCTACGTCGATGATCTCTCACGCGGTCTGCTGGCAGCGGTCAGCTCCGAGGCAGCCCGCGGCGCCACCATCATCCTCGCGGGAGCCGAGCAGATCTCGACCAACCAGATGGCCTCCCTGGTCGCCAGCGCAGTCGATCGGAGCGGTCGCCTGCACAATGTGCCCTTGTGGCCGTTCACGGCTGCCGCCGGACTCTTCGAGACGATCTGTCCCCCACTGGGTCTCAAGCCGCCGCTGCACCGCCGACGCCTCGATTTCTTCCGCAAGTCGTTCCGCTTCTCCACCGCCCGGGCGCGCAATCTGCTCGGCTTCGCCCCGCAAGTGACATTTTCCGACGGGGCGCGCCGCACGGCTGCCTGGTACAGGGCCAACGGCTATCTGTAGCGCACCACGCGCCCTCGATCTCAACCACACGAACAACATGAAGCCAGTCGTCGCCGTACTGATTCCCTGCTACAACGAGCAAGCCGCCATCGCGGCAGTGGTCGCGGATTTCCGCAGAGTCCTGCCGGATGCGCTGATCTTCGTGTACGACAACAATTCGCGCGACCGCACACGCGAGGTTGCGATGGCGGCTGGAGCGATCGTGCGCACCGAACCGCTGCAGGGAAAGGGCAACGTGGTACGCCGGATGTTCGCCGACGTCGAGGCCGACGTGTTCGTACTGGTTGACGGTGACGGCACCTATGATGCCGCCAGTGCGCCGCTGCTGATCAACAAGCTGCTGACCGAGGCGCTCGATATGGTCAACGGCGCCAGAACCGCCGCCTCGCAGAACGCATACCGGCGCGGGCATCAGTTCGGCAATGCCATGCTGACGGGACTGGTGGCGCGAATCTTCGGCAACCGGCTCACCGACATGCTGTCCGGGTATCGGGTATTCAGCCGCCGCTTCGTCAAGTCCTTCCCCGCCCTCACGGGCGGCTTCGAGATCGAGACGGAACTGACGGTGCATGCCCTGCAGCTGCGGTTGCCGATCGCCGAGGTGGCCACGCCCTACGGCGAGCGCCCGGCGGGATCCACCAGCAAGCTGCGAACCTATAGCGACGGCATGCGCATCCTCAGGACCATCGTCACGCTCATCAAGCAGGAGAAGCCATTGCAGTTCTTCGGCAGCATGGCTGCCGTCCTGGCATTGTTGTCCACGGCGCTCGCGCTGCCGGTCATCGAAACCTACATGCAGACCGGACTGGTACCCCGCCTGCCGACCGCGGTCCTGAGCACCGGCATCATGCTGTTGGCTTTTCTCAGCCTCGTATGCGGACTGGTCCTCGAGACCGTGACCCGCGGGCGCGTCGAGGCCAAGCGACTGCACTATCTGAGCATTCCCATCCGCTTCAGTCTCGCATCCCAAAGGGAGGGCTCGTCCTCTTGCCGGCCAGATCCCAGCTCCTGAGGCAGTTCTTCGCGTTCGGAGCCGTCGGCGTAGCCGGCTTCGGAGTGGATGCCGGAGTGCTGACGCTGCTTCTGAGAAGCGGGATCGCGGGACCGTACCTTGGCCGGGTGGTGTCGTTCCTGTGCGCGGCGAGCTGCACCTGGATACTCAACAAGACCTACACGTTCGGTGAGCGCGGCATCCGCCATGGCCTGGCTTCCCAATGGCTGCGGTTCCTGGGGGCCAACGCGGTGGGCGGGCTGGTGAACTACGGCGTCTACTCGCTGCTGCTGTCACAATCGGCCTTCTTTTCAACATATCCCGTGGCTGCCGTGGCAGCAGGGTCCCTGTCGGGGCTGACCGTCAATTTTGCCCTGTCACGCACCTTTGTCTTTGCCGGTGCCAGAGCGTCCGGTGCGACAGGTCAGGATGCGGCACGATAGAATGGACCTGCGATCCGCGCCAGCCATGGCGGACCAGATGGAGGGGACATGACCCAGGTACGCCCCGCAGAGGGCACGCTTCAGACGCCCGCCCGGCCCATCCCGCCCGGCGCGACGGCACCCAGGCTCTCCGTGGTCGTTCCCTGCTACAACGAGGAGGAATCGATCGGACAGCTGCTGAGCAGACTGCGCGCTGCTTGCCAGGGGAGCGTGGGAAACTCGTTCGAGATCGTGCTGGTCGATGATGGCTCGCGCGACGCAACCTGGCCTGCGATGCTCACGGCCTCGCTGCAGAGTTCCAACATCGTTGCCGTCAAGCTGTCACGCAACCATGGCCATCAGCTGGCCCTTTCGGCCGGCCTCACCATCGCACGCGGCGATCGCATTCTCATCATCGACGCCGATTTGCAGGACCCACCGGAGTTGTTGCCCGAGATGTTGCGCCTGATGGATGAAGGCGCGGACGTCGTCTATGGCCAGCGTACCGTGCGTCATGGGGAATCTGCCGCCAAGCGCGCTACGGCAGCGCTCTTCTATCGCTTGCTCAATCGGCTCACCGACGTGCGCATACCCGTGGACACCGGCGACTTCCGACTCATGAGCCGCCGGGCGCTGGATGTACTGAATGCGATGCCCGAGCAGCACCGCTTCATCCGCGGGATGGTGAGCTGGATCGGATTTCGCCAGGTCGCCCTGCCGTACGAACGGCACGAACGTTTCGCCGGGGAAACCAAGTATCCGTTCTCCAGGATGTTGCGACTGGCCATCGATGCGGTGACCAGCTTCTCGACACGACCGTTGCGCGTGGCATCGTTCTTCGGCTTCGGCTTCGCGTTCCTGGGACTGGCCGGACTGGGTTACACGCTCGGCAGCTGGTTTGCCGGACACGTCGTCACCGGCTGGACCAGTGCCACGTCCATCATCCTCCTGATGGGCAGCGCCCAGATGTTCGTCCTGGGCATCATCGGCGAATACCTCGGCCGGCTGTACATGGAGGCCAAGCGGCGTCCCATGTTCGTCATCGAATCGGTCGTGCGCCGCGCGGAGACAGAACCTGCGGCCAGCGAGCGGTCCGATGCGCTATGCGTGCCCTGAAATTCGGGCTGGTTGGAGTCGCCAACACCGCGACTGATTTCACGATCTTCGCGCTGCTCACCCTGGTCGGTCAGTTCGCCGCGGCGAGCGCGAACCTCCTGTCCTACTCATGTGGAATCGGCCTGAGTTTCTGGCTGAACCGGACGTGGACATTCCGGGATCGGAGCGGGGACCGGCCCCTGTCCCGGCTCACTGCGTTCGTCCTCGGAAGCCTGGTGGGTTTGATTCTCTCCACGGCTGTCGTGGCGTGGCTCGCTCCCCACTTCGGGCCGGTGCCCGCCAAGCTCGCCTCGATCGGCGCGTCCTTCAGCTGGAACTACCTGTTCTCAAACTTCCTGGTGTTTCGCGATCGCCCCGGCGCGCGTCCCGGTGCGGACCGGGGCATACCTGCGCCACAGGGCATTCGCCAGGACCACGACGGCCAGCACGGCGGTTGAATGCACTATCATCGCCGGCCGCGGCTCGAAGTGAGTGGCCATGGCATAGAAGCCCAGTGTCGCGAACCCGGGTAGCAGCAGCAGCGTCAGCGAGTGCCGGCGCGTGCTCAGGCTGTAGATGAGTCCGAGCAGGACGGCGGGGAAGATCATGAGCGCGCTGCGCCAGATCAACGGCATCACCATCGCCAGATTCGCACCGAAATGCTGCAGGACGATCCGCATGCCTTCCCGCTGCATGGCCTCGTCCGCGTCAACATCGGGGAATGGGCGCCCGGATTCCTCGTACCACTTTTCCAGGCGCACCCGTTCGGCACGCGCCCGCCGGTGCAGGCCGATCGCCAGTTCCGGGCGTCCCGCCGATTCGGCGGCCACGTCGTTGTCATACACCGAGGTTCCCGGCTCATCGCTGAGCCGTTCGAGCTTCCCACCCCGCTCGAGATCACGGGGCGAGAACCCCAGCAGGCGACCCAGTGCGCCCTGGCAGGCCGGTCGCGCCCAGACATAGAACGTACCGCGATATTCCACCGGTGTGAGTTCATCCCACAGTGCGCGGCTGTAGAGGACCAGCCCGCCGCGGCTGGAGATCTTCGCGTGCCCGAATGTCTCCAGGTTACGCAGCATCCAGGGCGCGATCACGACTGCGAAGGCCAGCGACATGGCGGCGAGTTGCCACAGGCGCTTGCGGCCACCCGGCCAGAGAACGCCGGTGAGATGACCAGTGAGGATCACCAGCAGCATGAAGACGAAGACGTACAACGTCGCCGCCTTGGTCAGCGTCAGCAGACCGAACAGGAGGCCGACCGCGACTGCCGCGCCCCAACCACCCTCGCTCTGTGTGCGCTCGAGTGCCGCTAGGGCAAGGATCATCAGGGCGCCCGCCAGCAGCTCTGTGTAGAGCACGTTGGTACCGGTCTCGCCCACCATGTACTTCGAGGCAAGCACGGTAGCCACGACGGCGGCCGGCAGGGATCCTGTGATCCGGCGGCTGACCGCGAATACACCAGCGGCAAGCGCCAGCAGCCAGATGATGTTCTGCAGTTTGACGTAGCGAGCGCGCGGACCGGAGAAGTACTGCTGCGCATCCGCCTTGCCGAGAAGCGCGTCGACGACGTTGATCGCCGCTACATCGAGCAGCACTGGCAGGGGTTCGCGATACATCGACGGCCGCCACGGCGCCGCCTCATCCGTGGAAATGACACCCTGATGGCTCAAATTCAGAGCCATCTGCAGGTTCTGCGCGGCATCCTTCGTCACGGCGCTGCCGTCGATCGAGCGATAACCGACTACCGCCAGGATCAGCAGCAGCAAAGCGAGAATCCAGCGCTCGTGCATGACGCGTCGCTGTATGTTGGAGAGGTCCGTCGGCGACCCCATGCCGATCTAGCGGGGCGCCTGGGCTACGGCGGCGACCTTCTTGCTGAGGACGCGCACCTTCTTGCCATACAACATGAAGATCACACGCATCGCCAGCTCGAGCAGGCCGGTGACTGCGAGGCCCACATAGTTGAGGGGATTCTTCCAGAACACGTACAGCTTCAGGGCAAACACGCGCACATCGGAGAAACCGGCCAGCTGCAGTATCTGCCCCAGGCTGTATTCAGTGACATTGTAGAAATGGTCGATGTTGTGCGAGAGGTTTTCCGAGCCCACCAGTGGATTGGCGCCATTCATCGCATAGACGACCACGCGTCCGCCGGGTCGCAACGCCTGGCGACACAGCCGCAGGAACTCCACCGTTTCATCCAGCGTCAGGTGATTGAGTTCCTGTTCGGGAACGATGACGTCGAACTGCGCGTTCCGGCCCTGCAGGTATTCGAATGCCCGCGCGGTCTCGCAGGGCAACTGGTGGGCGCGGGCGACGGCCACCTTGGCCGCATCCGAATCGACGCCCAGTACGGCACGGTAACCGCAATCGAGCAGCATCTTCACCAGGTAGCCCGGACCGCAGCTTATGACAAGTATGCGGGCATCCCGGTCCGCTGGCATGTGAGCCAGATAATTGGCACGATAATACGCGGTGAACGAGGAAAAGCCCTTCTCAACATCGCGGGGCGCCTGCCAGTAGGAATCGAACGGCTCCAGGCGTGCGGCCAGCTGTTCCGAACGCGTGACCTGCGCGGCGGGCTGCAGAGGTTCCGCCCGGTAGTTGGCATTCATCGATATCCCCAAAATCTGCTTATAAACCACGCGGCTAGCGTGCAGAATACACGGACTTGGGGATTGACGGGACGAACATTACACATTGCGGATCCTGTTCTGCAATTACGAGTACCCACCGCTTGGCGGCGGCGGCGGCGTAGTCATGGCGGCAATGGCGCGCACACTGGCCAGGCGGCATGAAGTGACGGTTCTGACGTCGCGGGCCGCTGGGCTTGCGAGCGAGGAACTGGATACTGGGGTGCGTGTAGTGCGCGTTCCAGTGTTGTTCCGCCGCCAGCTCGCCGTGGCCAACTTCCCCTCGATGGCCGTGTATCTGCCGATGGGACTTTGGCGTGGCCTGCAGCTCGGGCGGCAGCGCAGCTTCGACATCATCAACACCCACTTTGCCGTCCCGACCGGCCCGCTGGGCGACTGGTTGTCCGCACGACTGGGCATTCCCAATGTGCTCTCGGTTCATGGCGGCGATCTGTACGATCCCTCCAAGGGCAGCTCGCCGCATCGACATGGCCTCCTGCGTCGCGCAGTCGCCAGACTGCTCAGGCGCGCCGATGCCGTGGTCGCGCAATCTCGCGACACCGCACGCAACGTGGAGCAGATCTACGGAGTACAACGCGACGTGGGCCTGATCCCGCTCGGCATCGATCGGCCTCCACAGGACATCCAGGCGAATCGCGAGGAGTTCCAGTTGCCTGCGGATGCCTTCGTCCTGGTGACGGCCGGCCGCATTGTGGCGCGCAAGGCCAGCACGCAGCTGCTCGACACGCTGGTCACTTTGCCGGCGGCGCATCTGCTGGTGATTGGTGATGGTCCAGAGGCCGATCTGCTTCGGCGTCGCGCCGCTGAATCAGGCGTCAGTGACCGGTTACATATGCTCGGCTATGTCAGCGACGCGGTGAAGTATCGTGCCCTGAAGGTAGCGGACGTGTTCGTATCGACGAGTCAGCATGAAGGTTTTGGCCTCGTGTTCCTGGAGGCAATGGCCTACGGCCTGCCCGTGGTCTGTTACAACCGTGGTGGCCAGACGGATTTCCTCACTACACCGGATACCGGTGCCGTCGTGGCTCTCAACGACCTGAAAGCATTCAACAGCGCCGTGCGCGACCTGCAGGAGTCCCCTCAGCGGCGCTCGGATATCCGCCGTCACAACCTTGCCAAAGTGGAAAACTACTTTATCGACAGATGCGCCGAACGTTACGAGCACCTTTTCGAGCAAACGCTGGCCACCAGCGTCCGCGGCGTGACGCGGCTGGAGCAGAAGTAGCATGTGTGGCATAGCCGGAATCATCGGTGCGTCCGCGGCCAAGGCCGAAGACATGCAGCGCATGATGTTCGCACTACGCCATCGCGGACCGGATGGCGAGGGCATCGAACAGGACCCTCATGCCATTCTCGGTCATCGGCGACTGTCCATCATCGATCTCGCGGGTGGACGCCAGCCGCTGACCAATGCGGACCGAAGCATCTGGGTCGTCTGCAACGGGGAGATCTACAACTACCGCAAGCTGCGCGCCGACCTCGAGGCGCGCGGGCAGCGCTTCGCGACGAACAGCGACTGCGAAGTCATCATCGGCCTGTACGAACTCTACGGCGATGGCCTGGTGGAGCATCTGCGCGGGATGTTCGCGTTCGGTCTGTGGGATGCGCGCCGGCGCCGTTTCCTGGCCGCGCGCGATCATCTGGGACAGAAGCCGTTCTACTACGCCAATACCCGGCGCGGATTCGCATTCGCCTCCGAGATCAAGGCGCTGCTGGCTTTCGATCCGTCCTTGCGCTCACTCGACCTGGCAGCGCTCGATCAATACCTGGCGCTGCGGCTGATCGCCCCGCCGCTGTCGATGTTCCAGGGCATCCGCAAACTGCCGCCGGCGCATCTGCTGATCCTCGAGTCCGAACGCGAACCGGTCGTCCGTCGTTACTGGACGCTCGAGTACCAGCCCAAGCTGGGCGGAACCGAAGAGCAGTTCCTGGATGAGCTCGAAGGTCATATAGAGGAGTCGCTGCGGTTGCATCTGGTCAGCGACGTTCCCGTAGGCGCCTTTCTCAGCGGCGGACTGGACTCCAGTCTGCTGGTCGCCATGCTCGCCAAGCGGGTGGGCGTCAAGAACCTGCCGACCTTCACCGTCGGCCTGCCGCACCCGCAGTACGATGAGGCTCCCTACGCGCGTGCGGTAGCCACCGCGTTCAGGACCGAACATCACGAACGCACGCTGTCGCCGTCCCTCATCGGCCTGCTGCCCGATCTCATCTACCACCTCGATGAGCCTTCGGATCCCCTGTCGCTGTGCACGTATCACGTGTCGGAGCTCGCGCGCCGTCACGTCAAGGTCGTCATCGGTGGGGATGGCGGCGACGAACTCTTTGGCGGGTACGATCGGTACTATGGCAATCTCTACGCCAGTCATTATGCGATGGTTCCCGCCGCGGTGCGCCGGCGGGTGCTGGGTCCGGCACTCGAGCTGATTCCAGCCAATGGCTGGTACAAGAGTCTCGGGCACCAGCTACGCTGGCTACAGCGTCTGTCTTTCCTGTCCGGCGGGGAGCGCTACGCGGCGAGCCTGAGTTATTTCTACTTCGATCCGCTCATGCGTGCTGCGCTCTTCACGCCGGAAGCCGCAGCGGCGCTGGATGGCACGGATGCCGAGGCAGTCATCCGGGTACCCTACGATTCGACCGACGGTGATGCGCTGGATCGCATGCTGTCCGCGGACAGCCAGGTGCGCCTGCCCGATCATCCGGTGATGATCAGCGATCGCATGTCGATGGCGCACGGCCTCGAAGCGCGCAGCCCGTTCATGGATCACCGGCTGGCGCAGTTCGCCGCACACCTGCCCTCCAGCATGAAGCTGCGTGGCCGCTCGCTGCGATGGGCCCAGCGGAAGCTGGCGCTTCGCTACCTGCCGCGCGAGGTCATCGAGCGACCCAAGCAGGGATTCTCATCGGCACTGCCTTACCTGCTGCGGCACGAATACCGCACGCTGTACGAGCGCTTCCTCCCCGATTCGCGGTTGGTGAGGGACGGCATCCTCAACCACGGTCCCATCGATCTGCTGCTGCGCGAACATCTGGCCGGCAAGGCCGATCACGGCAATCGCCTGTGGCTGCTGATCAACGCGGAGCTGTGGTACCGGATGATGATTCAGGGCGGCAGCCGTGAGTCGTTGCGCGCGGAACTGGATGCAGCCGGATTGTCCGCCGCGGCCTGAGCATTCGCCGCCGCAGCCGGCGCAACGCCCGCCGGACGCGCCGCCAGCGTCCGCCCCCACTTGATGAACGGCCGCTCGATCAGGCGGTACGACAGCACAGCGCAGACAAACATCAATGGCGCAAACAACAGAGCGCTGCGCGTCGGATAGAACGCCGGCTCGCCGCTGAACGCCTCCTGCCACAGATACAGACTGAAGGATATGGCCCCGATGACCTGCAATACCGGGTTGCAGAGCAGCCGCACGGAAGGCCCGGACCGGTACACCGAACTGCAGACGATCCACGCGATGCTGACCGGCTCCATAACTGGAACGAACAGTGTCTCCAGGTTGCCGTAACGCGCGATTCCAGCTGGATCGCGCGCCACGACCTCCAGCCACAGGGCGCAGCCGAGCGCAACCACCGCGGCAACCGTGATCCAGTCCGCATGGCGGCTCGATGCCCAGCGCTTCAGGAGTTGCGCATGCGCGGCAGCCAGTGCCCCGATCGCGATGAACGAGAAGTAATGTGCCGCGTGCCCGAGCACGAAGCTCGCATGACCGGCATGCAGCACGAAGCGGGTGAGGAGCGGGAATCCCACCAGCAGGGCGGTCAGAGTGGCGAGCAGCGGCCGCACCCGGGCCCAGAGCATGAGCAGCGGCAGGAGAATGTAGAACTGCTCCTCGTAGGCCAGCGACCAGGAATGACCGGTGAACCAGCCGCACTTGACCGAGGGCAGGTTGCATGCGAACACGAACGCCGGGAGCGTCTGCCGTTCCGGCTGGGATATCAGCCCTAGCGCGGAAGCAGCCAACACGAAAGCCAGATAGAGGAAGTAAGGCGGCAGGATCCGGAAGCAGCGCCGGATGTAGAAGGCGCCCGCGTGAAACCTGCCCTCGGTCTCCCGCTCCTGCAGCGCCAGTCGCACGATGATGAAGCCGCTGATGACGAAGAATACGCAGACTCCGAACGTGGCCAGCACTTCCCACACCCGGGCTTCGGGCGATGCCGGCGCGAATTCGGCATACCGGTAACTCACCAGATGAGAGGCGATCACGAGGAGAATGCTGATGCCCCGCCAGCCGTCCAGCACCGCGACGCGACTGCCCGGACGCGCAGCGGCACTGTCCCCAGCCGCGCCCGCGGAGGTGGCGCGCGTGGCAGAGGATAACCCTGGTAGGAGAACTCGAAGCACCGGCCGATCCATTCGACGTCGGGGAGCCAGCGCACGATAGACTTCGCCGCGGCACTTTTGAAGCATGTCGCAACACGTGAATGAAAAATAAAACCAACATCGCGTGCACTCACACCGCAATATGTAATCTTCGCGACCGCGCGTCGGCACGCTTTACAGCACAGCTTTCAACAAGCTTTCGGCGCGCTTTCAATCTCGGCTGACCGGGACACGGTAGAGGCGCATCGCGCGTTACCGTCACACCGCAGTCAACACGCGCGCGCCAACCAGTCGGCTCGCTGGCGATGATGCTGCGATCACTCAAGCTTCTTCCGTGGCCGGTAATGCCGGTTCTCCCTGGGGAATCCCGCGTGCGGGATCGGGGCGGCGGCTTTTCGCTGTCGGATTGAGTCGTTTGCTATAGTGACGCACTGCGGCCGCTGGCCTGTCCGATCAAAGACCTGCGAGGATTTCATCAGGTGCGAATCGCGTTGATGCTCCGCCATTACAACCAGCATGGCGGAGGCGTCCGCGTCTACACGCGCGCCTTGCTGCGGCAGTTCATTGAAGGACACCCAGAGCACGAGTACATCCTGCTGTTCAACGATCCAGCGCTCCTGGGAAGCTATTCCGGACATCCACACGTCCGGGAAGTTGCCGTGACGGGACGCTCGGTGTTCGCCTGGGATCAAATCGCAGTGCCGCGCGCCCTGCGACGCTTGGGCGCCGACGTGCTGTTCAATCCCAAGTACTCGGTTCCGCTGACGGGGCGCTACCCGGTCTCCTGGGTGTGCCATGGTCTGGACTGGTATGTGATGCCGTGGGCCTCCCGCTGGATCGACCGTCTCAGTCACCGTTACCTGGTGCCGAGGTATGCGCGCCGCGCTGGCGCGATCGTCGCGGTGTCCGAAATTACGCGAGAGCACGTGATGGAGTATCTGCACGTGCCATCGGACCGGGTCCACACGGTCTACTCGGGCATCGACGAGGCATACCGCAGGCCCTTGAGTGCCCAGGAACTGCGGAACGTCCGCGCGCGCTACGAGCTACCTCAGCGCTACGTTCTGTATTCCGGCGCTGTCTATCCGCCCAAGAATTTCACGCGGCTCATCCAGGCGTACGCCCGCGTCGGGCCAGCCTTGGGTGTGGCCTTGGTCATCGCGGGAGGCGAGAACCGCTTCCTGTCGGAGGACGAGCTGCGCGAGCCCGAGCGCCAGAATCTGGGAGATTGGGTTCGCTGGGCCGGGTGGATCGAGCCGGCGACGCTGCCCGCCTTCTATCAAATGGCCGAAGCGCTGCTGCTGCCGTCGCTGTTCGAATCCTTCGGCCTGCCCATCGTGGAAGCAATGGCATCCGCTTGCCCGGTGGTGACCTCAAACTGCTACGGGACGCGGGAGATTGCCGCGGATGCGGCCATTCTTGTCGATCCGCTCTCGGTCGAGTCCATCGCTGAGGGCATTCACCGAGCGCTGACCGATACGGCGTTGCGAGAGCAGCTCATCGTGCGCGGTCGAGCGCGGGCGCTGCCCTTCACCTGGGAGCGTTGCGCGAAGCAGACGCTCGATGTACTCGAACGGATCGCTGACGGTTCAGCCTGCGGCGCGTAGTACATGGCTCTGCGTTTTGGAGTTCATTGCACGCACCTTATTCGTACCGCCGGAGTTCCGACGCACCGAGCTGCATCAGCGATAGGCTCCCCCCGCCTGCAGGACCTCCCGCCAATTACCCGGCACACCCGGGCAGCGAGAATATCCCCGTGCTCGCCAGGGTGCTCCGGAATGCCGGTAGAGCCATGCGAGCTGCGCGATGGTCTGAGATTGAGCATGCAGGAATTCGCGGTGCGTGCCGGACAGTTTCGACCATACCCGCTGCTTCAGGGTTGGCCTTCCCTCGAGCATCAACCGATCGACCACCAGCTGCGACTGTACGGCGGTAGCAGCAAGGAACGTGTCAGCGCCGACTGACCTCGCGATCTGCCCGAGCGTCCGGGCCAGTTGTGCGCAGCCCCGCGCCAGGGAAACTGATTCGGCAACGGCATCGGCCAGGCGTTGCGCCAGCTCCTGCCGGTCCTCCTGCGTCAGGTCCCGCCCGAACAGGGCACCAATGAAAGCGATCATCTGCGGTGCAACGAATTCCAGTGGAGGCTCGCTCTCGTCAGGATCCGCCGCTTTGTCATGCACGAGCCAGCTGCCCACACTGAAGGCAGCGAGAATGCCAGCGCCCGATCCCAGCACCCAGTGGCGACGGCTGATCAGCCTGCCGTTAGCCGCTCGTATGACGGAAATCGCCATAAAGCTCCTTGTATTCAGCCAGCGTCACGGCGAGGAAGGCCTCGGCAAAAGCGCAGGTCTTGCCCAGAAATGCCGATGACCGGTAGGCGTTCAGACCCAGTGCTGAGTGCAGGTAGTCCGTGTCCGCCAACTGGGAGACATACTCGGACAATGCGCGACGTTTGACGTGCATCGTCGCGTCAATGTTGACAAAACAATTCGGAAACAGCGGCGTCCACACTTCGTATGCAAGGCACTGGACCTCGAACGGCAGGCCTTCGCTCGCAGCCACGAGCAGCTCGCTGACCGTGCGGTGGTCCGGATGTGCCTCGAGGAAGCACGGCAGGTAAACGATCATCGGCCTGACATCCAGCAGGATGTCCCGCAGCTGCCTGACCAGATCGGGTGTCACCGCGAGACTGCCGTCGCGTCCGCCCAGGAAGACGATATCATCGATGCCGAGTACACCCAACGCACGGCGCGCTTCGACACGCCGGCGCTCAGAAAGCTCGTTCTCGGGATCCGCGGGAATTGCGGGCGACGGCGGCACCAGCTTGCCGCCCTTGGTGCAGTCGGTCAGGAACACCACCGTGATGCGGCCGCCGCGGGCAAGATGCGCCGCAAGTGTGCCACCGCATCCGATGGTCTCATCGTCCATGTGCGGCGAGAGTACCAGCACGCGCTCGTCACCTGGCTCCCACACCAGCGCGGTACGATTGAAGACCTTGGCAGTCTGCAGCAGTCCGAACGTGCGCACATACGGTCGCGCCTTGCGGCTCAGATACTTGAGCAGCATTCTTTTCGCGCGCCTCACCTTCTTGTCCCTCGACTCCGCGGCAGCACGGCCTGCGCGCTCATCATTGTAGTTGGTTATCGCCAGGAGACGGATCGATCCCTTGTCACATGTTACTTCATGCGCGTCCGTCTTTGCTGTGAACGTAGTCCACATTTGACAATGTGTAGTGCAACTGTCGGCCCGGACCGACTGCGGCTTTTTGGAAAGGTTGTTGAAATCCTGATGACGCGATCGCATGAGGATCGCACCGCAGCCGTTCCCGGCACGGGTCTCAGTCGCCTCTAGGCGGGCCCGAACAGGTGCAGCGCCAGCCGCAGGCTCAGTGCCGCAATGGTGAGAGTGGGCTGCACCGCACCCGAAGTCGGAAACACACTGGCGCCCGCGAGATGGAGGTTCTCGATGCCGTGAACGCGGCAGTCCCGGTCAACCACGCCGCGAGCAGGATCGTCCGCCATGCGACAGGTTCCCATCTGATGGGAGCCGAACCAGTTCGTCAGAGGATGCACATCCTGCGCTCCGAACTCATTCAGCAGCCACGTCCCGATCTGACGCGCACGCGCCTGCGTGCGCAGATCCGTCTGGGAGAACGCGAGACGCACGTGCGGAACGGGATCGCCAAACATGTCCTTCCTGGTGCCGTGCAGGGTCACGCGGCTGTCAGGGTTCGGTTGCCACTCGGTTTCAGCGGCGACTCCGAGCCAGTGACCGAAACTCTCGCGATCGTGAAGGGCCATTGCGGTACCCCACAGGCGGCCATCCTTCAATTCCTGCAAGGGATCGATTTCGAAGGTGAATTCCAGTTTGATCGCCCCACGCTCACGACGTTCCTCGCCGTCGTACCAGAACAGGCTCTCGAGCTTCTCATAGCCGACCCGGTAAGGGTAAAACCGCCGGTCGCGTGCGTAGCCGCCCGTGCCGGCGTAAACATGATCGGACAGGTTACGTCCGACCTGACCGGATTGGTTCCCGAGACCCGAGAGCAGCAGCAGCCTCGCGGATTCGATGGAGTGAGCTGACAGTACGAACGTCTCCGCGCGGATCTCCAGGTCCGCGCCGCCCATGGTCGTCGCTTGAACGTGGCGCACGCGACCCGACCGGTCCACCTTGATGCGACGCGCGACAGTCTCACTCAGCAAAGTACACAAGCCGGAGGCTTCTGCTTTCGCAACGTGGTGATCGGCGCTGTAGCGGGCACCGCTCGGGCAGATCTGGCAGGCGCCAATCGCAGCGCATTCCCCGCGACCCGCGTAAGGCTGCGAGTTGATCGCGAAGGCGCTGATACAGAGCGGCACGCCCAGCCGCTCGGCGACAGGCGCCCAGTGCGCCTCATCGACTGAAATCGGAAAGCCCGGCATGGGAAACGGCCGGCTGCGCGGTGGATCCAGATCGCCGGGCTCGCCGGCCACACCCAGCTCCCACTCGGCCTGCGAGTAAAACGGCTCCAGTTCCTCGTAGCCAAACGGCCAGTCCATGCCGAGACCGTAGGTCGAACGAGTGCGGAAGTCGCTCGGCATCAATCTTCGGGCGCGCCCTTCCCAGTGGAGCGTGGTGCCCCCCACACCCTTCATCCGGTTGTGCTCCAGGTGGTACTGGAAGCCGATCGACTCATAGGAAGAGTCGACGAACCCGTCACGCCCTTCGTGATACCAGGGCCAGGGATCACCACCGAGGTTCTGGAAGTGTCGCAACTGGGCGTAACGATCACGGATGTCGAAACGTCGTCCCGCTTCGATCATGACGACAGTGCGACCCCGACGGACCGCCTCGGCCGCTACCAGGGCCCCGGCGACTCCGGCACCTATGATGCAGACATCGTAGGTCCTGGTCGTCATGGCGCGGCCAGATCGCGGCACAGCTGCACATAGGCGGCAAATACACGCTTCAGGTCGAAGGGCTGCGTCGATTCGCGCGCAGCCGTGCCGATGGCCCGCCACCGATCCCGGGCCGCCAGGCAGGCCCCGACGGCCTCCATTGCAGCCCGCGGATTCTTCGGTTCGAACAGGAAGCCGTTGACGCCCTGCTCTATCAGTTCGGGCGCGATCCCAACGGAGGTGACGACCGTGGGCAGACCACTGGCCATCGCCTCCACGACAGTCAGGCCAAAGCCCTCGTACTCACTGGGCGACACGAACACATCCGCCGCCTGCATGTACTGCCACACCTGTTCACTCTGTCCTGTAAAGATGACCCGGTCCGACAGGCCGTGCTCGCGCACGAAGCGGGTGACCTGAGCTTCGCAGTCATCCCAGGAACCCTGGCCGCTGCCCACCATGACCAGCACCAGATCGGGATGCTGCCCCAGGATCTGGGGCCACGCCTCGATCAGCATCGCAATTCCCTTGGCCCGTGACAGCCTGCCTGCGTACAGGACGAGGTCACGACCGGCCGGCAGCGAGAGTCTCTGGCGCAGCGCATGCCGCTGCGCCTCGGCAACCGGATGGAATCGGCTCAGGTCGATCGCATTGGGGATGCGCACGATGCGTTCGTGCGGCAAGTCACATTCAAGCAGCCGCGCCTCGATATCCCGCGAAATGGCGATGACCCGGTCCGCGCGCCGCAGGGCTGCACGCTGCAGACGCCGCAGTATTCCGGGCAGCAGACCGCCCGCGCCGCCCTGCATGGCGCCGAGGGCTTCCGCAGAGATCGGTTCCGCCAGCTCGAAAGGTGACTCGAGCCGCACGATGCATCTCTTGCCGAGCAGACGGCACACCGGCACCGCCGCCAGCGGAATGATCTTCATGCCGGAGGTCACCACGATGTCGTAACGCCGGCCCTCCCACAGCAACAGCAGGAACAACCGGGCGAGGTACAACAGCATCACCGGGAAGGCCTTCCAGCCGGCGCCCTTCATCCGGCCCGCCGGTGAGATCCGCCGCACCGTCAGCGGCCCGATCCGCTCCCGGACCGCATGAGGTGGGTCGGTCTGGCGCGTGATGACCACCGTCGGCAAGCCGAGCCCGGCGATGCCCTGCGACAGGCACGCGGCCATCACGCCGGTGCCACCGATCTCGGGCGGGAAGAACTCCTCGGTCAGCCAGTAGATGCGCGGCTCGCGCGCCGGTTCACCGGCCATCAGGACACCACCGGTTCGCTCTGGTGAAACAGCCGGCTGCGCCGGGGGTCGGGCATGAGCCCACACAACACTCCCAGCAGCGGGAACCCAACACAACCGGTCGCGGCCGTCAGCCAGGGACCGAATCCCAGCCAGCGGGCGCCGGCCAGCAGCCCGGCGGTCGCCGCGAGCGCAGCCAGCAGCCTCAGGACGGCCAGGGGGAGGAAGCTCGCCGCGAGCGGCTGCGCCAGCCGGGCAGCGCAGATCGCGTTGACGCAGGCCGTGCTGGCGGTCGCCGCGAGGATTGCCCCGGGCAGCCCGAAGCGCGGGATCAGCGTCACGTTGAGGATCACGATCAGAACGGTACCGACGCTCAGGCCCACGAGATAGGTGGTCTGCCGGCGCGCCGCGTAGAGAACACGGTAGAGCGCCGTTTCGACACCTTTCACGACAGCCAGCAACGCGATCCACGGCAGCAGTTTCGCGGCCGGAATGAACTTGCCGCCGAACAGCGGCACGATGAGCAGCGGCACCAGACAGTAGATACCGACGCTCAGCCAGCCAGCGCACAGGAAGATGATCCGAACCAGGTCGCGCGCCGATTGCCCGAACACCGCCTCGTCACGCAGCGAATACTGACTCAACAGTGGATAGGCCGCGGTGCCCAGCAGGAACAGGGGCAGCAGTCCCACTTCGATGAACTTGATGTCGGTGGCATACAGACCCACCGAGGCATCGCCGAGGAACCAGGCGATCAGCAGCAGATCCGCGCGGGCATAGAACTGACCGAGCAGATCGGAACCCATGAATGGCGCCACCTGGCGCGCCGTGGCGCGGATGCCCTGCCAGTTGGGCACCGGACGCCAGGCGGCTCCCTGTCGCGCGGCATTGCGCGCGGCCAGGGCCAGCAGCAGCAGGCCCGCCAGCGGAAAACCGACCAGCAGCCAGGGGAGCGGTGGCTCGAGCAACAGACCGAGCGCGAGTGCAGCCACGATCGCCGACAGCCGGCAGGCCAGGTCGGTCAGCGCGGGTACCCGCATGGACTGAGCGGCCATCGCCGGTATGAAGAGAGTGCGCGCCATCATCCAGCCCACCAGATAGCAGGCGAGCTCGGCGACCACCACCCAGCGGCTCGGCCTGAATACTCCGGCGGCCGCGAGCAACACGAACACCGCGAAGCCGCATGCGAGTTGGGCGCCCTGTGTCCACACCAGATCGGACCACATCCGGCTGCGCTCTTCGCCGGCAGCGCGGGCGTATTGCCGGATGCCGTACTCTTCCAGCCCCGAAGTGGTGAAGAGAGCCAACAGCGTGGCGAGCGCGAAGGCGTAGGAATACTCGCCGCTGCCTTCCGGTCCGAATGTCCGCGCGATCACCGCGAACAACACGAAGCTGAGCACGTCGGTCGAGGCCCGCGAAAGCGCAAGCCAGGCGGCGTTCGTGAAGACCTTCATCGCGGCGCCGTACCGTTCCCTCGCGGACCGGGTGCGCTGTGTGGGCGAATTGACTGTTGCACTTGTATCTTTTCGTGTGCGCGCGGACGCCTGGCCGTCCAAAATACGGGCGCCGCCGCCCGCGAGAACCCAACTTGCGGCGGATTAAGTCAGGTGCCCCGCCCGTCCCGGATCGACCCGCCTTTGCGCGGGACCGATCTTTGCTAAAGTAGCCGCGGGGCGCAATGACGCAGCCGGGCAAAAGCCAGCCTGAGACAAGGTACGCCGCACCGGCCTCCCCCGAAAACCGCACGGGACTCTTATACCAAATGAAGATCGGTATCGTCGGCAGTGGAATGATCTCGGGCCACCACCTGTGGGCGGCCAGCCGCTATCCGGGCGCCGAGATCGTCGGCATCGCCGACCGTGACCTGTCGCGTGCCAGATCCCAGGCCGCCCTCTTCAGCGTGAGTCGCACGTTCGCCAGCCTGACCGAACTGCTCGAGCTCAAACCCGATGTGGTGCACATCCTGACACCTCCGGCATCGCATGCCGCGCTTGCCGTGCAAGCGTTGCAGGCCGGCGCGCACGTCTATGTCGAGAAGCCCATGGCTCTCACGGTCGAGGATTGCGAACTGATGACGCAGGCGGCAGCGGCCGCGCGGCGCGAGTTGTGCGTCGGGCACTGCTGGCTGTACTCACCCGCCATGTTGCGCGCGACACAGCTGATCGAGTCGGGCGCCACCGGGCAGGTGCTGCAGGCATCCAGCTCGTTCAACTTCGATGTGCGGCGAAACGCCAGCTACGGCCAGGGTCACTGGGCCGGCGATCTGCCCGGCGGACTGGCCGAGGATCTGGCGATTCACCCGGCTTCGGTGCTGATCCGGCTGTTGGGCGGCCCACTGAAGACCACCGCTGCGCGCCGCAGCGCGCCCATGATTCCCGACGGTGGCACGGCCGACGTGCGCGCCCTGGTCGATGCCGAACGCGGTCTCGGTACGCTGTCAGTCTCGCTGCGCGGCAAGCCCGACATGGGTCAGGTCGAAATCGTCTGCGAGAAGATGCTGCTGCGACTCAACATCTCCAGCATGACCGTCACGGTTCAGCGCGAACTGCCGGTCCCCCAGAAGATCGGCCGCGGGCTGGGCAATCTCGACGTGGCAACCCAGCTTGTGGCGAGCACGGCGGGAACGGTGTGGAAACTGCTGCGCAGGAAGGTCGATGGCTCGTACGGTATCGCCCCTTTGATCCATGCTTTCTACGACGCGATCAAGGCTGGCAAGCCGGCACCGGTCGGGCCCGTCGAAGGGACTCAATCGATCGCCATGATGCGAGCCATCTGGCCCGAGCGCGATCGGGCCGAGGCGCCCGCGGTCGCAACTGTCACCGGAGCGGAACTCATGGCTGACGCCTCGGCCGGTGCAGGCCGGAGGCTGGCCGTGGTGGTCGGAGCGACCGGGTTCGTCGGATCACATCTGACACGGGAGCTGCTGCGGCGCGGCTATGCCGTTCGGGCGCTGGCACGCAATCCAGCCAAGGCCGCGAGCCTCGCCGAGGCGGGAGCGCAGATCTGCGTCGGTGATCTCAGTGATCCCGCCACGATCGAGGGCTCAGCCCAGGGAGCCGACGTGATCTTCCACCTCGGATCCGCGATGTACGGCGATGCCGCACGTTTCGACCGCATCGACGTGCAGGGAACCCGGCATCTGCTGCAGGAAGCGCGCCGGGCGGGCGTGCGGCGCATCGTATTTGCGGGGACACTTGCCTCGTACCCACTGGCGCGGCAACGCGCAGGTGCGGTGATCGACGAGAACTGTCCCTTCGACCAGTCCGGCCAGCTGGGTCATTACGCTCGTGCCAAAGTTCAAGCTGAAGGGCTCATCCAGGACGCCGTCCGCGCCGGCACCGTTGAGGGGGTGATCGTGCGGCTGGGGCTGGTCTGCGGCCAGGGCGCCGGCATCTATCCGCCGCACGTGTGCCAGAAGGTCGGACCCAATCTGGTGGTCATGTACGGAAATGGCCGCGTGCCCCTGCCCCTGACCTTCGTGGACAACGCGGTTGAAGCGCTGATCCTGGGCGCCGAGGTGGCGGGAATCAGCGGCGAATCCTTCAATATCGTCGACGATGACGTTTTGACGCAACAGCAGTACATGGACCTGCTGCGTCAGGCCACGGGCGGGGCGCCCCGTGTCCTGCGGATGCCGCGAACTGCGTATTATGCGTTGGGGTTGCTGACGGAGATTGCCGCTGCTGCCCGGAAGAAGGAGCCTGCCACGACCCGCTATCGCATCCGCAATCGCATCACACCGGTGCGCTGGGACTGCTCCAAGGCCCACAGGATGCTGAACTGGCGACCGCGCGTGCCGCTCATCGACGGCCTGTCGCGAACATTCAGCGCGTACGCCGCGAGCGGAGCCGCTCTCTAGAAGAGCGTATCCCGTGCGTACCGACACGACCAACACCAACAGCACCGGGGCCGCGGTTCCGAAGGTCTCGGTCATCGTCCCCTTCTATAATGAAGAGGAAAGCATCGAGCCGCTGCACGCCGCTGTCGTGGCGGGTCTCGAGCCGCTGAACATCACCTTCGAAATGGTGTTTGTCGACGACGGCAGCAAGGACTCCACCGCGGCGCGCGCCCGCGCCATCGCGGAACGCGACCCGCGGGTACGCTTCGTCAGGTTCCGGCGCAACTATGGTCAGACGGCGGCAATGGCCGCCGGCATCGATCACGCCATCGGCGAGATTCTCGTGACAATGGATGGCGACCTGCAGAACGATCCGGCGGACATCGCGCAGTTCCTGCAGAAGATCGATTCGGGTTACGACATCGTGGTGGGCTGGCGCTTCCAGCGCCAGGACAAGCTGGTCTCGCGCAAGATCCCCTCGCGGATTGCCAACTGGCTCATCGGCAAGGTGACCGGCATTCCGATCCGCGACAACGGCTGCTCGCTCAAGGCATTCCGCGGCAGCGTGATCAAACGCATCCCGCTCTACTCGGACATGCACCGCTTCATTCCTGCCATGGCGTCCATCGCCGGTCCACGCATCGCCGAGGTCAAGGTCAGACACCATGCACGGCGCTTCGGTAACTCCAAGTACGGTCTGTCACGCATCTACAAGGTCCTGCTGGATCTGCTCGTGATCAAGACCATCGCCTCCTTCGCCGCCCGACCACTCATGTGGTTCAGCCTGCTCGCCCTGCCCCTGCTGCTCACCGGCACGAGCTTGCTGGGCTACTCGCTGGTGCGCGCGCTGCTGGATGGCGCCACACCCTCCCTGCCCCTGGCGGGCTCGGGACTCATCCTCCTGGCATCGGCGTTCATCCTGTTCTGCAGCGGTGCCATAGGTGAATTGATTTACGACCTGGGCGATTCCCGCGAGCATCAATACGCGACGCTGACCCAGCGTCTGCGCACGCGCGCGCCCAACACTGAGGCGCAGGCCCGATGATCGAACGCAATCGGAAGGTACAGCTGTCAGTCATCATCCCGGTCGGCGCCCGTCACTCCGACCTGGCCGAGCTGTTTGCCGAGTACCGCGCCGGCCTCGAACCCTTGCTCATGACGCACGAATTCATCTTCGTGCTCGATGGACCCCATCCGGATGTCCTGCGGCAGCTCGAGCCGCTGATCGACGCGGGCAACCTCATCCTGGTGTGTCTGAACCGGCGCTTTGGCGAATCGACCGCGCTCATGGCCGGCTTCGAGCGGGCCTCGGGCGATCTGATCCTGACTCTGCCGGCCTACCATCAGGTCGAGGGCGGCCAGATCGGCAAGCTGGTGGCCGCCCTGGACGGTGCCGACGTGGCGGTGGGGTGGCGCTGGCCGCGCGCCGGCGGCGTGCTGGAGAGGCTGCGTCGCAGGGCCTTCCACGGCATGGTGCGGATGGTGACCGGCATGCGCCTCCACGATCTGGGGTGCGGCGCCCGCGCCTTGAAGCGCAGCGTGCTCGAGGAACTCAGCCTGTACGGCGATCGTCACCGGTTGCTGGCCATCCTCGCCGACCGGCAGGGATTCAAGGTGGCGGAGATCGAGCTGAGCCAGTCCCGCCTCGACCGCTTTGAAGGCGTGTATCTCCCGGGAGACTATGCACACCTCATCCTGGATGTGTTCACGGTGTTCTTCCTGGTGCGCTTCACCAAGAAGCCGCTGCGGTTCTTCGGCACGCTCGGCGCCACGATGTTTGGAGCCGGCGGCCTGATCATCCTGTACCTGGTCGCGGACCGGCTGCTGTTCGGGCAGAGCCTGAGCGATCGCCCCGCGCTGCTGCTCGCCGCCCTGGTGGTCGTGCTGGGCCTGCAGTTGTTTGCCCTGGGACTGCTCGCCGAGCTGATCATCTTCACCCACGCGCAGCATCTGAAGGACTACCGCACGGCGGAAATCATCCAGTACCCACCGCAGCCCGCGGCGCCGCGTACGACGCGGGATCCCGCGCTTGAAAGGGTAGTGCTGCGGTAATTGCCCGGCGTGAGCGCTGCACGCGGCAACTCTGGCGACGGCTGGCTGCGGGCCCTGGCTCTGCTCGCCGCCGGCTGCGTGCTGTTCGGCGCCTTCGCCCGCTTCCATGGACTGGGCAAGTGGCCCCTGGCGATCGATGAGTACTATCTCGAACAATCGGTACTCAACGTGCTGCGCAGCGGATTGCCGCAGTACGCCTGTGGCGGTCTGTACGTGCGCGGTCTCGCCCTGCAGTACCTGGCGGCGCTACTGCAATTTGCGGGCGTGGGCCCGGAGCTCGCCCCGCGACTGATTGCTGCCGTGTGCAGTCTCGTGTCCCTGCCGGCTGCTTACCTGCTCGCCCGCCGGCTCGGTGGCCGCGCGCTGGGCCTGGCCGCCGTGGCACTGCTGGCCCTGTCGGTCTGGGAGACCGAGCTCGCACGGTTCGGTCGCATGTATGCGCCATTCCAGGCCGTGTTTCTCTGGTACCTGGTCTGCTTCCTGGCCTACACCCTGGATCGCAGCCGCCGCGCGCTGCTGCCGATGCTGCTGCTGTCACTCCTTGCGGTACTCGTGTGGGAAGGCGGAGTGTTCCTCGCCCTGACCAACCTGTTGCCGCCGTTCCTGCGCACTCCCTCCGGCCGGCTCAGCCGCGCCGACTGGAAATACCTGCTGGGAACTGCCCTGCTGTGCGTGCCCGGCTACCTCCTCGCGACAGCCAACCTGCGCGCCGGTGGCGATGAGCCCATCCTGCCCGATGACTACCAGGCGCCGCCGGAGATCCATCTGAGCCGGCTCGATGCGGCCGCCATGCCCTGGACGACACTGCATCTGCATCCGCTGTGGATGCTGGCCCTTGCGTTGCCGCTGGTCCTCGCTGTCATCGCCATCGTGCGCCTGGTGCGCGCAGGCACTTCACCCCTCGCGCTGCTGGGATGCATTGCCGTGCTGGGATGCGCCCTGTTGCAACAGTTCGCACTCGCCGCGGCGCTGCTCCTCGTGATGGCGGTGCTGTCGATCCGCAGCTGGCGGGAGTTGATGCTGCCCGCCTCGATGGCATTCCTTGTGGCAATCGGCGCTTGTACCCTCTACTGGAGTCTGTTTGGCCTTGGAACTCATGACTGGCACGCGAGTGGCCTCACGCCCGTGCGTACCGTCCTGCTGCTTGGTTACCAGTTCGTACGCGTTCCGGACTTCGTGCGCGAGGTCGCCGTTCCGTGGGCGCGCACCGTGCCGCTGCTGGGACTGGGTCTGTGCGTGCTGCTCGTCGTCGAATGCGCCCGGGTAATCCGTGCGCCAGGCGGCACTCTGCTTGCCGAGCGAGCGCTGCTGGGACTGCTGCTGATCCTCTTGCTTGCAGCCAGTGCCAGTCATCCGCCGCGCCACGAAACCCGCTATGTTTTCTTTCTGTATCCGCTCGCGATCGTGTTGGCACTGTCGGCGGCGAGATGGCTCGTGAGCACCGTGTCAGGCAACGAATCCACCGCCGGACTCGGCGCCGCGTGGCTCACGATCGTTGCCTTCACGCTGAGCGAGGACTTTCGCCCCGTACACCTGTGGAACATCGACAGTGCGGCCGTGAGTTTTCGTCTGAACGCATCGCCCGCCGAGATCGCACATTACCAGCCGAGGAGCGACCTGCGCGGCGCGGCCGACTGGCTGACGAGCCACGTGGACCGCGCGAGCGATATCGTGATCAACAGCTTCCCCGGCGTGGATTTTTACTATCCACACAGTAATTTCTACTGGATGGACCAGTCCGATGTGCGCTTCGAGAGCTGGTCTTGCCGCCGCGGACGCTTCGAGCGCTGGAGCAACCTGCCGTTGTTGCACTCCCCGCAGGCACTCGGCACGCAGATCGGCACTGGACGCAAGGTGTGGATCGTGATGGAGACGAGCCGGCTGCCGGCACTGCAGGCGAGCCTCGGGACGGTACCCTGGAGCGTCGCATGGCAGGGCCTGACCCCGGATATTGCGATCGTTCTGGTGCACGCGACCACCCATTCGTCGCAGGAACCTGGCGCATGAGCGCGTCAGGTTTTCAAGATGTGACGCGGTTCCTTGCAGCACGCTTTCAGACCGCCGCCGGCCGTCATTTGTCTTATTCGAAGGAACGCCCGCGAGCCTGCGTTTGTTGGATCGGCGCGCTCCCGATTCCTGTCGCCGTGCGACTTTCGGCGCTATACTGCCCCTGCGCAACGCACCGACGCGCTCAGCCTAAGTGCCCGGAATTCCGGGCCATATGTTAATGAGCCGGGCATCGCGGCGGAACTTCGCAGACGCACGAGCTTTACGTGCGCTGCCGGCATAAAGACCGGGGATAGCGACGATGCCACTCGATCGTATGCGGACCGCTCAGGCATACCCGCGCGCGCGCCAGCACCGGGGTGGCCGGGCCGCGGGTGGCGTCCACGCGTGCAGGATCGCTCCCCGGCATGCGCCTTGCTTGAGGGAATCCTATGCTTGATCGTCACGTTGTCGCGCGCCTGCCACGGCTGTCCGCCGTACTGCTGTTGTCGCTGGGGGGCACGGCCCTGGCGGCCGACCTGCCGGATTACAAGATCCATCCCGGCGACAAGGTCCTGCTGGGGTTGTACGACGATCCGAAGATGCAGCCCGTCGAGATCACGGTGGCTCCCGATGGCAAACTGGCGTTTCCCCTCATCGGCACACTGACCGCCGCCGGCAAGAATGTCGAGCAGCTGCGCATCGAGATGGAGAGCAAACTCAAGAAGTTCGTCTCCGAGCCCACCGTCACCATCGCCGTGACGCAGGTGAACGGCAACGTTGCCTACGTGGTCGGACAGGTGAACAAGCCCGGCGCCCTGATCATGAACCCCGGAATCAACATCCTGCAGGCGCTGAGTCTGGCGGGCGGTGGCAACCCGTATGCCAAGATGGACTCCATCATCGTGATCCGCGGGCAACGGGTGCTCAACTTCCGCTTCAGTCAGGTGAGCGCCGGCAGGAACCTGGAGCAGAACGTGGAGCTGGAGAGCGGCGATGTCGTCGTCGTGCCCTAAGGTGTCACCGCGCCGCAAGGCATCGCCGCGCGGGGCGCGGCTGGGCGCGGCCTGCGGCGCCGCGCTGCTGGCGCTGGCTGCGGCGAGCGCACCGGCCGCCGATGTGTTTTATCAACCTGTGGCAAGCGTGCAGGGTCAGTGGAATACCAACATCGAGCTGCAGCCTGGCGCTGCGCAGAGCGGTGCCGGTTACATGGCCGATGTCGCCACGCTGATTGGCGTAGCCACACCGAATTCGCAGCTCACACTGCGCCCCGACGTCCGCTACGAATACTACCCGACCGACACCAGCCTGAATCGCCTGGAGGCGATGCTCGACATCAACGGCCAGCTGCGCTACCAGCGCGACAAGTTCAGCCTGCGCGGCCGCATCGACCGGCGCGACGATCTGAATGCCGAGATCCAGGATGCGCAGTTCAACCCAGTGAATCCCGGCCTGCCGGTCACCCCCACCACCGGCCGCGTGTCCGTGGGGGTCGTGCGCGACAACGTCTACCTTACACCGAGCTACGATCACGGCTTCTCGGCGCTGTTCAGCGGCGGCCTGTCGGCAACATTCCAGCGTATGACTTACAGCCCCAATGATCCGAGTGCGCACGTCGGGTTCAACTACTATCAGGCGCAACCCTATTTCGACTACACGGTCAGCGCGCGCTCGGACATCCAGTTCGGCGTGTTCGGCGCGAAGTTCGAGGCGGTGAACATCGAGTCGCACTCCGAGGCCTACGGCGGACTCGTCCAGGGCACCTACAACTGGTCGCCGATATTCCACAGCACCCTCACGGTGCTGCTGCAGAGGACCAGGAACGAGCAGACCACGCCGACCCCCTTCCAGGATTCCACCACCAATTGGGGCGCTAATGTCGAGACCGTCTACGCCGGCCGCACTGACAAGCTGCGGCTCACGGTGGGGCGGCAGATCCTCCCAAGCAGTGGCGGCGGTCTCTACAACACCGACCAGGTGCAGGGTCAGTACGACCGGGAGATCACCGAGCGTTTCGCGCTGACCGCGGCGCTGCTCTACCAGCGCCTGGGCACTCTGGCGAGCAACTCGCCCAGCGATACGCGCAATTACCTCGTCGGACAGGTGTTTGCGGAGTGGATGCTCACCCGCGTGCTGTTCATCCGAGGTGGGTACTCCTACCAGTGGCAAAAGTATCGATTCGACCCGGAAGGCGCCAACAATAACCAGGTGTCGCTGCAGTTTGGCTACAGGGGGCTCGGACGACAGTACTGACGGGCGGCGGTGCGAGAGACAGGGGATATGGAGACAGCGCAGGAAACGACAGGCGGGATGCGTGGCTACCTCGGGGTAGTCCGCCGGCGCTACAAGTACATCGCGACGATCGGCCCGATCACCGTGCTGCTGGCCGTGTACCTGGCTTTCACCCTGCCGACACTCTACGAATCCACCGCGACCATCCTGATAGAACCCTCCACCGTCAACAAGGACCTGGTGGTACCGACGGTCAACAGCCTGTCGGCGCAGCAGATCGAAATCGTGCAGGGACGGGTGATGAAACTCGACACGCTCGAGGCTCTGGTGCACGAGCGCGATCCCTACCCGCAGTTTCCGCAGCTGTCGGCCAAGGAGAAGGCGCAGCGCATCCTGGAGAACACCAAGCTCGAGCGGGTGGACCCGGTGACGATGAAGCCCGACCAGGACGCCAACGCATTCTCGCTGCACTACGACAATCCCGACTCGGAGCGCGCCGCGGACGTGGCCAACCGGCTGGCGCAGCTGTTCCTGACGTACAACCAGCGGACCCGTGAGCAGAGCGCGAAGGAAGCCGCCACCTTCCTCGCCAGCCAGGCGCAGGATGTCAGCAGGCAGATGCGCGCGATCGACGAGGAAATCAACAAGTTCAAGAACGCGCACGGCGAAGCCCTGCCCGAGTACACGCAGCGCAACGAGAACGCCATCGACCGCAACCAGCATGACCTGGACCAGGTGCAGCAGGAGATCCTGCGCGACCAGGAGAAGGAGAGCCTGCTGGCCGTGGAGCTCAGCCACACCAGTCCCAATCTGATCACCGAGGCGGGTGACCTGACGGACGCCGCCACGGTACGGGCCAAACTGGCTGAAGCGCAGCAGCGCTACACCCCCGACCATCCGGAAGTGAAACGCCTGAAGCGCGCCCTCGAGGCGCTGATGCAGCAGACGAACACGACCAACGGGGTCGTGGCCAACGCCACCAATCCCCTGTATCTGTCCACCGCCAGCCAGCTGGAGTCCACGCGCAATGAACTGCGCGCGCTGCGAGCCCAGGCCGACCGCATCCGGGCCCAGATGGCGAACTACGAAGAACTGCTACGCCGCACGCCGGGGGTGGAACGCGAGTACGCCGACATCCTGCGTCGCCGCGAGAGCCTGCAGACGGCCTACGCCCAGCTGCAGGACCGGCTGCAGAAAGCGACCGTGGCGCAGAACTTCGAGAGCGGCGAGCAGGGCGAGAAGTTCACCCTGCTGGCCGCGCCGTTTCCGGGCCGCCTGCCGGTGTATCCGAACCGCATCGGACTGATCCTGCTCGGCATCACACTCGGCGGAGCGCTCTCCGCCATCGCCATGGCCATCGCCGAGAGCGCCGATTCCACCGTGCGCAGCACCAAGGACTTCCCGGTCAACGCCGCATTCCCGCTGCTTGCCAGCATTCCCCGCATTCCCAACTCGCGTGACCGGCGCCGGCGCCGGCTGGTGTTCACCTCCTGGGCCGTGGCCTACGCGCTCGCTACCCTGTTCGTGGGCGCGGCGGTGGTCTCTGCCCTGCTGGCCCACCACTGACGCTCGCCACCTCTGCGGAAACCCATGACGATCATCGAATCAGCGTTGGAACGGGCCAAGTCCCTCAAGCCCGAGCGCTCCACCGGCAAGGCGGCCCACTCCAGCGCGCCCAAGGCGGTGGCTGCCCCGACGCGCCGCGCCAGCGATTCCGCGGAGGCACCGCAGGCTCAGTTCCAGCCCCATCCCGTCACCGTCGACCCGATCTTCGCGCGCGAGAACCGCCTGCTCATGAGCAGCGCCGTCCTCGAGGACCGGGGAGCCATAGCAGCCTATGGAATGCTCCGCACCCGCCTCCTGCACCGCGTCAGGGCAGAAGGGTGGACCACCATCGGGGTGACGAGCGCGGCACCTCAGGATGGCAAGTCACTGACCGCTGTGAACCTGAGCCTCAGCTTGGCGCGGGAGCGCAACAGCATGGTGGTCCTGGTAGACCTGGACATGCGCAATCCCACCGTGTGCCGCAGTCTGGGTATCCGACCGCCCGTGGAGTTGCGGGACTTCTTCGAGCAGAAACAGCGCGCGGCGCAGGATCTTTTCATGTCCATCGGTGTGGACAATCTGCTGGTGGCCGGCAGCATCACTCCGTCGCAGAACGCAGCGGAGTTACTGTCGAGCTCGCGCCTGGAAGAACTGCTTGGCTTCATCAAGGCTTCGGTCACCAGCCCGCTGATCCTGGTGGATCTGCCGCCACTGCCCAGCCCGGAAGACGCACTGGTCGTGGCTCCCCGCGTGGATGCCATGTTGCTCGTTGCCGCCGAAGGGCAGACGCCGATCACGGAATTGCGCAAGGCCTTCACACTGCTCGAGCCCTTCCCGGTCGCCGGCGTGGTGCTCAACCGGTCAACCGACTTCGGGCGGCACTACGCTTACGGCTATGGATACGGGGGCGACCGTGGCTCCGACTGAGCGGGTGCGCCACAGTCCTCTGCTGCGCCAGCATTCGCCGCCGGGAGCGCGCTGCGGTTAGCAGGCTCGCCGTGTCCATCTACACTCAAACCCGCGCCCGACGCTCACTCATCGACACGATGCTGTTCCGGGCGCTTTCCCAGGCCTCGACCATCCTTGGCTACATCGTGCTCGTGCGTGCGATGCGCAAGGAAGACTTCGGCATCTACAGCCTGCTTTACTCCTTCATTCCCGTGGTGAGCACGGTGGTCTCGCTCGGACTCGAACAGACCCTGCGTCGCTACCAGCCGGAATACCTGCGCACGGGCAACACGGGCGCGGCGGCATGGCTGGTGCGTTTCGTCGCATCGGCCCGTTTCGGGGCCAACGTCATCATCCTCGGTATCCTGCTGCTCGCCTGGAATCATCTGGCGCCCCTGTTCCAGCTCACGCCCTATCGCGGCGCTTTCATGCTGTTCTGCATGTTGATCCTGCTGCACTTCCAGTTGCAGATCGTGCAGATGACCCTCGCGGCGCACATGCTGCACCGGTACAGCGTTGGCGCCGTGGTTACGCTTTCAGTCGCCAAACTGATCGGCTACAGCCTGCTCGCCTCATTCGACGCCCTGACGCTCGAACGAGCCATTCTCGCGGACACCGCCGCCTACGCGATTGCCTTCGTCTTCGTCCGGAGCGTGTACCTCCTGCACAGCCGCAGAAACCATCTGGACGACGGAGGCAGACCACCGCCGGAAGACCGCAGACGCCTGCTGCGCTACGGGCTCTACACCAATTTCAACGACGCGGGCACCTTGTTGCTCGATCAGAAGCTGGACAACTTCTTCATCGCCGCCTTCATCGATCCCATCTCGGTCGGCATCTACGCCTTCTACAGTCGCCTCGCGGACATGATCAACAACGTGACTCCGCTCGGGCTGTTCGATAACGTCATACAGCCGATGTTCTTCGCCACGCGGCCCGCGGAGGCGGACCGGCGTATTCCTCAGTATTTCACGCTGCTGCTCAATCTCAACTTCGTGCCCTACTGGCCGGTGCTGGCATTCTCGCTGGTCTATCACGCCGAACTCGTGCACGTCATATTCGGCGGCAAGTTCGTCGAGGAGTCCTGGCTGCTGCCCATCATGATCGCGGTGACGATGATCAATTCGATTGCCACCCCGGTCACCCTGGTTGCGCAATATGAGGAGCGCCCGGGCGTCGTGCTGGCCAGCAAGATCACGGCGGTCTACAACATCGTGGCCCTGCTGGTGCTGGTGCCGTGGGGAGGCCTGTACGGGGCCGCATTGGCGCGCGGATCTGCCACCCTGCTGAAGAACTGTTTCATCTGGTGGCACGTGCGCCACCGTGCCGTCTGGGGTAACGCGCTGTCATTCGTACTCAGCGGAACCGTACTGTGGGGCGGCGTAGTCCTGCTGTGCACGACCCTGAAGTCGTCACTCGCAGCTCCTCCCATAGTGCAACTGGCACTGGGCGCGGCGATCTGCGCCGCCACGTTGCTGATCTATCTGCGCACGCCGGCCATCAGCCGTTCGGATCGCGACCTGCTCCAATCGTTGTTCCACGGCCGTGAGGCGCGACTGCTGCAGTGGCTGGGTCTTTTGCGCCCCGCCACGCCGGGTGGTGCCACGTTGTGAACGCCGCCGTGGACAGCTTCCGCGTCAGTGCCCGGAGCCGGCCGTTCCGCTTGCTGGTGGTGTCGTCGGACACTTACCCGCCGCAGCGCGTGGACGTCTCGGTGCTGTTCGGCGAAGAACTGGCCGGACGCGGCCACAGGATCGACTGGATCCTGCAAAGCGAAGCCGAGTGCAGGCGCGGATACGTGGCTGACTGGGGTGGCGGACGCGTCTGGGTCGCCCCGGCCGATCGTGGCAACTCCTTGTTCCGGCGCATCCGCAAACACGTCATGGGTATCGTCCATGACGCACGGCTGTTTGGCCTTATGCGCACCGGACAATACGACGCGATCGAGGTCAAGGACAAGTTTCTCACCGCGGTGCTGGCGCTGATCGCCGCGCGCCGCAACCGCAAACGCTTCATCTACTGGCTCTCCTTTCCACTGCCCGAGTTCTACCTGGCGCGGGCGCGCGATGGCACGGCGCCCTATCCGCTGCTCTACCGGATTCGCGGCGCGGTGTTCCAGTTCCTGCTGTATCGGCTGCTCCTGCCGCGCGCCGATCACATTTTCGTGCAAAGCGAGCAGATGCGCCGCGATGTGGCGGCTCACGGGATTGCGCTTGCCAGGCTGACCGCGGTGCCGATGGGCGTCAGGACCGGCAACCTCCCGCAGCACGGCGCCTCGACCCCGCGCCAGCTCATTGCGCCGGGCGAGCCCTGCTTCCTGTATCTGGGTTCGCTCAACAAGGAGCGCCGCCTGGACTTCCTGCTGCGCGTTCTGGCACGGGTGCGCGCCGAGATCCCCGCAGCCAGGCTCTATCTGATCGGCAAGGCGGAGCTCGCCGAGGACGAGGCCTTCCTGCTCGCTGAAGCGCGCCGCAACGGACTGGAAGGCGCGCTCGTGTTCAAGGGCCAGCTGCCCCAGGCCGAGGCTTTCCGCTACGTGCAGGAAGCGGATGTCTGCGTGTCGCCCTTCTATCCCTCTTTCGTGCTCAACTCGACCTCACCCACCAAGCTCGTGGAGTACATGGCCCTGGGCAAGGCGGTCGTCGGCAACACCCATCCGGAGCAGAAGCTGCTCATCGAGGAGAGCGGCTGCGGTTACTGCGTGCCCTGGCAGGAACAGGCCTTCGCGGACGCGATCGTCAGACTGTTGCGCGCGCCGGATCTCGTGCGCGCCATGGGTGAGCGCGGCCGGCAGTATGTGCTCGAGCATCGCGGCTATGCGCGGATCGCCGATCTGGTGGAGCATGAGATGCTGCGGATTGCCGCGGGGAATCCACCATGAGCGCGGCAACCCAGGCGCGGCAGCGGCTCTGCATAGTGACTCCCGCTCACTCTTCGCGCGCCAATGGCGGGGCGGAATTCCAGATCGACTGCCTGCTCGAGGTGCTCGCTTCGCAGCACCGCTTCGAGATCTTCTACGTGACCAGCAGGGTGGCGCCCGACCAGTCCCCGCCCGCCTACCGGATCGTGCAGGTGGGCGACAGCAGCCGCCCTCCCCGCTTCGGTTACCTGACATACGCGCCGCAGATGTACGCGGCGCTGCGCGAACTGCAGCCGCAAGTCATCTACCAGCGGGTCGCGTGCGGCTATTCGGGCGTGGCTGCGCACTATGCGCTGCGCAACGGCGCGCGCTTCCTCTGGCATGTAGCCCACGACAGTGACGTGGAGCCGGATGCATCCCTGGAAGGCCGCAATCCGATCCGGCGCTATCTCGAAAAGCGCAGCGTCGAATATGGTCTGCGTCATGCCGATTGCATCGTCGCGCAGACTTCCGACCAGGCCCGGTTGCTGGAGCGCCACTACCAGCGCACACCGGATGCCATCATCCCCAACTTCCATCCGTGGCCCAGCGAACCCAGCGACAAGTCGGGACCTCTGACCGTGGCGTGGATCGCCAGCGTGAAGAAATGGAAGCAGCCGCAGGCATTCGTGCAGCTCGCGCAAGCGCTGCGGGATGTGCCCGACGTGCGCTTCGTCATGGCCGGACCGATGCAGGCCGGTCCAGGCAACCGCGAGTGGGCAACCGGGCTGCTGCGCGAGATCGCCGCCACGCCCAACCTGGAGTATCTCGGGGAGCTGAGCCAGAGCGAGGTCAATCGCCTGCTTGCCCGCGCGCACGTCTTCGTCAACACCAGCGAGCGCGAAGGCTTCCCGAACACTTTCATCCAGGCATGGATGCGGGATGCGGCGGTGGTGAGCCTGAACGTGGATCCCGAAGGCCTGCTGAGCCGCCAGGGGATGGGTATCTGCTGCTTTGGATCACGGCAGAATATGGTGGAGAGCGTGCGTGCGCTGCTGAGTGACCGGCAGCGCCGCGAGGATCTGGCAGGACGCGCACGCGTCCACGCGCGCAGCAAGCACTCCCTGCGCAACGCGCAGGCGCTCGTCGATCTGTTCGCCGGGCCGGCCAGGCACTGAAGCATGAGCACGCTGCTGGCCATCAACAACTACTACTACCACCGGGGT
>DATKLO010000120.1:0-13782 GCA_035542375.1 Steroidobacteraceae bacterium | reverse complement strand
GAGCGCCGATTTCGACCCGATCCGCGAGCGGCTGCGTGCCGCCGACTACACGGGAGCACAGGCACTCGTGACCGAAGACATGCTGCGGCTCGGCATCGTCGGGACTCCCCGCGAGGTCATCCGGCAGATCGAGGAACTCGCCACCGCGGGTATCGACGAGGTCGGCCTCGGCGGACCGCTCGGTCCCGATCCTCAGGCGGCTCTGGAACTGCTGGGGCGGGAAGTCATTCCGTACTTTCGCGCCTGAGCGGCGCGCCCGCCGTGGCCGCCAGGCTGCGGGCAAATGGCGCACGAGCGAAATGCAACAGCAGTGCGCTGATCGGGCAGAGCACTCCGGCCGTCAGGGCCAGCGCCACGCCCATTGAATGCGGCGAGCCCAGCAGGCGCTCGATCAGGGCCACGGCCGTCGGACCGAGTCCACCGCCGATCAGGGTCACCGCCAGCAGCATTCCCGCGATCACGCGGGCGCGGTACTGCGGTGGGGTGATGAGCTGCATCGCCAGCGTCGGCATGACTGCCATCAGGCCGGCAAAGAGAAAGAACGGCCCCAGCAGGCACAGCATTGCGGTCAATGAGCCCGCCAGTGGCGTCAACGCGCCGATCAGGGCGAGGCACAGGAAGGAAAAGATCGAGATCTTCAGCGCCGCGTCGCTGTTGCCGCGCCTGAAGAGTACGTCCGTGATGTAACCACCGAGCAAGGTGCCGCCGGCGCCGCACGTCAGGATCAGCAGGCCGAAGTACACGGCGGCGTGCCCCGGATCGAGACCGAAGGATCGCGACAGGTGCGCCGGTATCCAGCCGAGCCATCCCTGCGCCGCCGCCGAAGCCAGCGGATACGCCAGCCACAGGGTCAGCAAGGTCGTGCGGTGCTCGCGGAAGAACTCGCCGATGGACTCGTTACCGCCGCCGGACCTCGCGGCACCGCCGACGGACGGAGTTTCGTTGACGGAGTCGGTGCGAGCCTTCGCCGTTCCCGCTGCACCAGTGCGGGGATCGCGCACCATCAGCGCAATCAAGGCCGCCAGAACCACACCCGGGGCGGCAGCGAGGATCAGAGCGACCTGCCAGCCGTGAAAACCGCCCAAGCCCGGGATCGAGCCATAGGCGCCGCTGGAAACCCATTGCACGATTCCGCCACCCACAAGCAGCGACAGTCCCGCGCCGAATGCGCCGCCGACGATGAAGACACTGTTGGCGCGCGCGAGCCGATCGCGGGAAAAGCTGTCGGCAATCAGAGCACCACCCGCGGGAATGAGGCAGGCTTCCCCGACGCCGACTCCGGCGCGCGTGATGAACAGCGTCGTGAAGTCGTTGGTGAATGCTCCAAGTGCCGTCATGACGCTCCACGCGCCCACACCAATCGCGAGGATGATGCGTCGATCGCTCCGATCGGCAAGCCAGGCCAGCGGCAGGCTGGCGACGGCCATGAAGACGGCGAACGCGAAGCCGAGCAGCAGGCTCATCTGCAGATCGGTGATGGCGAGATCCTTCTGGATCGGTCCCACCATGAGGCTCAGCAGCGATTTGTCGATCTGCCCGGCGATTCCGGCCAGCATGAGCAGGATGACGACGCGCCATCCCCGGCGCTCGGAGGATGATTGAATGTCCTGTCGAAGAGTCATTGATTCAGGGGCCCGCATTGGACAACCAGCCTCCATCGACGGGAATGACGGCGCCGTTGATGTATGACGCCAATTCGCTGCACAGAAACGCGACCACGGATGCGACTTCCTCGGGACGCGCGAACCGATGCATCGGTATGCGTTGCCGATAGGATTGAGTGAGTGAGGGGTCCGACCGCTCCAGAGCCTGGAGCATCGGCGCATCGCAAAATCCTGGAGCGACGCAATTGACGCGCACGCCACGGCGCCCCACGTCGGCGGCCATGGTACGGGTGAGCATGGCGATCGCCGCCTTCGCAACGCCGTAGTCGTTGCTCGCCGGCATGGGACGGAGACCCGCGACGGAACCGAGATTGACGATGGCGCCGCTGCCCCGCGCGGCAAAGTGTCGGATCGCGGCCCGGGACATGAGGAACGTGCCCCGCAGGTTGACATCCATGACCCGCTGCCACTCCACGATCGATTGATCGGCTGTCCTGCGCGGCGCTGCGCTGACACCCGCATTGTTGATCAGCAGATCCAGTCCGCCGGCGGCACTCAACGCCCGCTCCACGACCGAATCGCTGAACTCCTCGAAGCACACATCGCCCGTGATGGCGACCGCTCCGAGTTGGGCCGCGGCATCGGCCGCGGCATCGGCATTGACGTCATTGACGATCACCCGTGCGCCGCAGGCGGTCAGGGTCTGCGCGATCGCGAACCCGATACCGCGGGCGGCGCCCGTGACCAGCGCAACACGGTTACCCAGATCGACGTTCAGCACGGCTCAACGTACGGCACGGTGTTTGCGCGGGCGTGCCCGGCTGACAGGGCGAGCCGGGCTGGCCGCACGGACCGCGCTGCCCTCACTGGCCGGACTGGCAGGCGCAGCACCCCGGCGGGTGAATCGCGCCGGCCGCTTGTGCAGGAACGCTTCCACGGCTTCGCAATGGTCGTGGGTGACGTTGGAAATACTCTCCAAGGCAAGGGAAGCGTCCAGTCCGGAGGCCATCAGGGCGCGCAAGGGAATGTTCGTGGCCACTTTGGTGGAACGGACCGCCTGCTGAGGCAACGACAGCAGGCGCCGTACCGCCCGATCGACGCGCTCATCGAGCAGCTTGCGGGGCACCGCCGCCGTCACCAGGCCGATGCGCTCCGCCTCCGGCGCGGCGATACGCTCGCCCGTGAGCAGGTAGTACTTCGCCCGCATGTATCCGATCAACTGGGGCCACATCAGCGCGCCGCCGTCACCGGCCGTCATTCCCACATTCACGTGCGGATCACTCAGGAACGTGTCGTCGGCGATGAAGACCGCATCAGCGAACACCGCGAGGGTCGCGCCGATGCCGACCGCGGGACCGTTGACCTTGGCAATGATCGGCCGGTCGCACTCGAGCATGCCGCACACGATCTGTCGGGCTTCGCGCACCGTCCGGTTGAACGAGGCGGGGTTTTCCACGGCCTGCTTCTGCCAGTTGAGATCGCCACCGGCACAGAAGGCGCGACCGGCGCCGGTCAGCACGATGACATCGATCCGGTCATCGTCTGCGACTCGCTGGAACAGAGCCGCGAGCTCCGTGTGCATGAGTGCATCGACCGCGTTCAATTTGTGCGGGCGCGCGAAGCTGACCGTCAGGCACCGGCCTTGGCGAACGGCTTCGAGCGTCGAATAGCGGTCGCGCCAATCCATTACTTCCAGACCTGGCGCGCCAGCCGCAGCCAGTTGCCACCGAGAATGGCGAGGATGTCCTCCCGCGCATACCCTCGGCGCAACAGGCCGGCGGTGATGTCCGGAAACTGCTCCGGCTGGAGCATCGGCATGTCGGCACTGTAGTTCGTGCCCGGCGGGAATGATCCGCCCGCCCAGGCAAGAGCCGCCGTATAGGTCGCCTGCGGATCGTATACGTAGTCCAGCGAGATACCGACGTGCCGGGGCCCCACGAGACTGACGCAATGGTCGATGTGCGCGATGAACGTTTCGACCGTTGCGCTCGAGTCGGCGGCCAGCATGGCGCCGACACCCATGATGCCGACCACGCCACCGGTGGCTGCACAGGCGCGGATTTGTTCGTCAGTGATGTTGCGGGGATGCGCGCAGAGGGCCGCTGCATTGGAGTGCGAGAAGATCACCGGCTGGCGCGAGCATTCCATCGCATCGAGCGTGCTGCGCTCGCCGGTGTGTGTGCAGTCCACGAGCATGCCGACCGCGTTCATCTCGGCAATCAGCCGGCGCCCGAATGCGGAGATCCCGGCATTCCCTGGCTCCATGCAGCCATCCGCCACCCGGTTGCGAGTGTTGTAGGCGAGCAGGGCATGACGTACGCCGAGCCGGTAGTAGGCCTCGACCATACCCAGATCGCCCTCGAACGAGTCAGTACCCTGGAAGTGGAAGGCCACCGCGAGACGCCCGGAGGCTCGCGCGGCCTCGATCTGCCCGTAGTCCCCTGCAAGGGCGTATTGGTCCGGCTGCCCGAGCAGGCGACGGCGCTCGCGCACAAGCAGCCGCATCGTCTCGGCAATCGTCGTCTGGTCGCCGCCGATGCTCAGGGATACGAAGCCGACGCCAGCAGCCGCAAAGCGCGGCAGCGTGGCGAGCTTCTTCATCGGATCGCCAATATCCGCGTAAGGCAGCGTGAAATCCACGACCAGCGCACCGCGCAGCAGCTCGCGCGCCGCCTCCGCCAGGGCGGGGTCCGGGGACGATGGGTGGGACCGGGCGGGTATCTGGTTCATAACATGCTAGTTTTACTGCATTGACATGTTACACAGATCGATCTTACATTCCAACCGGTGCGGCAGGCGACGCCTGCGCATGCCACGGGGTGCGGCCATGCTCGATGATCTGGTGACGGTGGTGAAGCGCTATCTGGAGGCCCTGAACCGCGATGACCGGGAAACCCTGGTCAGCCTGTTCGCCCCCACCGGGCGGGTGTACTCGCCGTTTCTGGGCGAGATGCCTGTGCGTGAGTTCTTCGACCGGCTCGGCCAGGCCACCCGGCGCAGCGTCATCACGCCGCTGGACATCATGCCAAGCTGCGCCGGCAACCGGCGCGTGGCGGCTTTCTTCCGCTACGACTGGACCGTTTCCGATGGCACCCTGATCAGCCTCGAGCTGGTCGACCTGTTCGACTTCGAGCCCGACCGTGCGCTCATCCGCAAGCTCACCATCGTCTACGACACGTATCCCGTGCGGCAGGAGCACGGGAACAAATACGAGCGCTAAGGCCGATAGTCATCCGTCAGTGTCGCGAGGAATGCGACGATGTCGGCGCCATCTCCAGAGTCGAGAAGAGGGGCAGGCGCGCCTGGTCGTGGGCCGACTGCGCGCGCCCGTCCCAGGTGCGGCCACCCGCCGGGCCCTGGTCTTCGCTGTCGTTGCCGTCGTCCTCGAAGAAGTGCTCGGTAAAAACAGGTACGTTTTGCGTATAGCGCAGCGACGGCACCGCATCGATCTTGCGTCTGATCACTCGTCGGTATGCGCTGCCGCTTCCCGGATTGGTCATCCGTGACCTGTCCCTGCTTGCGCACGGCCGTCCGCCGATGGGGGGATCTGACCAACTCACTGGATTTCGGGCGCGGGCGGCGTTAGACGGAAGGCGATTTGTCCTGCGGAGCTATCTCAGGGCCCGCTTCCAGATCGCCGGGTAGCGCGGATCCGATTGCAGGAATTTTTCGCATTCCTCCTGTTCGGGCGGCGTGGGGTGCGAGCCGGTGTGCCTTTCGGCATAGACGGTGAGCCAGTGGATGGCCTGATCACTGTCGTGCCGACAGGCGTAGAACAGGGTGATCATCCACGGAGCTGCGGGATTGCGCTCGAGCCAGCCGGCCGCGAACTGCGCGATGGCCCGATCGGCCTCGCTCCTGCGCCCGGCGGCGTCCAGTGCAAAGGGAAGCACCTCCATGCGAAATTCGGCATCGGGCTCCTTCTCAGCCTGTTCAACCGCCTCGGCGGCCTTGTGATTGCCGATGAGGATGTGCGCCAGGATGGCGTGCATGCTCGCGCCATCGGGCTGCAGTTCGACTGCCTTGCGGTAGGCGCGCTCGGCTTCCTGAAGTTGGCCGACGGTCCATGCCACATCACCCACCGTGACGTAGCTCCAGGCATTGAGGGGGTCGATCGCCAGTGCCTTGCGGGCCATGACCAGTGAGTCATCGCACTTGCCGGTGTCGACGCACATCCAGGCATAGGATCTCATCGCAAGTGCGTCCTGTGGATTCAGCTGCATGGCGCGCCGGTATTGTCTCTCGGCGCCCGCGAAGTCTCGGCCGCAATGCTGCAAGACGGTGCCCATGGCCCGATGCGACTGCGCGGCCTGCGGACTCAGCTCCAGCGCACGCTGTGCCGCTGCGCGCGCCCGCGTGCAGGTGGCCGGGTCAGGATCGACGAAACGGTAGTCGAACTTCCAGATCTCCACCATGGCGATCGAGGCCCAGGCACTCGCAAACCGGGGATCCAGCACCAGTGCCGCCTTGAGCTGCTCGATCGCCATCTCGTACTCGGCGGCACCGGCCGTGTTCTGGTTGGCGATGGCGCGCAGATACAGGCTGTAGGCTTCCGTGTTGTCCGTATGAGCCGCCGGCTCGCCGGTCCAGTGCTCCAGCGTGGTTGCCCTGAGCGTCTGCACCACGGCGGCGGCAATCTCGTCCTCGATGTTGAAAACATCAGCCAGCGGGCGGTCGTACGTGCGGGTCCAGATGTCGAAGCCGTCGGCGACTCGCACCAGCCGGGCACTGATCCGCAGGGCATCTCCCGATTTGCGCACGCTGCCCTCGAGCACCTGCTGCACTCCAAGGGTCCGCGCAATCTCGGGCACGGTGACCTGCTTGTCCCTGAAGTAGAACGAGGAGGTGCGCGCGAGCACACGCAGATTGCTCATCTGCGATAGGCGGTCGATGATCTCTTCCGCCAGGCCGTCCGCCAAGTACTGCTGGTCCTTTTGATCGCTGAGATCCGCGAAGGGCAGCACGGCCACGGAGGGCGCCCGTGATGGCGGCGTCTCCCCGCTCCCTCCGGCTGCTGCATGGTGCTTCCACCAGACCAGGGACAATGCCACCAGAGCGCCCACTGACATGACCACCAACGTCGCGAGGAGCGCTACGCGCCGGCGGGTCCGGTTCGGCAGGTTTGTATCGGTGATTGTGAGGGAGGGCGCCGACGGCGACCCCGCATCGCCCCAGGCGGAGACCGGGGCGACGAGCCGGTATCCGCGCCGCGCGACATTGACTATATACGCGTGCTCTTTCTGGTCGTCCCCCAGCGCTCGCCGCAGTGTCGCGATGGCCTGGTACACCGAGTCCGGCGTCACCACGAGGTCTCGCCAGACAGTATCCAGAAGCTGTTCGACGCTGAAGACTTCCCCGGGACTGCCGGCCAGGCACAGCAGAACCTGCATGGCGCGCGGCTCGATCTTGATCGTCGCGCCGTCGCGCGAGATCTCGTCGAGTGCGGGGTTTATCCGCCAGTCGCCGATCCGCAGTGCCTGTTTGCCGGCGGGAGCCATGCGCAAATCCGCTGAAATTCAGCGAGTCGGGCCGACTATACAGGACAGGGAGCGCGCGGATGCCGATGTTCCCGCAACGGACGATGCGGGTCGCCGCGGGGCGCCGGGATGATCCGGCGGGTGCGCCAGACAACCGGACCGGCGCGCAATGCGCCAGTCCGGTGGCCGCCGTCCCGGAAATACCGGACGCGACGGCTTGCCTGGCGACTGAGGGGGTCAGTCGGCGGCGTGTGTGCTCATCGTGATGCGGGTCGCGGTCACCGTTCCCTTGGTCTCGCCGCCCGGCTCGAAGTTGCCCAGCATGTCATACGGGCGGAAATCGTATGAGCCGCTGTAGGTCTTGCCGTCGGCGCTCACCGTGAGCGTCTCCTCGAGGTTGAACGAGCCCGTGGGATTGGTGCCGGTGATGTCCCAGGTCCAGCCGAAGTGATTGAGCGTCACGGTTCGGCCTCTCTGGGTGAAGATGCCGACGCACAGCGCGCCCACCACGGGCGGGATGTCGGCGCTCTCGAACTCCGTGCCGTCGCCGTGCCAGACATCGAACGACTGGTAGTCGGGCAGGGGACCCGACGTGCTGGTGTACGAGGTGTGCCAGAGTCCTACGATCGAGGCGGATCCCGGACCGCCCTGCTTCATCCACGCGGGCAATTTGACGTTGAAGGCGCCGAAGGCGCGCGAATCGCAGCCTGCCTGTGCTCCGTGGGATACGCACAGCAGTCCGAGAGTGAGCAGCGCCACGGCGGCCTCGCGGATACGCACCAGGCGGCGGGCCGTCTCAAATGTCGGAAAACTTAACATGTTGATTCTCCTTGGGGTAATTGTGTCCAACTGCTTCGTGAGTGGTTTTCGCAGCAAAGTCGGGTGGATTGCGCGCGCCCACTCTAGAGCCGCCGGGGCCCCGCAGTAGTGTGTGATTCGTGAGGAGTTTGTGAGGATTGGCCCGCCACACGGCGCGGGCGTACATTATCCGGGCCCCTGGGTTGACGACGGGGTCGTCCACTTGGAACCGGCCATCTACCGCTGCGGCGACTTCCACATCGATGCGACCAATCGCAGCTTCCGGTTCAGGGGCGATGACGTCGCACTCGAACCGAAGATCTTCGCGGTCATCGTGCAGTTGGTGTCACGCCCCGGTGTGCTCGTCACGCGCAACGAACTGCTCGACTCCATCTGGGGACACCGCTACGTCACGCCTTCAACCCTCAGCCGCCTGATCACGCTGGCGCGCCGCGCCTTCCGCGACGACAGCGAGGAGCCGCGCTACATCCAGACGGTTCACGGTGCCGGCTACCGATATGTCGGCCCGGTGGACCGGGAGGAGCCGGCCGTCAGCGAGCGGGCCTGGCGGTTTGGGCCGCCGCCCACCGCACGACTGCCCGCGCGAATCGAGGATCTGATCGGCCGCGAGCGTGAACTGACAACGCTGACGGCCCTCTTCAGGGACCATCGCACCGTCACGGTGCTCGGCACCGGTGGGATGGGCAAGACGCAATGCGCTCTGGAATGCGCGCGCCGGCTCGGACCCGAGTTTCCCGACGGGGTGTGGTTTTTCGATCTGGCACCCGCGAAGCAGGGCGCCGACTGGCTGCGCTCGCTCGCGGCCGCGCTCGCGGTTCCCCCCGCCGCCCCCACCGAGCTGCTGCAGAAGGTGCTGCCTCTGTTGCAGGGGCGTCGCGCCCTTCTGGTGATCGACAATTGCGACCGCGTGGCGACCGAGGTGGGCGCACTCGTTTTCGAGGTTCTGCGGCGAACGGATCAGTCGAAGGTGCTCGCCACTTCGCAGGCACCGCTCAACTTCGTCGGCGAGCAGCTCATGCGCATGCCGCCGCTGGCGTTGCCAGCAGAGCCGTCGGGGGGTGTGCCTACCCTCGCAGAGATCCGTGATGCACCGGCCGTACGCATGCTTCTCGCACGTATCAGCGCGGTACAACCTGGCTTCCTGATCACTGACGGCAACGCCGCGACGCTTGCCGAGATCTGCCGGCGGCTGGATGGCATGCCGCTGGCCCTGGAACTGGCTGCCGCGCGCTTTGCCCTGCTCACACCGGGCCAGGTGCTCGAGCGCCTGCAGCACCGCTTCCGCTTCCTGAGCAGCGATATGTCGGGACGCGATCCGCGGCATCGCAACCTGCTCCTGTTGCTGGACTGGAGTTTCGGTCTGCTGTCCGCGGATGAGCAGCGGCTGCTCGCCTGGTTCAGCGTGTTCGTACAGGGGTGGAGCATGGAGGCTGCCATGGGGCTGGCCGCGTCGTTTGGTCGGGACCCGGACATGGTCGTGGAGCTGCTGACGGGTCTGGTCAACAAATCCCTCGTATCGGTATCGCGGGATATCAATCCACCACGCTATTTCCTGCTCGAGTCAGTGCGCGAGTACGCCCTCGCGCACCTGCGCGCCGCGCAGCAGGAGACACGCGCGCGCGACGCCCATCTCGCATTCGTCGTATCGATGAGCCGGACTGCCCGGACCGACATGCTGGGTGGGCGGATGCGCGAACGCGTTGCTCAGTTGACTCACGAGCACGGCAACATCGGCAGTGCGGTGGAGCACGCGCTGAACTCGGATGGAAATCACAACGCCGCGCTGTCGATTCTGGGTTCATTGACGCTCTATGCCAAGGCGCGCGGCATCCACGATCAGGCCGTGCACTGGTTCACCCGGGCGCTCGAGACGACCCAGTCCATCGATACGGTCGAGCGCGCCGGGGCGCTGCTGTGTCGCGGGGTGACCGCCGTCCATCTGGGCAGCAACGACGATGCGCCCGACCGGTACCTGATCGAGGCGATCCGGCTGGCGCACCTGCACGGTGATCGCTGGACCGAAGCCTGCGCGGCCGGATATCTGGCGCTGTGGCTGACCAACGGCGGCGAAGCCGGGAAGGCCGCGGAAGTCCTGCAGACCACGCAACGGATCAGCGAGCAGCTCGATGATCCCTTCCTGCGCGGCCTGGCCGGACTGGCACGCGGCTGGATCTGCATGGCGCAGGACCGGTGCGCCGCGGCCATCGAGGTGCTGCGCGCCGTGCGTGGCCTGGGCCAGGATCTGCATCAGCGCCATTTCATCGACATGTACATCGGGCTCGCGCTGTTCGGACTCGGGCACTATGCCGAGGCGGCGCATCAGTGGGTGGAGGCGATGCTGGCCGCGGCCGAGGTCGCCAACATACGGGGTGTGGCCGGATCCATCGAGGGATGTGCTTACATCGAACAGAAACTCGGCGACCCCCGAATGGCCGCCACCCTCATGAGAGCGGCGGGCCTCATCCGCGAGCGCACTGAAGTGCCCCTGTTCAATTTCTGGGTGCCGTACCACACCGCTGCCCTGGAAGCGGTGCGCCGCGCTCTGTCGGCCAACGAGTACGAACAAGCCATGCACGCCGGTGAGCTGATGCGCGATGAGGATGCTGCCAACGAAGCGCGCATGCGGCTTCGGGGTTTTGCCACTCGTCAGTGAGGTGTGAATACCCCCGTTGGATCGTAGCGGCGGCGGAGCGCCGCGATGCGTTGCGCGTGCGCCGCGTCGAAACGTCCTGTGACATCGCCATCATCCAGGTTGCTGAAGTTCGGCAACAGTCCGGTCAGTGCTTCCGGAGTGATCGCCTCGTGCAGTGCACGGATCCGCTCGCGCAGCATGGGAAATCCTTCCGCCCAGAGACTCACGCCGATGAGATTGATGAAGAACTCCGCGTGCCGCCCGACGAAGGCGGTGTCGGTGTTGGACACGCGCGCGACGGCCCCGCCCAGATGCTGCACGTGGATCTCGGTGTGGGGTGTGGGCAGGTCATTGAGCGCCGACAGGAGCACATCGATGGTCGCGTCACTGAGCTTGTCGTAGCTTGCGGTCTTCCAGTACTGGTGACGGCCCGCCGGTGCGCCGGGGTCCTGCAGATGCTGCCACTGCACGTACGGCATGAGTCCAACGTGGTCGGTGAGCGGAGCGCCGAAGCGGCGTAACGGCTCCAGGGCGCGTTCACCAGCGGCGATATCGCCACTCCAGCACAGGGCGGAGATCAGCACGGGCCGACCATGCCACGCCGCGTTCAGGAAGGGCAGTGACGGTGCATGTGCCAGCACCGTCATCCCGCAGAATTCATCGGGTGCGCTCAGGGCGAAGTCACGGAAGATCCGCAGCGCCTCACGGGCTTCGCTCGGCGGCCGGATGACGACTCCCGCCAGCACCTGCCGCAGCGGGTGCAGCCGGAATTCGAAACTCGTCACGACGCCAAATCCCCCGGCGCCACCGCGCAGGCCATAGAACAGTTCGGCGTTACCCTCAGCGCTCGCGCGGACGAAGCGTCCGTCTGCCAGCACCACTCCTGCGGCCAGCAGGTTGTCCACCGCAAGACCGTGCCGGCGCATGAGCCAGCCCGTCCCGCCTCCCAGCGTGAAGCCACCGACTCCGGTGCCGGAGACCAGTCCACCGGTGGTCGCCAGGCCCAGTACGGCCGTCGCCACGTCGACATCGTGCCAAAGGCATCCTCCCTGAACGAAGGCGATTCGTGCTCCTTCGTTGACTTCGACGTGGCGCATCCTTGAAAGATCGAGCAACAGGGAATCATCCGCGATCGCTCTGCCGGCGACGTTGTGTCCTCCGCCGCGCACGGTGACCCCCGTACCGTGGTCGGCCGCGATCCGCACGGCGAGCGCCACATCTTCAGCATCCAGGCAGGTTGCGATCGCCGCGGGGCGACGATCGATGGCGGCATTCCAGACTCGCCGCGCGACAGCGAATACGGGATCCTGCGGTTCCAGCACGGGGCCGCGCAGACGCCGCCTGAGAGTGGCGATCAATCCGGTGCCGGCACCCGCTGACTGCTTGGGCATGCAGGTAACTTAGCGCAACCCGCCGCGGCCATTTGTGAGGGTTGCGTGATGCCGGCGACCCGGCCTCGCCCGATGGCTCGGGGGCGCGCGGGGTGTTTTGACTGACGACCGGGGTCAGGGCTGCGCAGGGTGCCCGGCAGCCCTGAATTCCTTCCAGGCCTCATCCAGGATGTAGGCCTGGACGGTCTCGACATCCGCCTGGGTCATGACATCGTCGAAGGGTCCCATACCGGCCGGTGCCAGCACACCCTTGAGCACGATGTCGCTGAAGATCCCGTGCTTCCCGGCGCTCAGATGCCGCAGGTCGGGCAGCACGGCCGGCCCGAACACATGGCAGCGCGCGCAGAAGCGGTTGTAGAGGATCTCTCCGGCGGCGATCCGGGCGGGATCGTCCACGTGCGGTGGCGGTTGGGGCAGCGGCGTGCCGGCGATCGCGGCGGGCAGGGGTACGGGGCCGCCATCGAGCCGCAGCGCGATGACGCGCCCGTGATTGTCGTAGCGCGCGGCAGCGGATTCCGGCGGGAATGGACCGCCTATCTCCGCGCCGCCGTAGCCGGCCATCAAGGCAACGTACTGAACCGATCCAACGCGATAGGTCATCGGTGCGGCCATCACGGCAGTTCCCAGCGGCACCGATTTGAGCAGCTGGCCATTGGCCGCCGAGAAGACATTCAGGTTGCCGGCGACGTTGCCCTGCATCACCAGGCCGCCATCGGTGGAGAGAACGCCGCTGTTCCAGTAGGTCTCGCCTGGCACTTCCCAGAGTTGCGTCTGCGTCGCGACGTTCCAGGCTCTGAGTACCGCGCGCGAACGCGGCGGCGCGTTCTTGCCAAACAGCGCGCGGGCCGGGGGCAGGGATCCGAGCCAGGAAGCGAGCGCTGTCGGGTCGTAGTCCTCGGTGGGCAGAATGGGCGAGGTGAACTGGCCTTCGATCAGTCCCGCGGGACGGTGGTCGGTTTCAATCTGGATATCGCCCACCTCCATTGCCGGGATGTAGGCGATCGAGCGTGCCGGGTCGAACGACATCGGCTGCCAGCTGTGGCCACCGCCCTCGAACGGATACACGACCTTCGGTCCCTTCGAGTAGTCCACTTCAGGATTGATCTGCGGACGCCCCGTCTTCAGGTCGATGCCGCGAGCCCAGTTGACGTAGACGTACGGCTTCGCCGAGATCAGTGCGCCGTTGGTACGATCGAGCACATAGAAGAAGCCATTCTTGGATGCCTGCAGCAACAACTTGCGTGGCTGTCCATCCACGCTCAGATCGGCCAGCACCATCTTCTGCGTGCTGTCGTAGTCCCACATGTCGCCGGGGACGACCTGGTAGTGCCAGGCGAGCTGTCCGGTCTGCGCGTCCAGGGCCAGGATGGATGCCGTGTACAGATTGTCCCCGCCGCGCCGACCGTCCTCCTTGATGTTGTAGGGAGCGGCGTTGCCGGTGCCGACGTAGATCAGCTTGAGGACGGGATCGTAGGAGATACCGTCCCACGCGTTGCCGCCGCCGCCGGTTTCCCATCGGTGGCGCGGATCCCAGGTTTTGACTGCCTCCACGAGATGTGGCTGATCCTGGTCACCCAGAGCGGGGTTGCGCGGGACCGTGTAGAAACGCCAGCGCAGAACACCCGTGCCGCTGTCGAATGCCGCGACATAACCGCGCGCACCGTTGAAGTCGCCACCGCCTGGACCGACGACGACCAGATCGCCAGCGATGACCGGTATTCCTGACAGCGTGTACGGCGCTTTGGGTCCGCGCGCGGGCAGCGCGTCGACCTTCCAGATCAGTTGTCCGGTGGCTGCGTCGATCGCATGAAGATAGCCGTCGAGAGATCCCACGAAGACCCGGCCCTTCCAGACCGCAA
>DATKLO010000119.1:0-2050 GCA_035542375.1 Steroidobacteraceae bacterium | reverse complement strand
CACTCCAGATCGCACGAAAGTGCGGTAGGAGTGTGTCATGGCCAAACGCAAGCGGCGGGCGTTCACGACAGAGTTCAAGGCACAGACGGTACGGCTCGTCAGAGAGAGCGGCAAGTCGATCGGGGCGATCGCCCGGGAGCTCGATCTGGGCGAGACGGCGGTGCGACGCTGGGTGCAGCAGGCAGAAGTCGATGCAGGCCGGGGGAGACCCGGAGCGCTGACGACGGAGGAGCGGGAGGAGCTGGGGCGCCTGCGGCGCGAGAACCAGACCCTGCGGATGGAGCGGGACATCCTAAAAAACCGGTCCGGCACGGCCTCGGCCGTGCCACCCGTGCGGCGAGAAACTCCCGATGCGGCTATGCTGGTCGGTGCCCCGGGAGCCGTGGCCGTCCGCTTCATGGTGCGATCGTGAGCCCGTTAAAAAACATGGTCCGGGGGTGGCTTGCGCACTTGAGAGTGGTGACGCCGCCAGGCGATCCCGTTTAGGAAAGTGATCGGTCGCGCCGCCCCTGCTTCCGAGGGCTTCACAAGGAGGCCCAGCATGCCACGGAGGCAGACGACGCGCGGACGAAGCACGGGAGCGTTATCCACGATCAACCCCGATGCCGCGGGCCTGGATGTCGGCGCGACCTTTCATGTCGTAGCGGTCGCGGCCGATCGCGACGAGCAGCCGGTGCGGACGTTTGGCACGTTCAGTGGCGAGCTCCACCGATTGGCCGACTGGCTCCAGGAGATCGGCATCACCACGGTCGCGATGGAATCGACCGGGGTGTACTGGATTCCGGTGTTCGAGATCCTTGAGGCGCGAGGGATCGAGGTGCTCCTGGTGAACGCCCGCCACGTCAAGCATGTGCCCGGCCGCAAGAGCGACGTGAACGATGCGCAGTGGCTGCAACAGCTCCATCAGTATGGCCTGCTCCGGGGGAGCTTCCGTCCGCGCGACGGTGTCACGCAGCTGCGCGCCTATCTCCGGCATCGCGAACGACTGGTCGAGTATGCCGCCGCGCATATCCAGCACATGCAGAAGGCGCTCATGCAGATGAACGTGCAGGTCCACCACGTGGTCACCGACATCACGGGCGTCACGGGGATGCGGATCATTCGGGCTATCGTCTCCGGTATCCAAGCGCCCGAGATGCTGGCCGAGTTCCGCGACGCCCGGTGCGCAGCTTCCCCGGAGATCATCCGCGCGGCGCTCACGGGAAACTACCGCGCGGAACATCTGTTCGCCCTGCGCCATGCGTTGGAACTGTACGACGTGCACCAGGACAAGATTGCCGAATGCGACAGGGAGATCGAGACCGTCTTGCGGACGCTGAACGCTGAGCGACCGACACCGGAGGCGCCCCTGCCGGCGGTGCGGCACGCCAAGAGCCGAAACGAACCCCACTTCGACGCCCGGCCTGCCTTGTACACGCTCCTGGGCGCGGATCTGACTCAGATCCATGGCTTCGGCCCCTATACCATCCTCCGGCTGGTGGCCGAGTGCGGCGACGACATGAGCAGATGGCCGACGGCCAAGCACTTCACCTCCTGGCTGAGCCTGGCCCCGGGCAACAAGGTATCGGGCGGTCGGCTGCTCAGCTCGAAGACACGGCGATCCGCGAATCGCGCGGCCGTCCTGCTGAGAATCGCCGCCGTGAACGTTGGGCGGACGCAAACCGCGCTGGGGGCGTTCTATCGGCGCCTGGCCGCCCGAATCGGCAAAGCCAAGGCGGTGACCGCCACCGCGCGGAAGCTCGCCGTCCTGTTTTACAACGCGCTTCGCTTCGGCCTGGCCTACGCCGATCCCGGCGCCTCGTACTACGAGGCCCGCTACCGGCAGCGTGTCCTCGACAATCTCCGCCGACGCGCACAGCAGATGGGATTCACGCTGCTCCCGACTCCCGCATCCCATGGGTGAGTTTCTTAGGAATGCCGCGGCCTGGTTTGCGCGGGAGACCAGCTCGATCCGGTCCAAGGATTCGAGTTCATGAGCGCATACCAGGCCTTTCATCGCATCGCCCCGATGGCCCGCGTGCTGGGTGTCTCCCCCAGCGGCTACTACGCG
>DATKLO010000118.1:0-4467 GCA_035542375.1 Steroidobacteraceae bacterium | reverse complement strand
CCGCCGCAGGGCCGCCAGCGCGCCATCGTAGTCGTGAGCCAGGTAGCGAATCATTCCAACCGAGGCGTTGATCACGGAGTTCAGCGGATCCAACTCCCAGCTGTGTTGCACTCTACCGAGCGCTTCCCGGGTCCTGCCCATCGCCATGAGGTATTCCGCGAACCAGTAGTGAGCGATGGCGTACCCAGGGTCGAGTTCCGCGGCACGCCGGAATTCGCTTTCGAGCCCGACCCAATCCCAGTCGTGCAGGCGCACGTGGGCCAGTGACGCATATCCTTCACCGAGCTCTGGCTGCATGTGCACGGCTTGTCTCGCCGCAGCCTTGGCCTTGTGGAATGACTCGACGGCGGAAGTCATGCCTCGGCAGGCGAGCATCGTATGGGCGTCGGAGATTCCGTCGTAAGCGGCCGCGAAGCTTGGATCGTGCCGCAGTGCTTCTTCGAAGCACTCTATGCTCTTGCGTATGCCCTCTTCCGTGCGCCGGTACCAGAAATGGCGGCCGCGAAGATACAACTCGTGTGCCTGTGGATTGACTGAACGCGTCTTATCGGGATCCAAGCGCCGCTGCTCATCCCGGGTCAACTTAATTTGGATCTCCCGCGCTACGGCCCGAGCCACTTCCGCCTGTACCTCGAGCACATCGTGAAGACCTCGCTCGTAGCTTTGAGCCCACAGGTGCGATTCGTCGCTGACCCGAATGAGCTGCGCCGTGATGCGCACACGCTCCCCTGCCCGGCGCACCGAGCCTTCCAGGACATGAGACACTCCGAGCTCGCTGCCAATCTGCGCGGTGCTTTTCGCAGTCGATTTGAACTGCATCGCCGACGTTCTGGCGATCACTCCCAGGCGCTCCGGGCTCAGGCGTGCCAGCTCGGTAATCATTTCCTCCGTCAGCCCGTCGCTGAAGTAGTCGTATCGCTCGCCAGCGGCGAAGTTCTCAAACGGCAGGACTACCAGCATCGCCCTCTGGACCCCGTCCGACGCGCCGGATGCAATCCGCCTCACGGACGACACGAACCGGTAGCCGCGTTTCGGTACGGTCTCGATGAAATCCTCGCCCCGCGGCCCCTGTCCGAGGGCCTTGCGCAGCATAGAGACGTGGGAGGTGAGGCTTCCCTCCTCAACGACAGTGTCGGGCCAGAGACGTCGGAGCAGTTGCTCTCTGGTGAGCGCCCTGCCCTCGGCCTGCACCAGCGCGACCAGGAGCTCGGCCACCTTGGGAGGCAGCGCCACGTGGTCCCCCTCCTTAAACAGCATCCGGCTCTGCTCGTCGAGGCGGTAAGCACCGAACTCGTATTGACCGGAGACCATCGCAGGAGGTCCTGAGAAATTCATCAGAAAAATAGCAGGAGTCCGGAAGGACTACTAGCCGCGGCGTCAGTACCCTATGCGCAGGGGGTTCGACCGGACGCGGCCATCGTGAACGGACTTCTATCTGCGCTAGCGTGCGGGCCGTTGCTGATGGCGTCGCGAGCCTTGGCGGCGCTTTGGGTGGGGAGGATCATTGTGTATGGCATGGCAAGGTTGCGGGAGCTGGGCATCGCGAGTGTTCTGCTCTGCGTGGCTGCGACTGCGGAGGGCACTACTGAACCTCCGCCATTGCCAGCGACGCAGTCAGTTACAGTTGACGTCGATATCACCAGCCTTCCCGCCAGCGAGCAGGCCCCGCTCATTGCGATCGTCCGGGCCGCACGCCAAATGGACGCATTATATGTACGACAGGTGTGGCCGGGCACCCGCGCCTTGATAACAGAGCGACAGGCCGCCCAGACAGCTGCTGCAGAGGCGGAGCTCGTCGCTCTGAATTTCTTCAAGGGTCCGTGGGGACCAACGGGGGCAGCATTCATCGCCGGGGTACCGCCCGAGCAGCCGATCGGCGACTTCTATCCCCCGGGGACAACCAAGCACGACATCGAGGCCTGGCTTGCGACGCTGTCGGAGCCCGACCGCAAACGGGCACTCGACCCCTTCACGGTCATCGAACGCGGACAGAGTGGTCGCTTCGGGGTGGTTCCGTATTCCCGCCACTACAAAGACGGGTTGACCGAGGCGGCTGCCGCACTTCGTGAAGCAGCGGCGCTCACCCACGAGCCGACACTCAGAAACTACCTCACACTGCGCGCGCGGGCGCTACTGGATGATAACTACTACGCGAGCGATGTCGCTTTTGTCGGCCTCAAGGGACCGATTGACGTGGTACTGGGGCCGTACGAGGTTGACGACGACGCCTGGTTTGGCGCCAAAACGGCTTTCGAGGCTTCGATTGCGCTGGTGAACGAACCGGCGACGCACCGCATCGCCCAGATCTCCTCACATTTGCAGGAGCTCGAGGATCATCTGCCCCTCGCTCCCGAGCTACGCAAGCGGAAGCTGGGTGGAGTGGCGCCCGTCGTCGTTCTCGACGTGATCTACGAGGGCGGGCTGGCAGGGGCCGGTGGCGCGGCGGCGGGTTACGGCCTCCCGAACGATCTGCGTGTTCTGAATGCCGTCGGGGCGCGCACGGGCACGTACAGCAACATCCTCAAGTTGCGGTACGACAGCACGTTCCGGCCAATCGCCGATGCGGTGCTCACGGACGCGGACCGATCGACTTTGCGATTCGAGGACATTCGCGACGAAATCATGTTCGTGCGTATGTTCGACTCGCTCGGGCCGCAGCTCGTGACTGGAACGAAACAGCCGATCGCGGAAGCCTTGGGCGAAAACGGCAGCGTCGCGATCCAGATCCGCTCGATGCTCCTGTCACTGTGGGGTCACCGCTATCTGATCGAGCACGGTTATCTCGATCGGCACGAAGCCGCCTCGCTCTATAGCGCGTTTCTGATTCCGGCACTGGCGCGGGTTCGCGGCGGTCTGGGCAGCAGTCCCAGCAGCCGGGGCTCTACCTACGTCCTCAACCACCTTCTCGAGTCCGGCGCGATCTCTGGTGGCGCCGACGGGCGCTTCAAGATCAACCCAGCCGCCGCCGACACCGACATCACCCGGGCAGCGAAGGAGTTCATCTCGCTCATGGCAAAGGGCGATGCGAGTGCGGTCAAGTCGTTATTGCAGCACTATGTGGTAGTGACGCCGGCGATTCGCGACGTGTTGGCACGGTTCGGACCCGCGCCTCCGCGGCAATGCCCGGTCTACCGCACCGCGGATCGCCTGAGCCCGCCTGCCCGTTAGGTTGGCAGACCGATATATGGCCAAGGAGTCACATATGCAAAACAACGCGCCTCTCTGGCCTAACCGCTGCGGTTGGTTCGATCTGGCTTCTATCAAGCTGCGCGACAACGCAGCCCACGCCCACAACGACTGCAGCCTCACCGGCCCGCATCACAGTGCTCTATGATGCCTTCGGTAGCTGCCTGCAATGTGGGCGCGACCGCGCCGCCGCATTTCGGCGCCAACATGGGGCGACCGGGGGCATTGCCCCAGTGGTCAGGAGCCGCTCGGCGAGGGTATTGAGCCTTGTCGAGCGGGAAGAGATCTCCCGAGGCATCGCTTCCGGCTGCACGATCCGCGCTATCGCCAAAGCACTGCAGCGAGCCCCCTCCACGGTCAGCCAGGAGATATCCCGGCATGGTGGGCGCAGGCGCTATCGAGCTAACGAAGCGGACCTAGCGGCCTGGGATGCGGCTCGTCGTCCCAAGCGCTGCCTGCTCTCCCGGAACCTGCGGTTGCAGCGCGTTGTAGCGAGTAAGCTGAAGGAAGACTGGGCGCCGCAGCAGATCGCCGGCTGGCTTAAGAGCGGGTAGCCCCAGAACCCGGAGTTGTGGGTGTCAAACCATTCTATCTAACTAACCCTACTGCCGGGCACCACGGAACGCGAGTGCAGCCCGCAGCGCTGACTACAAGCTCTTTCGGCCGCCCCTGCCATCCTCGACCATCATGCCTCTCCTCGTGATGCTGCACGGCTGCAAGCAGACGCCGGAGGACTTCGCGCGACATAGGCTCAAACCACCGGCCGTACTACCTCACGCTCTCTCAAGCGTGCATGTCAGGCGGCGGCAGTGCTGAGCACGAAGTTCACGTGAATGGCGTCGTACGGAAAATGCATGCGACCCTCGTCGGTGCGCTCGACCAGACGTGCACTCAACAGGATATGCACATCGCTGTGGACGGCGCGCACATCGCGATCAACAGGTCGGGTAATCCACGTCTTACGGAGTTCCTGTGCGTCGAGATTGAACGCCGCCTCGAATATCAGCCCGGAAGGATGACTGAGAACAACAGCCCCTTGGTGAGGTGTGGCGCCGGAAAGAGATTAAGCCCTCCGAGCACTAGGCCGGTGAGCACGAGCACAACCGTATACGGCGCCCGCAACCGCCGCGCCGCGATCGCCGCGGCCGTCGCCAGGACAAATAGAAGTATGAAGGCCGTCTCAATGCCCACGACTTACGCTTCCGTCTCGTCGCCGCGCGCTCAAGCGGCAGGGTGCGACCGGACTCCCCTATGCCGATCGCGGTCGCGCGCGGGCGCAAT
>DATKLO010000117.1:0-18130 GCA_035542375.1 Steroidobacteraceae bacterium | reverse complement strand
GACAAGCGGCAGAAAGGATCTGAGCCCCAGCTGTGCTACGCGTGCCGATTTGCAGATCACCGCCACGCGGAACTCAATGACAGAAAGGAGACAGCCGGTCGCCGGTGGTCAGCATACTGGTCGGATCGCCGGCGAGGTCCGCTCGCTCCTGGGGGCTTTTCGCCACGCGCAGGGCGCTGATCCCGTGGGGCATGAGGACCACGAAGTTGCCGCCCCACCCCTCCATGGCCGGAACGTACAGTTTGCATCCGCCAGCTGCCTGATACTGGCTTTCCCAGAATGCGTTGAAGTAGGTTGTCTCGCCAGAGGAGGTCTTCTCGCCGGTGGGTAAACCACGCGGTTGCGCACCAGCACTCAGTGCAGCAATACCTCGCTCATAAAGGATCCGCACACCTGCAGCTCGCCCACCACTTTGATAGAGACGCGCGATCTTCACCATGTCACCGATCGTCGGATAGTATCCAAACGCCATCAACGGTTGATCCATTCGTTTGTCGGCCTCGATGGTCCGGTTGGTGGGCGCATAATGAATCCCGATCGGCTCATAGACTTCCTTCTCGAGCATCGACCAGATGCTGGCGTCCGGCCCTTCTCTGGATTTGAGGTACTGATCCATCGCCATACCGAGAATGAACATGTCCTGGTCGCGGTAGCGGGTCACCTGACCGGGCCCCCAGGGGTAGCGCGCAGCGGTCTTCAGAAGTGCCTCGATCTTCTCGTTCTTCGAGCGCGCCTCGTACCAGACCGAATACGATCCATCGATGTAGCCATCCTCGGAATCGTTGGGCTCGCGTCGGGTACTGCCATTGCCCATGCCCGTGGCCATGTTGATCGCATCCTGGAATCGGACCTCCTGCCAGCCCGGATAGGCAGCGGCCGCGGGCACATAGTCCTTGATCCTGAGGTCAAACACCTCCGGCCCATACTTTTGGGCCAACCGCAGCAGCGCGGTTTCGTTCGCTAAAGCCTTGGTTGCCGACCAGACACCGAACCGCGCCCGCTCGCACCAGGGTAGCGGCCCTGCGGCAGTCCGACAGTACTTCAGGTAGAACGTGCCCCGGTAGTCGAGACCTGCGGCGACCCCATCGGACTGCGGCAGGGCCGAGTCAAATTCCTCCAGTGGCTTCGGGCCGACCAGGGTCTCCAGAGCGGACCACGGAGCAAAGCGCACACGGTCGGCCACGGATGCCCGATAGGTTCTGATGAGCGCCGGGAGGTTGTCGATCCTGCCGGGCTCGAACGTGATCCGAGCCGCACCCGCCGCCGAAAAGTAATCCGCCACGTAGAACGGAGCTGTCTGCTGCACGATCTGAAAGCGGAGCCTGGAGACTTCGTGACCTCGATACAGAAACAGTGCCAGGCCGTTGTGCGTCTCGCCCTCGAGCGAATGGACGAGGGCGAAGGGAAAAGCGGCACGTGACCAACCGCCATCGCCAGGCTCTGACCACACTCGTCCCGGTTGCACTATGACGTCCCAGAAACTCGTGCCCACGCCGACCGACCCGCTGCGGATCACGTCCTGCGTGACGGGCACGAGATCCCCTTCAACAGTGAAGAACTGCAGGCGGACCGATGGGAAAATACGCGGATTCCTGCCGAGGACTTGCGACTGGGTGAACGCCGCAGGCCACGTGATCATCTGGGATTCTTCGATGTTCAGCGTGCCTGTAAATCTCTCCCGGGCCGGCCGGGAGTCCTTTGCGGGCATGAAGGCGGAATTGTCGAGCAGTCCGCCCGTCCACTCTCGCGCCTTAACTTCGGTCGCGCCGAGGTGCGCCGGGGTTTCCGCGCCAAACGCGGGTGTGATACTGAGTCCGATCGCTGCGAACAGAATCAGGCACCGCACCTGGCATCCTCCTCATCAACGCTGGGGCCGGCCGCAACGGTTCGCGCATCCACCCCCTTACCGCGATCCGCCAGCCATATACAGCGACCGATCCATATCCTGCAATAGATCATCCGGGTGCTCGAGCCCGACCGAGAAGCGGATGAGGCCCGCGGAAATGCCGGCGCGCTCGGCCTGCCCTGCCCCGATCGAGCCGGCCCACATGGCGGCCGGCTGGGTGGCCAGGGACTCGAAACCACCGAAGCTTACCGCCCGCAGGGGCAGTTTCATCTCGTTGACGAACCGTCGGCCCGCTTCATAGCCACCGCGGAGCTCGAAGCTCAGCAGTCCACCGAATCCACCCGGCATCTGCCGCAGGGCGAGGGCATGCTGGGGATGCGAGGGCAGCCCAGGATAGTGCACTTGCGCGACACCTGGATGCTCACTCAGGTGCTGCGCAATGAGCAGCGCGGTCTGGTTCTGACGCGCTACGCGCAAAGGCAGCGTTCTCAGTCCGCGCAGCAGAAGCCAGGCTGCGAATGGATCCGGGACGGATCCCAGTACGACGTGCGAATTCCAGATGCGCTCCACCATACTTCGACCACCCACGATCACACCTGCCATCACGTCGTGATGACCGCCGAGGAATTTGGTCGCGCTGTGGACCACGAGGTCGATTCCGAGCTGAATGGGCTTCTGATTGATGGGGGTGGCGATGGTGCTGTCGCAGAGCGACACGGCACCTCGGGCCCTGGCAAGTTCGGCCACACGGGAGAGGTCGGTCAAGGTCAGGAGTGGATTGGCCGGGGATTCGACGATGATCAGGCGCGTATTGTCCTTGAGCGCGGACTCGATCTGGTCCGCCTCCGTGTGATCCACGAGTGAGACTTCAACCCCCAGGCGCGGAAGCATCTGACTGAGAAGCTGAGTCGTACCCATGTAGTGAGTGCGCTGAGCAACGACGTGGCAGCCCTGCTCTACCAACCCCAATACAGCCGTACTGATGGCACCCATCCCCGATGCGGTGAGGAGGGCCGCTTCGCCTCCTTCCAGTTCTGCGACCACCGACTCCGTTCGCGAGACTGTAGGGTTACCGTCACGCGTGTAATAGCGATCGTGACGGGGCGTCGATGCCATTTCCAGGAATGCCGTGTCCGATTCCGCCCGAAAAGTCGTGGTCTGATGAATCGCAGGTCCCACGTCATGGGTCGGGTCGGACCAGCGGTCGCCGTGGGTAACCACGGTGTCGGGATGCATGCCTGATGGGTGATTCATACGGAGGCTCGTATGGCGGCTGAGGGTTCGCTGGGAAGTGCCGTTTCGGGTTCGGCGTTGACGTCGCTGTGCAAAGCGATCATGATTCCAATGACTTCGATAGTCAATATATTGACCATGCCCGAGACCGCTTCCGACACCGAGTCCGCCGCGCTGAATGAGCTGGTCGCCCGCCGGGTGGCGCAACTTCGCAAGGAGCGGCAACTATCGTTCGACCAGCTCGCAGCCCGCAGTGGCATCAGCAAGGGAATGGTGGTGCAGATCGCGCAGGGACGGGCAAATCCGAGCATCGGCACGCTCACCAGGCTTGCGGCCAGTCTGCGGGTCTCGGTCGCGGATCTGCTCCGGGAGGACAGCGCATCCACCAGTCCGGTGCGAATCTCCCGGACGGGTGATGCCGCGGTGCTGTGGCGAGGTCCCAAGGGCGGGTCGGCGACGTTGCTGGTCGGATCGGACGGTCCCGACATGGTGGAGTTGTGGGAGTGGATCCTCTGCCCCGGTGAATCGCATGACTCCAAACCTCACCCCAGGGGAACCACGGAGCTGCTGCAAGTCATGGAAGGCACGCTGGCACTGCAGGTCGGGGGCCTCGATCATTTGATTTCCGCCGGATCCCTGGCAGTCACCAGAACCGATACGCCGCATGCGTACCGCTGCGAGGGTCGGAAACGAACGCGCTTCACGATGGTCGTGCACGAACCCGCGCCCGCGACGAACCGGCCTTGAAGGATTTTCCCGAATGAACACCCCCTACTCCGTTGCATTCCTGGTCATCGTCATGTCGCAGGTGACGTATCAGCTCGCGCAGAAATCAGTGCCCTCCGCTCTCCAGCCGTTTGCGGCATTGACGCTGGCGTACGCCCTGGCCACGGTCGTCTGTCTGATCATTGCGGCATTCATGAGCGACTTCACGGTGCTGGCGCAACTGCGCGCGAGTTTCGTGGCTCCCGTCTGGGTACTGGCCCTGGCGGTGGTCGGCATCGAGGCCGGGTTTCTCTTTCTATATAGAGCGGGTGGCGCTGTCAGCACCGCTTACGCGACGACCAGCGCGGGCACGGTGACGGCACTCTTTGCCATCGGCCTGATCTGCTTTCACGAGCCTCTGACCGTCCGGAAACTCCTCGGGGTCGCTCTCGCAACCACGGGCAGTTGGCTCGCTACGAGCAGCTCCTCGTAGCGAGCGAAGTCAGCGTTGAATGGCGGTCGGGTCGGCCTGCGCGAAGTGGCCCGAGGCGTCACTGAATACGATCTCCACGCGACGGTTCTGCTGGCGGCCCTCGGGTGTGTCATTTGACGCGACCGGATACGCCTTACCACGGCCGATCGTCTGCACAGCATCCGCTGAGATCCCGCGTGCCATCAGCTCCTTCGCCACCGCGTTGGCACGGCGCTCAGAGAGAGCATCGTTGTATTCACTCGAGCCACGACTGTCGGTGTAGCCCTCAATCAGGACGCGTGTCTGCGGATTGGCGCTCAGATAAGCGGCCAGACGGTCCATCGAGAGCTGTGCACCCGGCTTCAAGGTCGCCTGCCCCGTATCGAACAGCACGTCCCCGAGCGTCACCACCATGCCGCGATCGGTCTTCCTGGCCTGCAAATCCGCCAGCTGCTGTTGTGCGGAGGCGAGCTGCGCCTGAGCTGCCTGCGCTTCATTCTTTGCGGCCTCAGCCTGGCTGCGTGCCACCTCGGCCTCACGAGACCTGGATTCCATCAGGATCCGGTCGCGATCCGTCTGCGCACGCGCGACTTCCTGTCGTGCATGGGCCTCCGACGCCCGTGCCTCACCGGCCTGCGCGTGACGGTATGCCAGATAGGCCAGGTGGTCCACGATCGCGGGCGGCTCCCTGTTGTGTAAGGCGGTCTCCGCTTCCCCAAGCCGCCTGCGCGCCGCCTCGAGATCCTTGCCGCCCGCCTGCTGCCCCAACGGGTCCTGAGAGAGGGTGTCGATCTCCGTGCGAGCCTGCTCCAGCTGCTCACTTCGTTGCGGCGGGGTCGCGCAAGCAGCCAGGGCGATGGCGAGGAATCCCGCGATGAATCGGTATCTCATGATGATGCCTGCCTAGTTTGAATTGGGGGTGGCGGCGCCTTGGAGAGACTCCTGCCGCAACGTTTCATTGCTGCGCTGGATCTCCTCGGCCGCGTGCTGCGCCTCGGCAGCCGAAGCACGAGCCGTAGCTACGTCGGCATCGACCGCAGCTGACTCTGCGTAACGCCGCGCGGTATCGTACTTCTTGTCGTTGTTCGCTTGTTGCGCGCTACTGAATTCGTCGTGAGCACGCTGCAGGTCAGCGGCGGCGTAGCGCTGCGCATCGGATTTGTCAGCCTGTTCGATGACTGTCCGGGCACGAGTCATCTCCTCGACAGGCTGTGGTCCCTGGGTCGCGCAGCCTGCGGTCAGGAAGACGGTGAGTACAGCAAGCGAAGGTAGAAGACTTACTCGGACTGACATGGTGCGCACCTGAATTGCTGACCCTACTGGCTCAAAGTATTGAGCCAGTCAGGCGCGGGTCACCGTCAGGCACGGTCTCAATCGGGACCGCCGCCCTTCGACTGCGGATGTAGGAATTGGCTTACGCGCCAGCGTGCGCTTCGCCGGAAGCACTCAGCGTCTGGGCGCGATGGGTGTCCGGATGCGTCCGACCCAGTGTTTCATTCAGGTGGGCGAACGCCTGCGTAGCGAGATCCCGTGCCCTGGGATGCTCACGGCTGTGCCGGCGAACGCGCGCATGTAAAAGGAGGCCTGTTCGGCCGTGTACACGTGTTCAGCACCCACGGGACAGGCTCGACGCGCGAGACAGCCGGCGGACTGACATTCCGCATCAGGTGATCGGACGTGTTCGCGACAGGAATCGACGTCGTACCGACCCCGCTGAACGGCTCCGACCGGGCAACTGTGCAGACAGGGCTTCGACACACAGTTCTCGCACGGGTTCGGCCAGGGGATCGGCTCGGGCAACGCCATGTGCGCCGTCAGAGCGAGTGCACCCCGGTACGAATGCCACAGACCGAACTGAGGATCGATCAGCACCCCGAGCGGCGAGACATGCAGGGCAAGCGCCCGACGAGCCCAGCGCTGAAATGGCCACCAGGGTGGCCCGCCGAATGGGTAGAGCGCCCCGCCCCCGAGTTCGCGGGCCAGTGTGTCGATCGTGCGTCTGGACCAGCGATCGAGCGGATCGGGCCGGCCATCGCCATGCTCCGGGCTGTCCTGGAAGATCCGCCAATGATGAATTTCCGTGAACCCGATCAGGACCAGCGTCCGCACGGGCAGGCCGTCAACATCGGCCAGTGCATCGCCGGGCTGCGGATGAAATCCACCCCGTGCGGCCAGTCCCGCCACGCCGAGCAACCGGCAGAGTTCTGCGTACGTCGGTCTCAAAGCTTCATTCCGCGGCGCTCCTTGTACGGGAACCAGTCCGCCTGCCGTTTCGCGATCAGTTCGAGACTCACCCAGCCGCGCACGTGATCGGTGCCGGATTCAGGGGTCTGCGGCCACGATCGGTCCACCAGCGGCGTATAACCACCGGCACGCGGCTCGAACGAGGCGGCTCGCAGAGAGCGCTCGAGCTTGCGCAGCTCACCGGTAAACGCAGTCACCCGCAACGGTGAGTGGGTCGCGCCCGCGCTCTCGCGCATCGCGGCCCCGAAATCGGTGGTGGGCGAGACGATCACGACGGGTGCGGAGATGGCCTCGTGCGGGGTGCGTTCCGCACCCGAGCCTTCTATCAACAAGGTGGGCTGGAGGAAGAACCCCGTCAATCCCCACGGCTGGTAGGGCCGGCCGCCCAGCTTGACCAGCGCACCCTGCTTCAGGCCATCACCGATCTGCTGTATCGCCCGCTGCAGTGCCGCTTCGCAGCGAATTGGCCCCAGATCCGTGGCTGATTTTCGCGGATCACCGGCTTCGAGGAACGCGAGATGCTCGTGGAGTCGGTCCGCAAAGCGGTATGCCAATGCGGCCTCGACGTGGATCCTCACGCTCTGACCGGCTCGCTGGCCGGAATTGTACAAGCGCAGGGCCGCGGCCCCGGCAACGGCCACATCGATGTCCGCGTCCTCGCCGACATACACGAACTCAGTGGCGACTTCGTTTTGCGGCGAAGCCTCGCCGTCGGGCTCGACAGTGACGACGTTCAACACGCCAGGCGGCAGTCGCCGACTGCAACGCGCCACAGCCAGCGCCGCGAGTGGTTGATCAGCCGGCACCTCACACACGAGCGTCGCTCCCAGCGAAATCCATGTCAACGCGTCTTCCCAGAAGGGCCACAGGCCGAACCGGGGTAACCGCAGCGTGCGGGCGCAAGATGACTCCCGATTGTCCTCAGTGGACAGCCCGGACTGTCGGCGCCGCAACCGCCTGACCGCGTTCGCAACGAGATCCTGGCACTCACGCAAGGGCTGGCCCGATTCGAAGACCTGCCTCTCCGCGAGCGCACCCCCGGCCTGCCAGATCTCATCGCTGATTTCACCGACCAGGGACGCCCGGTCAGCCACTGGATGGCTTTTCCACCCCTCGAACGCCGCTCGAGCGGCCTCCAAAGCCTGCTGTCGCTGCGCGGGACTGGCGCACTGGATGACTGCCAGCGGCTTGCGGTTCGTCGGATCGATCAGGTCATGGGTGCTCGCTCCTTCCGCAGGCACCCATTCCCCATTGATCAACAATTCCGTCATGGCCTAACGATTGTTCCAGGGGTATCCCGTGACGAAGGTCATGTTGTCCGACACCGGATAGACGCGCGGATAGCCAAGAATCCTCGGAAGCTCGCCCGTGGCCTGCGCGCCGACAGTTCCAGCGAGCATCCCGGTCAGAGCACGCTCAAGCGCGTTGAGGTCTGAAATTGCCATCACGGGTGCACGCACCGGTGCGGGCGGATTGGCCATGTGGGCCGGGAAGATGCGCGTGATCGGGTCGAGTTGTGCGAGAAGCCGCCGCGTGGTCCGCAGATAGGCGCTGCGGCTGGCTCCGGGGAGAAACGCATACAGCTCACCGGGGTAGATGAAATCGCCAATGAACAGTTGGTGGCTGCCTGCATCGTGGAGCGCGACCGACGTCGGTGTGTGGCCGGGCGTGGACAATACCTGCACGCGTCGAGTTCCCAGGTCAATGAAGCTTCCCGGTGCCCACCACTCGTCGACATGAAACGCCGGTGGCACGGGCAAGTCGTCCATGAGGCCCAGGAATTCGTAGCGCTTCAGAGTCAGGCTTCCATTGATGGTACGTTGGCGGAGGGTGGGATCGTCCAGCAGCGCAGTTCGCTCGAATCGGCCGAGAGCTCCCACGTGATCGAAATGCAGGTGGGACGGAATCACAGTGACCGGCAGCGAAGTGAGCGAGCGCACCACTGGCACGATGTCGCGCGTGCCAGTGCCGGCATCGAACAGGATTGCCCGCCGCTCCCCCAGGAGCAGATAGCTGTAATTGCCCTGGTAGTAGCGCGGCTCGCCGATGGCAAACGTCGTGGAATCGATGTCCTCGATGAGAAAATAATCGTCGAACCACCGCCCCGCCACGGGCACCTTGGGTGGCGGCAGCACGGGTGCGTCCGCGCCATACACCCGGACGACGTATTCCGGGTACAGATAAGGAGCGAAGGCTGCGATGGCGAGCGCGACGCCGCCGAGGACGCCCACGAGGCTGAGTACGAAACGCCTGGCCTTGTTTGGGTGACTGCTGGCTGTCATCGCGAGATCATAGCGGGATGGTACCCCGAATGGAGCGAGACATGACCCATACCGACGGCGCCAGCAAGGCGGGCGAATTCCGGATCGGCGGCGATCTCCCCGTCAACCGTCTGGGATTCGGTGCCATGCGCATCACAGGTCCCGGCATCTGGGGCGAACCGCCCGACCGCGCCGCAGTCCTGCAGACTTTGCGCCGCCTGCCCGAGCTCAAGATTAACTTCGTCGATACCGCGGACTCGTACGGGCCGGATGTCTCCGAGGAACTCATTCGCGAAGCGCTGCTCCCCTATCACAACCTGGTGGTGGCCACCAAGGCAGGACTCGCGCGCACAGGGCCGAGTCAGTGGGTCCCGCTGGGACGACCCGAGTATCTGATCCAGCGCGCGCATGAAAGCCGACGCAGACTGGGGGTGGAACGGATCGATCTGTGGCAGCTGCATCGGATCGACCCGCAGACGCCCCGTGATGAGCAGTTCGATGCCGTGCGGACGCTGATCAAGAGCGGAGTCATCCGCTACGCAGGTCTCAGCGAAGTGTCCGTCGCGGACATCGAGGCTGCGTCCCGATTCTTCCCGGTCGCGACCGTACAGAACCGCTACAACCTCGTGGACCGCCAGAGCGAGGACGTGCTGGACTACTGCGAGCGCAAGGGCATCGGCTTCATACCGTGGTTTCCGCTCGCCGCCGGTGACCTCGCCCGGCCCGGATCGGTGCTGGACCGGGCTGCGAAACGTCACGGGAAATCACCCGGTCAGATCGCGCTCGCCTGGCTCCTGAAGCGCAGCAAGGTCATGCTGCCCATCCCCGGCACATCGCAAGTGGCACACCTGGAGGAGAACGTGGCCGCGGCGGACATCGAACTCTCGGCCGAGGAGTTCGCCGCGCTCGACCGGGAAGCACGCCGGTGAGCGATAGCGCCATCAGGCTCGCGGCCGCGCAGTGAGTTACCGCGCCTGGTCGCTCATCAATCGAAAACCTTGAACGACGACTAATCGAAGCGCTTGAAGAACTGGGCAATCGACTCCAACGCCTGGTTCGCCTCCGGCAGGAAGGGCGCGAACAGCTGCCACACGTGCGGCATCTCGGGCCACAACTCGAACTTCACATCCACACCGGCCGCCCGGGCGCGCTCGTCGAAGCGGATGTTCTCCACCAGGGCGAGTTCGGCACCCCCGATCTGCATCAGGATCGGTGGCAGGGAAGCCAGCGCACCGTAGATCGGCGATACGATCGGACTGCGCGGATCGATGCCCTGGAGGAAAAACGCTTTCATCCTGGTGAACAGTTCGAGCTGGGCCTCGGGGATGGCCTCGGTCATGCACATGTCCAACGCGCCCGACAAGGTTGCAAGCGCATCGGGTCGACGCTGGTTGCGGTCGGCCAGTCCGTAAGTCGCCGATACTGCCAGACCACCGCCTGCGGAATCCCCGGCAATGAACATTCGACGTGCCTGGCGTGTGCCACGAGGCCCCTGCTCCACCGCCCAGCAATAGGCGCGCATCGCATCGTCGCGGGCATCGATGATAGAAGCCTCGGGTACGAGTCGGTACTCGACATTCAGGACGGTACATCCCGTCACATGCGCCAGACGGGCCGCATGCGCGCGATACATATCGATGTCGCCACCAACATAGGCACCGCCATGCAGATACACCAGGCGACGATCCGGATCGCCGGCCGCATCGAACAGCCATTCGCATTTCACACCATCAGCCGTAACTGGTGTCACGGAGACCGAAGGCGGCACCACGCCGTGGTGAGTGACCGGACGCATCGAGGCCCGCAGGCGAGCCACATCGATCGGTGGGCCCAATGAGGCGAAGTATTCGGCCGCCATACTGCCCAGTTCGGTCATCAGCTCGTACAGTTGGGGCGAAGCCATCATTCGTCCTTCCGCCGGAAGGCGGCACTACCGGAATGGAGCCATTGGGCGCCGGCGGCCTCGATCACCGCGTAAGGGCGCGCAAGGCGCGTATGGGCAGGCGGGTTGGGAACACCCAGCATGGCATCGGGACCGTCCACATAGAATTGTCCGGGCCCACAGGGATGTAACTCGAGCCGTTGCACGAGGTTCTTCGTCAGCGGGGTGGACATCGCCGGTGCGATCGCCATCGAGAGGCCTTCGCCGGCTCGCGCGAGATCGATGCGCAGCATCCGGTCCGTGTAGCTGCCAACATATCCATCCAGGTTACCGGCTTGCCGCATCGGTGGAGCGCCAGGCTCCCAGGCATCACACAACGCGCCGAATATCGCGGAGAACAGGTCTTCGTAGACCGGCAGACCGGCGCGGCAATTCACCAGCAGCGCGGCCGCCACGCGCCGTTCGGGATCGATTCGCAGGTAGGCGTTCGAGCCGGCGGTCGAGCCGTCATGTCCGATGATCCGCCGTCCGCCCCAGTCATAGTGGATCCATCCCAATCCCCAACCGGTCTGGAGAAACGAGACCGGTGAATCGACTGCGCGCTCCTGCATCCGGGACACCATCCCGGTGGACAGGAAGGTCGCGCCACTCGCGGCGCGACCGCCATCCAGGTGCATCGCCGCGAATGTCATCAGGTCGCGGGCGCGTCCCGCGCAGGTAGATCCTGCCGGCGCATGGCCAGGCATCCAGAACGGCTGTGGATCCGTGACCCACTGGCGATCGCGGGGCTCGAACACGTGCCCGACAGCGTACCGGTGGCGCAATGCCTGCTCGGGTTGCGCGACCACTGCCTGCATACCAAGCGGCTGCGCAAGGTCCTGCACGATCGCCGCGTGCCAGGGTTTGCCGAGCTGGCGCTCGATCAATCTGCCCAGCAGCAGGATTCCGCTGTTGCAGTAGGACAGCAGCGCTCCGGGCGGATGGTATTGCGGCTCGTCATTGATCACCTCGATCTGGCGAGTCACCGTATCGTCGTTGCGGCCAGTCTCCGCGAAGACAATGCTGGTCAGCCCGGCGGTATGCGTCAGGCAGTGATGCACGGTCAGCTGTTGCGCAATCCTGGGATCGCGCGGCGCGAACTCCGGGACATAGCGCGCGATGGGTGCGTCCAGATCCACCTTGCCCTGATCGATCAGCCGGGCAACCAGGGTTGCGGTGAGAGTCTTGGTGACGGAGCCGAAGTGGAACACCGTATCGGGAGTGGCTTCGATGCGGGCATCAACATTGGCCCAGCCGGCAGCGGCCTCGTACTGCCGGTCGCCCACACGCACGGCGATGGAGGCAGCAGGCACGCCATGACGCTTCACGCTTTCGGCGAGCAGCTCATCGAGGCGGTCGGTCACCGCCATCGCCGCACCCCATCCTTTCGACATGTTGCAATCATATCTTTGACATGTTACGAGCCGTCGTGCAGACTTTTAAGGGAAATCGCAGCACCCTGTCAACTCCCGGACGTGACCTCTTGAACTGGCCAGGCGACCCCGTGGCGACGGCGGCACTTCGCGACCGTATCGACAGTGCCCGTGCGCTGATCGGGCCCCACATCCACCGCACGCCGCTCGTGACCTCCAGACGACTGAGCGAGGCGGCAGGTCGTCCCATCCTCCTGAAGCTGGAGAACCTGCAGAAGACCGGCTCTTTCAAGGTACGCGGATTCCTGCACAAGGTGTTGAGGCACTGCGCCTCCAACAGCAACGGGCTGCTGACGTTCTCGTCGGGAAATGCCGCTCAGGGGCTCGCGTATGCCGCTCAGCGGTGTGGGCGGCGAGCGGTTGTGGTCATGACGCCAGGCGCCAACCCTGCGAAGGTCACCGCAACGCGCGCCTACGGTGCCGAGATCGTATTCGCTGAGTCGCTGGCGAGCATCGCGGCAACCGCTGCGGACATCTGCGAGCGCGAAGGACTCACGCAGATCCATCCGTATGATGATGAAGACCTCATGATCGGTCATGCATCGCTCGGCCTGGAGTTGCTGGAGGACATGCCAGGTGATGCCACTGTCGTCAGCGCGCTCGGTGGTGGCGGGATGGCCGGAGCACTTGGGCTGGTGGCCACGGCATGCGCCGCTCCTCGCGGGATTGTGGTGGTCGAGCCGACGGGCGCGATTCAGTTCCATGCGGCGCTCCAGGCCGGCAGACCCGTGCCGGTCGCAGGATCCACGATTGCGGAAGGGTTGTGTCCACCGATCGTCGGTCGGCATTGCTTCGAGGTGATCCGGCACACGATGTCGGAGCATCTTCTGGTCAGCGATGAAGAGATCCGCCACGCCATGTGTGCTCTGCTCGAGTCAGCCAAGACCCTTGCCGAACCTTCCGGAGCGGTGGCGCTGGCCGCCGCGCTCTGCGGCCGCATCACCACCGGTGGAAGCGGACCGCTGGTCGTGATCGTCAGCGGCGGCAACATCGATCTGCAGCGCTTGAAGACGTTGCTGTAGGGTCACGCTCCTTCCAGGAGAATGCCTCTGGCTCGCGCGGCGCGGTTTCGGGCACGGCGGGGTACTCACAGAAAGGTCGAGATTTCCGCGACATCCTTGCGATGCAGATCCGGAACCTTGACGCCGGGCTCGGGATACCCCGCTACGACGATCATGAACGGGCGCTCCGTGTCCTTCGGCCGGTGCAGAATCTCGTTAAGGAAGCCCATGGGACTGGGCGTGTGGGTCAGCGTGGCCAGACCCGCCTCATGCAGCGCAGCCAGCAGGAAGCCAGTCGCGATGCCGACCGACTCATCCATGTAGTAATTCTTCACCTTGCGTCCGTCGGGCAGGCGGCTGAAGCGCTTCAGAAACACGGCGATCAGCCAGGGGGCTTTTTCCAGGAATGGCTTGTGTTCGTCCGTGCCCAGTGGCGCCAGCGCCTCGAGCCATTCCCTGGGTGCTCGCCGCTGGTAGAAATCCAGCTCCTCGACCTCCGCTCCCTCACGGATCTTCGCCTTGATGGCGGGATCGGCGACGGCGACGAAGTGCCACGGTTGCATGTGCGCTCCGCTGGGAGCCGAGCCGGCTGCGCGCAGGCAGTGTTCGATGATCTCCCTCGATACCGGGCGGGAATCGAACTCCCGGACCGTGCGGCGGCGCTGGATCCTTTCGTTGAATTCGCGCGCGCGGCGGACCATCTCCTGCGGTGGATACTCGGTATAGGTGCTCAAGGCAACGAACTTGGCTGGGCCCACTGATCGATTCTCCAATTGGGTGTGGTTGAGGCTCACAGGGAGCTGACCAGGTGACCGCCGTCGACCGCGATCACCTCGCCGGTGATGTAGCGGGAGGCATCCGAGGCCAGCAGCAGCAGGGTTCCGTCGAAATCGCTCAGCTCGCCCAGCCGCCGCTGCGGTATCCGCTTGATGAGAGCCGAACCCGCGGCCGAGGACAGGAATTCCTCGTTGATGTCGGTGCGGACGTAGCCCGGAGCGATCGCATTCACCCGGATGTCATGACGCGCGAGCTCGAGCGCCAGGCAGCGCGTGAGCTGGATCAGTCCGGCTTTCGAGACCGCATAGGGTGCAACGCTTCCGGCCTGCCGGATACCGAGGACCGAAACGATGTTGATGATGACGAGCGGCCGCTCAGCGGCACGAGCGCGCCGCGCCGCGGCCATTGACATCAGAAATGCGCCGCGCAGGTTGGTGTCGATCACACGATCCCAGTCCTCTGTGGATTGCTCGAGGGCCGGCTTCGAGAGCGTCACGCCAGCAGCATTGACGAGCACGTGCACGGGCCCGAGGGTCTGTTCCGCATTCGTGATTGCGCTGTCGATGGACTTCTCGTCCGTGACATCGAGCGCAAACGCGCGTGCGACATGTCCGGTCGCGTTCAGCTCCTGCTCGAGTGCCTCGAGGTGCGGCAGCCGTCTCGCCGCAACGGCGACATGCATACCCGCCTTCCCTAGAACCTGCGCAAAGTGTCGGCCGAGACCGCTCGAGGCCCCGGTCACGAATGCGACACGCCCGGAGATCACAGCGACCTCGCGATCAGTTCTTTCATGATCTCCGACGTGCCGCCGTAGATCCGCTGCACGCGCGCATCCGCGTAGGCACGCGCGATCGGGGTCTCCCACATGTAACCGTAGCCCCCGTAGAACTGCAGACACTGATCGATGACCCTGCCCTGCATCTCACTCAGCCACAGTTTGGCCATGGAGGCCCGGGAGGCATCGAGGTTACCGTCCAGGTACTCGCGCAGGCACTGCTCTACGAATGCACGCCCGACTTCGATTTCCGTCTTGGCCTCGGCAAGGCGAAAGCGGGTATTCTGAAACGCGCCAATCTCCTGCCCGAACGCATGCCGTTGCCGCGTGTACTCCACAGCTCCCTCGAACGCCGCCTCGGCGCTGGTCAGACACCAGGCAGCGATGATGAGCCGCTCGCGGGGAAGCTCATTCATCAGGTATCCGAAGCCCGCGCCCTCCTCCCCCAAGCGGTTCTCCAGGGGAATGCGTACGCCGGTGAATGACAGCTCGGAGGTGTCCTGGGCCCGCATGCCGAGCTTTTGCAGATTTCTGCCGCGGGCGAAGCCGGTACGCGTGGACTCCACGAGGAACAGGCTCATCGACTTCGAGGCTGCGTCTTCACCGGAGCGCGCCACGACGATGATCAGATCAGCGAGCTGACCATTGGAGATGAATGTCTTGGAGCCGTCGATGACATAATCATTGCCGTCGCGACGCGCGCGGGTCGCGATGGCCTGAAGGTCGCTGCCGGTGCCGGGCTCGGTCATCGCGATGGCGGTGATGAGGTCGCCCGCGACAGCTGGTGGCAGCCAGCGCTGCTTCTGCGCGGCGGTTCCATACTTCTCGATGTAGGGAACGACGATGGTCGAATGCAGGGTAAATGCCGGGCCCGAAGCACCCACCCGCTGCAGCTCCTGCGCCATCACTACATCGAACAGGAAGTCCCCACCCGCACCGCCAAACTCGGGGCTCACCGTCGGACAGAGAATTCCAGCCTCTCCCGCGCGTTTCCACAGATCCCGCGGCACGACACCCGCCTGCTCCCAGGCCGCATGGTGAGGGACCACCTCCCGCTCCAGAAAACGGCGCACCACCGCACGGAAGGCTTCGTGCTCCTCAGACAACAAGGGCCTGCTCGTCATGGCTCCATCTGCGCTTACAGCAGCAGGCCGCCGCTGCAGGAGACGATCTGCCCGGAGATGTAGCGCGACTCCGGCGAACAGAACAGATAGACCGCATCGGCCGCCTCCTCCGGCGTGCCCGGGCGCCCGAGCGGCACCAGCCGGTTGAGCGTCTCGATGAGACTGCTCTGCAGTCCCACCTTGATGGTGCGGCCGGTGATATCGATCTCGGCCCGGTCGGATGACAGGGACTGGGTCAGGCGCGTCTCGATCAGGCCGTAGGCAACGCAATTGACCGTCACATTGTAGCGACCCCATTCCTTGGCGAGCGTGCGCGTGAGACCGATGAGTGCGGCCTTGGCTGAGGCGTAGTTGACCTGGCCAGCGTTACCGAACAGTCCTGAGTTGGACGAGATGTTCACCACGCGGCGGTGTTTCGGTCTACTGGCGCTGGCGCCGGCGCTGGCGCCGGCCGCGGGCCCGGCGCCGGCCTCGGTCTTGGCAGCCGAACGGATGTACTCCGAGGCAGCTCGCAGGATGCGGAACGGTGCAGTCAGGTGGACTTCGAGCATGGTGTGCCACTGCTCGTCGGTCATCTTCTGGATGACGCTGTCCCAGGTGTAGCCGGCGTTGTTCACTATGATGTCGAGGCCACCGAAGGTCTCCAGCGCCGTGCCGACGAATCGCTGCGCGAAGTCCGGCGCCGTCACATCACCGACGGTGGCCGCCGCCCGACCGCCTCGGGATCGGATCAGGTCCACAGTCTCCCCGGCCGGTTCCGGGTCGATGTCGTTGACGACGACACTGGCGCCCTCCGCAGCCAGCTTCAGCGCAATGGCGCGTCCTATTCCACGGCCGGACCCGGACACCACAGCCACGTCGCCTGTCAGCTTACTCATGCCGCAACCTCATCCTGCAAGTTCGTCCCGCACGATAGCCTCACCCGTGAGAACCGTATCGCCGTTTTGCCGGACCGCGCTCAATGTCACGCGCAGCAACGGCCGACCCGATTCCTGCAGACGCTCGATGACCTCACCGTGCAATGTGAGCACGTCACCGACCGCCACCACGGCCAGAAAGCGAGCCTTGAGAGTTTGCAGCTGGCTTTGCGGTCGCCAATTCGTGACCAGGCGCCCCAGGTAGGCCATCGACAACATGCCGTGTGCGAAGACGTCCTGCAGGCCAGCCGAACGGGCGAAATCGAGATCAACATGGATCGGGTTGTGGTCCCCGGAGGCGCCGCAGTAGAGCGCCAGAGTGAGGCGGCTGATGGGTGGCAGCGTCAGGGGCGGAAGCGTTTGCAAAGTCTCGGGCACAGTCGTCTCTCAGTTACGCACGATGAGCGTGGTTGAGGCCTTCGCGACGAGCTGTGCATGCTGATTGACGTAGCGTGTCTCGCAGACGGCAAAATCGAGTGCTCCCTGCTTGCGGGAAAACACGTCCACGATCTCGCGCTCGACCGTGATCACATCGCCGGCGCAGACCGGGCCGAAATAGGTGAACGACTGCTCGCCATGCAGCAGCCGTCGCAGGTCAATAGCGAGGAACTGGATGACCGGCAGCGGCGTGGGTGATTCCAGGTCGCACACGGTCAGAAAGGTTGGCGGCGCCAACACCGAGGCATAACCCGCCGCCCGCGCCGCCGACTCGTCAGTATGTACGGCCGCGGTTTCACCGATTGCGTGCGCGAATTGGCGGATGCGCCCTGCCTCGATGGCCACCGGGTAGGCCGGAAAGCGGTGACCGATGACGGATCTGTCGAACATGCGGACTGCCTTGAGGTTCGTTCGAGGATCGGATTGCTTCAGTCGCCGCGGTACACGGTGACGACGCAAGCGCCTCCGAGGCCCAGGTTGTGCTGCAGCCCGATGCGGGCTCCCTCCACCTGGCGCTTGCCCGCCTGACCGCGCAGCTGCCAGATGAGTTCGGCGCACTGCGCAAGCCCGGTGGCGCCCAATGGATGTCCCTTGGAGATCAGTCCTCCCGATGGGTTGATCACGTATTTCCCGCCGTAGGTGTTGTCGCCGTCACACACGAGGCGCTCGGCGCCACCTTCGGGAGCCAGTCCGAGCGATTCGTAGCTGAGGATCTCGTTGGCCGTGAAGCAGTCGTGCAGCTCGATCACATCCAGATCCTGCGGACCGATCCCTGCCTTCTCGTAACTGGCCGCGGCGGCTGCCCGCGCCATTCCGTAGCCGACGACACCGATCATGCTACGGGTCGAGAACGCATCCTCCGTATCGGTGGTCATGGTCTGGGCGGCAATTGCGACGCCCTGATTGGCAGCGTGCCGGCGCGCGAACTCGGGGCTGCACACCACTGCCGCCGCGGCGCCACAGGTGGGCGGGCAGCACTGCAG
>DATKLO010000116.1:0-23640 GCA_035542375.1 Steroidobacteraceae bacterium | reverse complement strand
TTCTCGGGAAGGCCGGTGACGGGCGCGTCGATATAGCGCAGATGGCGCGCCCGTGCGGCGGTGGCCAGTTCGCTCACCCAGCCATGCGACAACGTCGAACATTCGATGGCCAACGCGTTTGGAGCCAGTCTTGCCTGCAGGACTCCCTCGCGGCCAAGCCACACGGCGCGCGATGAGACATCGTCCGCGGTCATCGCGATGACGGCATCGGCTCCCTGGCTGGCCTCGCGAGGTGAAGTACACACATGCGCCCCCGCATCGCGCAGAGCCCAGGCTTTGGACACCGTGCGGTTGTAAACGCGCACGTCGTGGCCGGCCTGCAGGAGGCGCTGGGCCATTCCCAGACCCATGTTTCCGAGTCCCATGAATGCCACGCGACTCATGCTTGCTCTCCGCCAGGCTGGCCGGTTCGGCGCGTTGCGCAGGATACCCCGCCGGCGACGGAGTGAAAGCGAGGGATGAAGTCGAAAAAGCGAATCATGAGCCGGGCGGTAGCGGGGCGCCCGGCTCATGGGGGAGGTCTAGAAATCGACGTGGGCTCGCAGCTCCCATTCCCGCGGCCGACCATACACCGCGGACGTGGCTGCCACGCCCAGGGCCGTACCGTTCTCCGCGAAAGTCCGGTAGGCGCGGTTGGTGAGATTGGTTCCGCCGAGTTCCACTCTCCAGTGGCCCCCGACCGGCCTGAAGGTGAGCCGCGCATCGAGCAGCCCATAAGCGGGTTGACCTTCATCCGGGTAGTTGGGCAGGAAGAACTCCACTCGGCTCTTGAACGAGTAGTCCGCGTGCGCCAGCAGCTCGAAGCGTCTGTTTGACCAGGCCTTCAGTTCAGCGTAGGCCGCTCCGGTCCAGGTGGGTGAGTTGACCAGCCGCGTATGCGGCAGGATGGTGATCTGGGCATTGGGGTCCACGTGCACGATGTCCTGGTGCGAGTAACCGGGCGAGAGCCCCAGTTCGAGCCCCTCGACCGGCTTGAACGCGAGGTCGAACTCCGTGCCCCACAGATGCACGTTGGCAATGTTGCCCACCGTGATCGTGATACCGGAGAAGCTCTTGAGCGTGATGCCCTGGAAGTCGGTGTAGTCGTAAAAGTAGGTGGCACCGTTGAAGCGCCAGCGTCCGGATTGTGGCGACAGCTTGAAGCCGATCTCGTACGCCGTGATCTTTTCCGGATTGTAGGCCTGAGGCGGTGCGGGCGAAGTGTCGCGGCCGTTGAAACCGCCGCTGCGGAATCCGCGTGAGACCGACGCGTAGCCGAAGAGCTCGGGCGAGAAGCGATACTCCAGTCCGGCTCGCGGAGATACGTTGTCCCAATGGGCTGAGACGTTCCCGTCGGGTCGGATGAAGGCTCCGCTCAGAGAGCTCTCGAGATCCTTGCGCTCCCAGGTGAAGCGCGCGCCCAGTGTGGCCGAGAGCTGATCGGTGAGGCGGTAGGTTCCCTGGCCGTAGGCGGCATAGCTGTCGGTGATCTGGGAGATGAAGCTGACGAAACTGAATCCTCCCGGCACGCGCACGTAGCCCCCGTCACCGCTGGCCACGACGGGCTGGAAGAAGGGGACGTTCTCGTAGTCCGAGGCCCGCTCCCTGAAATAGAACAGGCCGCCGATCCAGTCCAGTCGCCCATCGAAGGCGCTGCCCAGCAGCTGCAGCTCCTGCGACCACTGGCTCTGATGCAGGTTCAGTTCCTGCTCGGCCACCGGATAGGGCGAAGGCAGGAAGCTGTAGCCGGTGTGGGCCTCCAGGCGCCGGTAGGCGGTGATGCTGCGCAGGGTTACATCCCCGAGGCGATCGTTGAGAGTGAGTGCGATACCGCGATTGTCGTTGTCATCCTCGTTGCGCTCGCCGGCCCATGTGTCGTGCGGATTCGACGTGATCCAGCGGCTGTCCACCGGTGCGAGTCCCTGGCTGGTCAACAGGCTGTTGTAGAAGGCGAGGTTGGGATCAGCGGGGTTGACGTCGACCAGGGTCTCAAGACCCCCGTGACCACGCTTATGGGAAAGGTCCACGCTCAGATCCGCAGTCAGCGAATCGGTGACGACCCCGTGCAGCAGCAACCGGGCAGCCAGCGTGTTGTGGTTGGCACCGTCAGTTCCATCGGCGAATCGCTGGCCATAGCCGTTCTGGTTCAGACTGGCCAGATTGAGCCGCATCATCAGCCGGTCCGAAATCAGTGGCAGGTTGAGCATCGCCTTGATGTCCGCCCGGTCGAAACTGCCCGTCGTGACATCCGCCGCCGCCGCGAATTCATTCTCGGCGGGATGACTGATGATCTGCAGCGCACCGGCCGTCGTATTTCGCCCGAACAGGGTCCCCTGGGGCCCGCGCAGCACTTCGATGCGCTGGATGTCCAGCAGGTCGAGGGCCGCCCCGATGGAGCGCGGGTAGTACACCCCATCGACATACATGCCGACGCTCTGGTCCGTCGTCAGGATGAAGTCGGACTGACCCACGCCCCGAATGGAGATCTGCGTCTGCGAATCGCCGCCTCCCTGGCCGCTGATGATGGAGAAGTTGGCGACATGACTGCCGAGGTCGGTGACGCTCTCGATACCCAGCTTCTGCAGCGTGTTCTCCGTGAACGCGGTCACCGAGACCGGGGTGGTGGAGAGGTTCTCCTCGCGCTTGCGCGCGGTCACGACGATCTCCTCCAGGCCCACGGAGTTGTCACCTTCGGTCGCAGCCGGAGTCGGTGGTGCGAAGGGCAGGAGCAGTGCCAGCGGCGCGAGCCGCAGCGAATTGCGCAAAATGGTCATCGATCCCCCGTGTTGTGGTCGTTGTGGGCCCGGATGCGGTATCGGTCGCCGACCGACGCTCGCACCCGGGTCCAGGCCTGTCATCTGCCGATCGCCTTCTCCACCACGACGTGCTGATGACGGATCGCGATCTCCTGATCCGAGAGCACCATGCTGCGCAGCGCGCCCGTCTCCAGTCCCTCCTGGGTCGATTCCAGCGTCGAGAGATCCTCGGCGACACCCTCGCGCAGGAAGATGATCGACAGCTCCTGGCCGATACGCTGCCCCCAGGTTCGTGCCGGCAGCGCGTAGCTCTTGAAAATGAAGTGAGTCCGGTCCACGGCGATGGGCCAGAACTCGTAGGTGAAGAAGTACCCGTCGCCCACATCGATGAACGTCCCCGGAAACACCACGTTGATGTCGAAGGAGAAGTTCGGGACGTTGCAGGGGTTGGTGCCGGGGAAATGGCCGGCGCGGGTCGGGTCGATCGCGTTCTGCGACATGCCGCTGGTGAGCGTGCTGCTCAGCACATGCACCGGAAACATGCTCATGTTGGGTGAGATCGGCAGGGTCATCGACCGATGCGGGCCATGGAAGCGGAACGCGACCAGGCGGCTCGTGAAGATCTTGGGAGCCCCGACGGCGTGCACGGTTGGTACGTGATACGCCTCCTGGAAGGCGTTCGTGCCAACTTTCCAGTTGGTGCGCAACGTAGCGCTGTGGTGGCTGAGAGGCGCCATGGATGAGAACGGATAAGGGTCGAGCGCATCGGCCAGCCCGCCGAGGTATTCGCGCAGGCCCTTGGCGGGACGCCGGGCCGGGTTGATGAACACCAACCCGTTCCACATCTCCATGGTGTAGGGCTCGAGCCCGAGCCGCTGTTTGTCCAGACCGGGAAAACGGTCGCTCTCCGGGACACCGCGCAGGCGTCCGTCCAGCGCGTAGGTCCAGCCGTGGAAGCGGCAGAACAGGGCCTTGGTCGATCCGTAGCCTTGCGTGCACAGAACCTTGTTGCCGCGGTGCCTGCAGGCATTGTGGAAGGCGCGGATCTGGCGATCGGTCCCGCGGACCAGGATGACGGACGAATGGAACAACGGAACGTCCTTGATGAGGAAATCCCCGGGTTCCGGCAGTTCCGCTTCATGGCAGGCGAGCATCCAGGCATCGCTGAAGATGTGCTGCTTCTCGAGCTCGAAGTACTCCGCCGAGACGAACGGCTCGACGGGCAGGGGGCCGCTGCCCAGCTCGGGATGCTCCGGCTCGTAGAAGCGCTCCAGCAGGGCGTCCAGTTCACTGGCGGCCATCAGGGCTTCCTCCGCGAGGAGGGCTCGAGTACGGGCGTGATCCGCCAGCGTCCCCGCGGCACCTGGTCGGCCTCTTCAGGAGCTCCCACGACCTCCACGGCCCACGCAGCCTCCATGTACATCTGCGCCAGCCGGAACAACCGGTCCTCCCGGGGCGCGAGCGGACGATCCACCGGGTGACTCTCCAGATGCTGCGCTATGGCCGGCACCAGTGGACGCAGCCGCTCGTAAAACGTGCGCAGTTCCTCGATCGACGCCGTGGCGCGCCGCTCGCGGCGTGCCCATTCAGTGGCGGGTGCCCAGTCCTCCGCAATGTTGTCCAGCACACTGAAGTCGCTGGCGGGTGGGGCTGGCTGTGGCTCGGTCTGCATGTCAACTCCTGATCGACAGCTAATATATTACACGGATATCATTACGAGACAAGCTCGCTCGTGGAGAACCTCGCCGATGCCTACGCTCCCGTTCCAACTGCACACGCTCGATGCTCCGCGCCAGGCGCAGGCGCGCATCGACATCCTGGTCATCGCCGGATGGACTGGGCGGGACTCTGCCGCCGTGGAAGCTCACGTGCGCGAACTGGAGGCTATCGGTGTCCCGCGTCCGCGAGCTACGCCGCTCTTCTACAGGGTCAGCGCGGAACTGTTGACTCAGGCCGATGAGATCTGCGTTCTGGGCGCGGAGAGCAGCGGGGAAGTGGAAGCCGTGATCGTTGCGAGTGCCGGCAGCCTGTGGGTCGGCGTTGGCTCCGATCACACCGATCGGCGTCTCGAGCGGCTCGATGTGCCTCGCGCGAAACAATGCTGCGCGAAGGCTATCGGGCGTGAGCTCTGGCGGTTCGATGATGTCGAGCCGCATTGGGACGAACTGAGATTGCGGTCGTACGTGCACGTGCCCGAAGGCCGGATGCTGTACCAGGAAGGGCCCCTGGCAGCGTTGCTCGCGCCTCGTGGTCTGGTGAGCCGCTATGCGACTGAGGGTCTCCCGCAAGGGACCGCCCTGTTTTGTGGCACACTTCCGGTTCATGGGGTGGTGCGCAGGGCATCGCGATTCGAAATGGAGCTGATCGACCCCGTGAGGGGTCGCACATTGCGTCACGCGTACACGGTGCAGGAGCTGCCCATTGCCGAGTAGCGAAATCGATTCAGTGAGCAGAGGGCGCGCGAGGTGAAATCTCCGCGCGAGGCGAAGAGTCCCCCTCATGCAACGGGCGACGTCACCGGTCGCACCCGATCCTCCCGGCCCGCGAAGCGGGCCCGTGGCACGAGCGCCAGCAAAGCCGGACGTCCTCGCAGCCCGTCCCTCGCCCAGCAGGCCTACGACGAGCTCAAGCTGCGCATCATCTCGCTGCAGTATCGTCCCGGCGCCGCTCTTGCCGAGGCAGGCATCGCCCAGGACCTGGGCATAGGGCGCATGCCGGTTCGCGAGGCCATTGCGCGTCTCGCGCTGGAGGACATGCTCGAAGTACTTCCGCGCAAGGGCGTGCTGGTCCGACCCGTCTCCCTGGATGAGGCCCGCGCCAACATCGAGGCACGGCTGGTCAATGAACCGGCCATTACGCGCCTGGCTGTGGAACGCGCCAGCGAACAGGACATCGCCGGGATCGCCGCGGCACTGCGTGAGGTTCCTGACCTGATCCGGCGCCGTGACATCCGGCAGCTGATGCTCGTGGACTGGCGCTTCCACGGGCTCATTGCACGGGCCGCGCGCAATCCCTTCCTCGAATCGATCCTGGGGCGATTGCACGAGCGCTCGCTGCGCTTCTGGTTCATCTCGTTGAGCCATCCGCGCCATCTCGCACAGGTACACGAAGAGCACCTGGCCATCGTGGCCGCGTTCCAGCGGCGCGATGCGGCGGGTGCCGAGGCGGCTGTCGCTGCCCATATCCGCTCGTTCCGCGACACGATCAGCCAGACACTTTGAGTCCGCGAGTGCGGCGGTGGCAGCGGCCATCGGCTCTCAGCCTCCGGAGCTTGCTGCACGGTCGGTGAGCGTGGCAGCGTCAATGTGGCCGGCTGCAACCACTTCCATGTTGCACAACCAGTCATCGCCTGACTGTACGAAGGAGGCGATGTAATGCGCATGGGAAATCGTGCCTGTGCCGGGTGCGCGCCGTGTCGTGTTGCAGAACTGGAAGACAACCCCCTGTGGATTGCCCCACAGGCATAGCGGATGGACCGTGACTTCGCCGATCTGAGTCCGGATGGCTTCGAAGAACGCGAGGATCTCGGCCCGGCCCTGCAGTACCTTCAGACCAGGTGTCAGATAGCGGGCATCCTCGGTATACAGGTCGTGGACCGCGGCACGCATGTCGCCATCGCGGAACATCACTTCGCCGCGCCGGTACTTCTGATCCAGCAACCGGCTGATCTCACTCAGTGTGAATCGATGCACCGTGCTCTCCCGTTTGAAGTCACGCGTTCGGACCGCTTACCCCCAGCCCATGGCGGCGCATGCGCCGCCCCAGTCGGACTGGGAACCGTGGTCGGGAAGGAACGAGCCGTAGCCGCTCGAGAAGAAGAGCAGCGGCGCACCCGCGGCTCCCGCAAGAACGTGCCGGACACTCAACATGAGGACGACATGATCGCCGGCGGTGACATGGCGTTCAGGGACGCACTCGAACGCGACCAGGGCGTCGCGCACCACAAGCTGACGGCTTGGGCTTGTGACAATCGGCATTCCCGTCCAGCGTGCCGCGCTCGGGCGGGAGAAGTTGGCGGCAATCCACTTCTGATCGTGCCGCAATACGCTGATGGCGACTGCGGGAGCCTCGAGGAAATGAGACAGGCAGTGAGCCCGGCTGGCCAGGCCGAATGCGACGAGAGGCGGGTCCAGGGAAACCGACACGAAGCTGTTGATCGTGACGCCGGACGGCACGCCGCAGTGACTGCGGGCGATCGCGACGGCCACGCCGGTGCCGAACCGGCCGAAGGCGTCCCGCAGACGACGGGATTCCATGGAGCCGGCAGTGGCTGTTCCGGCGGTCACGTGTGAGGGCCATCCAGGCAGTATTCGCTCGCGGATGTGTAGGTGGACATGTATTCATCGACCATTGAGCTGACGTGTGCCCAGTCGCAGGTGCGGTACGCATGCGCTCGGGTCACCATCGCCGCCCCGGCATAAAACATCTCGTACTGCACGTGACGCGAGGCGAACTCCGAGCCCAGCGCATCCCAGGCGAGCTTCATCAGCTTGACGCGGCCGAGTGCATCGGTGACCGGCGAATGCTGGGTTCTCGCGACGATATCGCGGGTCTCGGCGGAGGCGAGATCCTCGAACGAAGACGGCACCATGATGAGACCGCCGCCCGCCAACTCACGCACCGCGTTCACGAAGCGCGGGTACAGCTGCTGCGTCAGCACCTGCGCCGAGTACAGCATCGATCTGTTGGGAACCCAGTAGGGTCCGTAAGCGCTACCGGCGGATTCCATCCCGCATACCAGCCCGTCGACCATGGCGACTTCGGCGGCCAGCTGTCCGAGCGTCTCACGGGCGCCCGGGAATCCCAGCACGCCGTTGGTCTCGGCGATCCGGTAGGCGAGTCCCAGCAGGAATCGCAGCTTGACCAGCAGGCGGATCTGGCATTGATAGTTCTGATAGACATGGGTCGGGATCGCATGCCACTGGTCCTGGGCCATGCGCACATTGTCGTGAACGAAGACCCGCTCCCAGGGCACGCGTACTTCGTCGAAGTACAGCACGCAGTCGTTCTCATCGAAGCGCGCCGCGAGGGGGTTGTCGAAGACATGACGACTCGCCGCTTCGTAGGATTTGCGCGACAGGAGACGCAGCCCCTTCGCATTGAGCGGCACCGCTGCCGTGATGCTGTAGCGCTCTTCACCCGGCTTCAGCGGCTGGATGGCGGCCACGAGCACTTCGTTGGCGAGCGGTATCGCCGTGCCGAGCATCTTGGCGCCCTTGAGCGTCACCCCTTCGGAGTCCTGGTCGCATACTCCGCAGACCAGGCAGGGGTCGGCCTGATCGGCCGCGCTGCGGGAGCGGTCGGCCTGGGGACTCACTATGACGTAACTCAGGTAGAGGTCCCGGTCGCGCGCAAACTGGAAGTACTCGCGCAGGGCTGCGGCGCGTTGCGCCCCGTGCCGCTCGAACAGCTCGATCCCCATGTAGAACCCGGACAGCACCGAGGCCACGTGATCCGGCGATCGCCCGAGCATCCCGCAGGTCTGCATGGCGATGGCTTCCAGGGCCAGCCGCCTCTGGCGCAGATCAGCGGCGCTTGTCGGCAACTGCCACATCCGGCTGACCCGTGCGCCGCAAGTCGGTGACACGAATGTCATCCGCTCGAGCTGGTCCTCGCGCCCATTCCAGTCGTACAGCCCGGCTGCCGTACGCACGGCATTGCGGAAGGCCGGGTGCTCGGTGTGGTCTGCGACCCGTTTCCCGTTGATGTAGAGGGCACGCCCGTCGCGCAGCGACTGCAGATGGTCTTTGCCGGTTCTCACGCGCGCGTCCGCATGTCAGTAGTAGTGCGATTCGAGCAGCAGACAGCCACCCACCGACTTGAACGGGCCGTGCAATACCCCGGGAGGCCGGCACGCATAGGTGAGAGGGGCGAATTCCTCGCCGCCCTTGCCCTGTGGATCGTTGCCCACCCACAGATCACCGGCGAGCAGCATGACTTCCTCCCAGTAGGCATGTACGAACGGCGCGCTCGTATGGAATCCGGGTGGAAAGCGCAGCAGGCGCGTGCGAAAGCCCGTGCCCGCGCCCTCATCCAGCGAGCCGGAGAGGATCTTCTGGCCCGCGCCGCTGCCGGGTTCGTACCCGGGCGGCAACTCCCAGCCCGTGGCGAGATCGATCCGGGCAAACTCCTGATGGTGTTTGTGGTACTGCATCGGGATGACTATAAGGCGCAGGTCCCGCCGGCCGGGCCGGGGCAGGACGCCCGAGCAAGAATCCTGGCCGCTGGAACAAAGGCGCGGGCGCGCCGGGGTCAGGTCAGACGGTGCAGGCGGCGATAGCGCGCCGGTGTGGCACCCAGCTCCTGGGCAAAGGCCTTGTTGAAGGCGCTCTCCGAACGGTAGCCGACGGCCGAGGCGATCTGCGCGATCGAGCGGTCACCGCGCTTCAGATCGGCAGCGGCGGCATGCAGGCGCAGGCGGCGCAGGTGCTGATGAGGAGGTTCGCCGGTGACGCGCCGGAAGCGGTCGACGAATGCGGCCCGACTCATGCCGATCTGTCGCGCAAGCCGCTGCAGCGTCCAGTCGTGCCCGGGCTGACGGTGCATCGCGGCGAGCGCGCGCGCGATCTGCGGATCGGCCAGTCCTGCGAGCCAGGTGGCATGGCCGGGCGGCAACCGCGGCAGGGCGAAGCGGATCAATTCGATCACGACCAGCTCCGCAAGCCGCCGCAGCACGGCGTCCTGCCCGGGACGCTGTGTGCCGCTTTCGAGCTCGATCAGCTCGATCACACGATCCAGGAAGTCGTGTGAGTCCGCCTCCGAAGCAGGAATCGCCACGAGCTTGGGATAGATCGCGACGAAGCGGTTCGAGTCCCGCGGCGCTGACATGACCAGCAGCCGCGTCGAGCCATTCCGCGCGGCCACTTTGGGCCGCTTCTGCACCAGAGTGTTGCCAGCGACAGCGAATGACTTGAGCGTGGGGCGCGCTGGCGTTTGCGGGCTGTCGCGCCAGGTCTGCGCCTGCCCGGCCACCATGGACACGACATCCCCGGGCCCCAACTGCAAGGGTCGGCTGTCGTCTTCGGTGAGAAGACAGCACTGACCGGAACGTACGACATAACAATACGACCAGTCCGTGGCCGGCACCGAAACACACCAGGGCGCGGTGAGCTCGACCTCGATGATGGTCGAACGGGGCACGCTGGCTTCGTCGAAGACGCTGAGACGGTCCATTCAGGGTGACAGATTACCGCGTACGGGCGTCTACGGCCTCGTCCCGGGGGCGCTGATACCGGCGAGGCGGCCCATTCACCCGCCGTTCGGGAAACCTTGGGTAGGCTGCAGCGTCGAATGAGAGAGGGGCAGGTCTCGTTGTCGGCTGGATGCAACAGCGGCGGGACTGCCCGTTATCGGTGGGCTGCAAGTGGAGGAGAACATGAGGAAAGTCATCGGCCTGTGCGCGGCAATCGTCCTGGCAGGCGCAGGCACTACCGCGCTCGCGCAATCGAGTGGTTACTATGACTACGGGGCACCGCGAGCCTTGCAGTGGCATATCGATGGAGGCTACGCAGCGACCACGGGCCGCACGGCGGATTATTTGAGCGGTGGCGCCACGATTGGCGGGGGATTCACGCTCCGCCCGGATCCGCGCTCGCCGTTCTACCTGCGAGCCGATCTCAACTACAGCCGCTTCGGCGCGACCCGCGAGCTGATCTCGATCGGCGAGCAGGCGAACCAGACGCAGATCGACGATGGCACCGGCGATATCGTGAGCCTGTCACTCGACGGTGTCCTTGAACTGCCGATCGGGCCACGCGCCCGTGCGTACTTCATGGGAGGCGTCGGAGGAGCCTACCGCCGGATCGATCTGACCCAGACAGTGGGTTTCGGCGGTTATTTCTGCGATGCCTGGTATGGTTACTGCGGCTTTGGTGTGGTCGCAGGGGATATCCTCGTACAGAGAACCGAGACGACCCGCTTCGCCTGGAATGCCGGTGCCGGACTTGAATTTCCGATGTACGGCGGCCGCTCGTGGTTCATCGAAGCCCGCTACGACCGCATGAACACGGATGTGCCGACGGAGTTCGTTCCGATCCGGATCGGCATGCGCTTCTGAGCTTCGGTTCTGGCGCACGACCCACCGGACAAAGGGGGTCGTGCCCGGGACCTGCCTCTGCGGACACACCCTCCTGCGGAACGGCTGGTTGCTCCTGCAAGCTTTGCCCGCCTCCCGCGCAGGCATGCGCAGCTGATATTCTCTGCCGCCGACCCGGACTGCGAAGAACTCGATCAACCAGGATCTCCCGCACCTGCGGGTCGTTCGTGGAGGGCTCCCCATGCGCAGAAGCGTTTTGCCGGCCGTACTCCTGCTCGCCGCCTGCTCGGCGAATGATGATCCCCAGAAGGTTCGTGCCATCGTCGACAAGGCCAACGCCGATGCAGCCCGGTGGTATGCCTCGGCGGACACGCAATCTCTCGGCTCGCTCTTTACCGAGGATGCCTGGCAGATGCCGCCCAACAGCCCGCCGCTGGTCGGGCGCGAGGCCATCCTGAAGTTCTGGCAGCAGGCGACGTCCTGGGGGAAGTGGGACTTCACGTTGCAGGCCCAGGATGTGAGCGTCAGTGGGCCGATGGCTGTAGAGCGCGGCCGATACGTCCTCAAATTCACCCCCGGGGTGGATGCCCCCAAGAACATGGCGTCGTTCGAGGACCACGGGAACTATCTCGTGCAGTGGAGGAAGGGGGCGGATGGGGTCTGGCGCATCGCGGCGGATGCCCCGGTGAGCGAGGCGCCGCAGGCGCCTCCGGGACAGAGCCAGTAAGGCGCTTGCCTGAATTCGCCCTGGGGACAGGTCGGAACGGAATGCAGAACAAGGGGTGGGACATGAATCGGATCGGCGGAAGCGCGTTGATGCGGGTCGCAGGTTGCATGGCGCTGGCCATCGCACCGGGGGCGCTGACGACGGCGGCCGGCGCAATGGCCGAATCGAAGCGCCTCGAAGTGACCGACCTCGGCAACCTGGTCCGGGTCTCCGATCCGCAGATCTCTCCCGATGGCAAGTCCATCGTCTTCGTCCTCTCGCGACCAAACTTCAAGGACGCCCGGTACGACAGATCGTTGGTCCTGGTCGATGTGACTAGCGGTGCTCAGCGCGCGCTGACCTACGATCGGCGCGGTGTTTCCAGTCCTCGCTGGTCACCCTCGGGCGATCGGCTTGCGTTCCTGGACGTTGCCACCGTGAAGCCGGAACAAGCGGGCACTCACACCGAGGCTGCCGGTGCAACGCCACCTTCCAGTGAAGAGGCCAGCGGAAGCGAACAGAAGTACCAGGTGTTCGTGATGCCGATGAACGGCGGAGACGCTCACCGCATCACCCACGCGACACAGGATGTCGAGCAGTTCGCATGGAGTCCCGACGGCGCGCAGATAGCCTACGTGACGGCGGATGACAACCCGAACAGAAAGGAGATAGCCCGGCACAATGACGCCTTCCAGGTCGGGGACACGGACTATCTGACGACCGAAGCCCTGATGCCCTCGCATCTGTGGCTGACGTCGGCGGATGGCGCATCCGCGCGCCGGCTCACTTCCGGAAAATGGAGCATCCCCAAAGGGGCACCGCCGAGCTCGCCGGGCTCGCCGCTGTCGTGGTCGCCGGATGGCAAGTCGATCCTGATCGTCCAGCAGTCCACACCCGATTGGGGCGATGCGGACCAGTCGGTCATTGCGGTCGTCGATGCGGCGAACGGACAGATCCGCAAGCTCACGGGGCACAAGGCCCTCGAAGGTTACCCCGTGTACTCGCCCGACGGGTCCGCGGTTGCCTACTGGTACCCGCGTGATGGTGACCCGAACAACGGCAACGAGCTGTTCGTGTACGAGGGTCATGGTGATGGAGTGGATCTCACCCGGGAGCTGGACCGGGATGTGGTTCGCGCCGTCTGGAACCGATCGGGACATTCCCTGCTCATCGCGGCCCACGACGGGGCGCGGGTGGCGCTGTGGAATCAGCCACGCAAGGGCAAGGCCACCCGGGTAGATCTGGGAGACCTCGATCCCGCATGGAGCTTCTGGGTCGAGGTGACAGTGGCGCAGGACGGCGGCATGGCATTGGCCGGCACCACGCCAACTCATCCATTGGAAATCTATTACGTGCCCCCGGCCGGTGGTCAGCCGCACCGTCTGACTGACTTCAACGCGGAAATCGCCTCGCGCAATCTCGGACGATCGGAAGAGCTGAAGTGGAAGGGGCCGAACGGCATGCAGGAAGACGGCGTCGTCGTCTATCCGCCGGATTTCACGCCAGCGCGCAAGTATCCGCTGGTGCTGGTGATCCACGGCGGTCCTCAAGCCTCCTCAACTCTCGGATTCAGCGGACTGGCACAGGTGTTTGCGGCACACGGTTACGTCGTGTTCGAGCCCAACTACCGGGGCAGCGACAATCTCGGAAACGCGTATCAGCGGGCGATAGTCAATGATGCCGGCGAGGGGCCCGGTCGCGACGTGATGGCCGGTATCGATGCGCTCAAGGCGAAGGGTTTCATCGATACCTCGCGCATGGCCGTGACAGGTTGGTCATACGGTGGCTACATGACTTCCTGGATGATCGGCCACTACCACGTGTGGAAGGCCGCCGTCGCGGGCGCCGCGGTGACCGATCTCGTGCACGCCTATGCGCTGTCGGATTTCAACGTGACCGAGCGTTATGCCCTTGGCGGGCCGCCCTGGTCGGAGAAACTCGCGCGGGCGTACCGCGATCAGTCGCCCATCACTTACGCTTCCGGCATTTCGACTCCGACGCTGATCCTCTCGGACACAGGCGATGCGCGCGTGCCGATCTCGCAGTCCTACCTGCTGTATCACGCCATCAAGGATCGGGGTGGTGTGCCGGTGCAGTTCATCGCCTACCCGGTGCCCGGCCACTTTCCTGGCGACCCGGTGCGCTCCACGGATGTGTATCGACGCTGGGTGGAGTGGGTGGACCACTACATGAAGGCGTCGTGAATTCTCCCGGCAGCGCTCGCCGCCCGATGCGCTGATCGGTCTTCCATACCGTTCGCAGGATCGGCCGCCATGCGGCTGGATCACCGTTCCCGTCTCGCTATATACTGACGGATACAGCGATAAATAATCATCACGCTGTGGGAGAGTCAGGATGGGATGCGAGCGCGGTATCAGCGCTGCGGTCGGGTTTTGCCTGAGTATCTGTGCGAGCGCGTTGCCGACCGTCGCCGCTGCGGCGCTATCTTCAGAGGATCCGATTCAGCTGGAGGAGGTGTCGGTCTACGGCACGCGGGCGGGCGAATCGCTCCCGCTGGGCGGGGAGTCGATCACCCAGGCTGAGATTCAGCGTTTCGAGCGGGACACGCTTGACCGTGCAATTCTTCTGGCTCCGGGGACTTCCGTCAGTCTCGTCGGCCCGCGAAATGAAACCAACGTCTGGATCCGCGGTTTCGACCGCTGGCGGGTGCCGCTCTATCAGGATGGTATTCCCGTTTATCTGCCAGTGGACAATCGCATCGATTTCTCGCGGTTCACCACTCTGGATGTGGCCCAGGTGCAGGTGTCCAACGGCTTCGCCTCGGTCATCGACGGTCCTGGGGCGATGGGCGGCTCGATCAATCTGGTGAGCCGCGTCGTTGCGAAACCTCTGGAAGCTTCAGCACGCATCGGTACCCGGCTCGACAACTCCGGCGGCGATGCCGGTAACGTGGCCGAGCTGTTCGCGGGCACGCGCCAGTCCAACTGGTTCGCGCAGGTGGCGGGCTCCTACGACAAGCAGGACCACTTCCGGCTGTCCGACGACTTCGTGCCCGGAACCCTGCAGGGCTCCGGCGACCGGCTGGGTTCCTATCACCGCGACTACAAGGTCAACCTGAAGGCGGGCTACGTCCCGTCCGAGGATTCTGCCTACAGCCTCAACTACATCGATCAGCACGGCATCAAGGACAACCCGGTCCCTGACAGCACGATTGCGCAGAACCTCCTGCGTACGGTGCGCTTCTGGACCTGGCCCGCCTGGAACCGCAAGAGTTTCTACTGGCTTTCACAGACTGCCATCGACGCTGCCGGCTCTTACGTCAAGGTGCGGCTGTACTACGACAAGTTCTTCAACCAGCTGGATTCGTTCGATACCATCGACTACGACACGCAGACCTCGCCCAAGTCATTCAACAGCACCTACGACGATCGGGCTGCGGGTGGGAGTGTCGAGCTGGCGAAGAACCTGCTGGGAGGCGCGGACACGGTGCGCGTGGCCGTTCATTATCGATGGGACGAGCATCGGGAAACCGAGAGCACGACCAACGCGCCGGGCGGTCCGTGGTATCAGCAGCCTTGGGAGACCGCACAGGAGAATACGGGTTCGGTGGCAGCCGAAAATATCTGGCGGCCCGCATCGAACTGGCGGGTCATTGCCGGGGTGAGCTACGACTGGCGGCACCTCATCGGGGACAGCCAGTGGGTCGCGCAGGGAGTGACTCCTCCATTCGGCTATTCGTTCGCCTATCCGGTGGCGAACAAGGACGCCCTCAACGGCGAGGTTGCGGTCGTTCATGACTACAGCGCCTCCGGCAGCTTCCATGCCAGTTATGCCGATCGAGCCCGCTTCCCGACATTGTTCGAGATGTACAGCACCCGATTCGGGACCTTCAGGAACAATCCGGATCTGCAGCCGGAAAGGGCGCATTACGGCCAGATCGGGCTCTCGGATCGGCTCTTCGGTACCCAGGTGAGCCTCAATGCCTTTCTCGCCCGCATCACGAATGCAATCACCCCGGTCGCCCTGAGTCCGACCGTGAGTGAGAATGAGAACATCGGGGCGGCCCGGCATGCGGGCTTCGAGCTCGAGCTGTCGCGGCGGTTGCTGCCCGGTCTCTCCGGTGGCATGAGCTACTCCTATCTGGCCCGGGATTTCCTCCAAGGCGGCGGTGTTCCGGTGGACACCCCCGATTCCAGGTGGTTCGCCTACCTGGTCTGGACCCCCGTAGAGAGCGTTGAAATCGTGCCCAACGTGGACATCGAGGGACGGCGATGGCTGCAGAATGCCCTGGTCAACACTTTGTACTACCGCGGCGGTTCGTTCACCCTGATGAACCTCAAGGCCGCCTGGCGGCCCCAGTCGTCCTGGAAGGTCGAGCTGGGCTGCACCAATCTCGCTGACCGGAATGTGGTCGTGGAGGATGGTTACCATGGTCCGGGACGCGAGTACTTCGCGAATCTGCGTTACGAGTTCTGACGTGGCGGGAGCTGGGGCAATGAACAGGTCTTACCGGGCAGTGGCTCTGTGTGCCAGCCTGTGGCTGCCCATGTGCGCCACTACGATGGCCCCTGCACAGTCGGCCGGAACGGGGCACGTATCCGCTGCTGTGCCGCCGGCCGCTCCGGCCCGCTCGGCCGATCCGCTTCAATCGGCTGGCCCGTGCGGCGGATTCACCTGGAATGTGAGTCACGAGCTGGCGCTGTTTGCCGCCGCGCCCACCCCCGGCAAAGCGGGATCGGACGTCTCGCAGGCGCCGGTACTGCAAACGGATCGACTGTACGAACTCTCGCTGACTGCGCAGGAGAAGGTCCACTACGCGGTGCCGCCGGGGAAGAAGGCGCTCGCGGATGGCGCCACTGGCGGACTGATCCGCTTCCGCGTCGAATCCGCGGGTCCCTTCCGCATCGCTCTGGATCGGCCCTTCTGGGTCGATGTCGTGGCCGCTGGCAAGCTGATCGCCGCGAGGGACTTTCAGGGCCGGCCGGGCTGCGAAGCGCCTCACAAGATCGTGGAGTTCATCCTGCCGGCGCATCAGGACCTGGTGCTTCAGTTCAGTCACGCGGTAAACAGCCGCGTCAGGGTCTCGATCACTGCCTCGACCCCCTGAGAGCTTCCTGAGATCGCCCGGGGTGCGCTGCCGTGTGACGATTGGTCTCGTGGCCATGGCTCTTGCGCCAGTCGCGGCGACCGGAGCCGGTTTCGCCCCGGTGATCGGTCGCGCCCTCTTCGATGATCCACGTGAGCCACCTGCGTATCGTCATCTCAGGGATGCGGAGGCGGAGCGCTTCGATCTCGGCCACGCGGTATTCAACACGCAGTGGGTGGAGGCGGGCACCGAGCACGCCGAGCGTCGTGACGGTCTCGGTCCGCTCTTCAACGCATCATCATGCGACGAATGCCATAACGAGGGTGCGCATGGGCGAGGACCTGTAGGCGATGGTGCTGTCCCTCAAGCCTTGATTGTCCAGCTGGATCGACCGAGATCCGCAAAGCATGCGAAATCGCCCGATGCGGAGCCAGCTGGCATGGAATCGCCAGCCGCGCCGCCGCCCGGTGACGCGATCTACGGGCACGTCCTCAATACGCGCTCGCTGAACGCGCTGCAGGCGGAAGGTACGGTTTCGGTCCACTACCGCGAGATCGCCGGTCGCTATCCGGACGGGAGCCGCTGGTCACTGCGGGCGCCACGGTATGACCTCACCCTGCTGCGCGGGCCGTTGAATCCGGCAACGGTTCTCCGCCCTCGTCTGGCACCAGCGCTGTTTGGCGTGGGTCTGTTGGATGCCGTCAATGAGCCTGGAATCGCCAGGCGATTCGGCTGGCAGGCAGTGACGAGATCGGTTCGAGAGCAGACGACTCGGGCTCTCTCCCGGGAGATCGGGATCACTTCAAGCGATGTGCCGACGGATGACTGCACCTCACACGAGCGGGACTGCCGCAGTCTGCCGAGTGGAGGTGCGCCCGAGGCCTCTCCCGAGCTCCTGGATGCGCTTCTGGCCTTCCAGGAGTGGTTGGCCGTGCCACAGTCGCCACTCGCGACGGACTCTGGCGCAAGGGGCGCCGCCCTGTTCCTCGCCACAGGCTGTACGAGCTGTCACCGCGAGCGATTCGTGGTGAGTCTGGAGGATGAGCATGGCATGAGGACTGACTACCCCATCGAACCGTATACGGACCTGAAGACCCATGATCTGGGATCCGCGCTTGCCGATCGGGATGTGTCCGGACGAGCAATCCCGTCCCGTTGGCGCACCGCACCGCTTTGGGGTCTGGGTTATCGCCTCCACTCGGAGCACGTACCGACGTTCCTCCACGACGGGCGGGCGCGCAGCCTCGAGGAGGCGATCCTCTGGCACGGCGGCGAGGCGAATCCGGTACGGCGCCGTTTCCAGCAGCTGGGTCGGGAACAGCGCGGCCTGCTGGTGGGCTTCCTCGAAGGACTCTAGGGGGGCCGAGGAGCCGGACTGCCCGAGCCGGATCCGGCGGGTCCGGCTGTAAAGACGACAAGTCACTTAATTGTGTCAAAGAATATTGACACTTTGGCGGGCACGCCGTTTAATCCACCGCATGGCCTATCCCTTCTCCGCCCTGGTCGGTCAGGAAGAGACCAAGCAGGCTCTGCTCGTGGCCGCCATCGACCCCGGTGTGGGCGGCGTGCTGTTGTTTGGAGATCGGGGAACGGGAAAATCCACGGCCGTACGGGCACTGGCCCAGCTGTTGCCGCCCATGCGAGCGGTGACCGGATGCCGTTATGCGTGCGATCCGGGCGAAGTCGCCGGACATTGCGAAGACTGCGGCCGGCGTGCACAGCGCGGCCGGCTCAAGAGCAGCATGATCCCGGTCCCGGTGGTGGACCTGCCCCTGGGGGCCACGGAGGATCGAGTGCTCGGCTCCATAGATCTCGAGCGCGCGCTGTCCCGCGGCGAGAAGGCCTTCGAGCCGGGACTGCTGGCCCGTGCCAATCGCGGCTTCCTGTACGTCGATGAGGTCAACCTGCTGGAAGACCACCTGGTCGATCTGCTGCTGGATGTAGCGGCCTCGGGTCACAACATCGTGGAGCGCGAGGGCTTGAGCATCCGCCATCCGGCCCGGTTCGTCCTCATCGGCAGCGGCAACCCCGAGGAGGGCGAGCTGCGCCCGCAGTTGCTGGACCGGTTCGGACTCACTGTCGAGATCCGGACACCTGCCGACCTGACGACTCGCGTCGAGGTGATCCGCCGTCGCGATGAATACGAGCGCTCGCCCGCAGCTTTCCTCGAGAAGTGGAGCCGGCAGGACGAGAAGATCCGCAGGCGGATCCTCCTGGCTCGCAGAAGCCTCAACGACACGTCGGTGCCGGATCAGACGTTGCGCGCTGCGGCCGAGTTGTGCATGCGGCTGGGGACGGATGGCTTGCGGGGTGAGTTGACCCTGATCCGCGCTGCGCGCGCGCTTGCCGCCTGGAGAGGTGACGCCACGGTTCGGGAACCCCATCTCACGGAGATGGCCGCACCCGCTCTTCGGCATCGATTGCGGCGCGATCCGCTCGAGGAGGCCGGCTCGACCATCCGTGTCGAGCGCGCCGTGAAGGAGCAGTTTGGCGCGGCGGCAGCATGAACTCAGCCGCTCCCGAGGGCGGACCGCTTGGTTGGCCTGACGCCTGTATCGCAGCGGCGATTCTCGCAGTGGACCCTGTCGGCGTCGGCGGAGTAAGACTCCGCGGCCCGCATGGCCCGGCTCGCACTTCATGGCTGGATCTTGCACGAAAGTTGGCGGCCCCCGTCCCGGTGCGCGTGGTGCCCCGGCACGTCAGTGACTCCAGGCTGCTCGGCGGACTCGACCTCGGCGCGACGCTCGCACTGGGTGTTCCGACCTTCGAGCAGGGACTGCTGGCGGGAGCCGAGGACCACATCATCTGTCTCACCATGGCCGAGCGCTGGTCGGCCGCGGCGATTGCCAGGATCACTCACGTACTCGACTCGCGGGAAGTGGTGATCGAGCGTGAGGGATTCTCCGCGCGCGCCGCCGCGCATCTGGGGGTGATCGCCCTGGACGAGGGTGTGAACGAGGAATCACCTCCACACGCGCTGCTGGATCGCCTGGCCATGCATCTGGATCTGGAGCCGCTTGCGCCCGTGGATCCGGTCGAGTTGTCGGGCCTCTCCATCGAGCAGGTCGGCGCCGCCCGCGAGCTGCTTCCCGCCGTATTGCTGCAGGATGCAGCTCTCGAAGTTCTCGCACAGGCGGCACACAGTCTGGGAATCGAGTCTTTGCGTGCCCTCGGGCACGCCGTGCGCGTGACCTGTGTCAGTGCGGCTCTCAGGGGTCGGCGTGCTCCCGAGGAGCAGGATCTGCGATTGGCCGCCCGGCTCGTACTCGCCTTGCGAGCGAAATCTCTGCCCGCGAGCGAGCCGGTTCCGCCCGCGAGCGAGCGGGTTCCGCCCGAGGCTGAAGGCACCGAATCCAGCGCCCCACGGACCGATCAGGCGCAGCCGCACGCGACGCAGTCCGGATCCGGCTCGGATCGCGCCGGGCCACGCGATACCCCTGATCGCCAGGATGCTGATCGCCCGGACGCCCGCGGCACGTTACCGGACCGGGTTGTCGCAGCCGCCCAGGCTGCGATACCGAAAGCCGTGCTGTGTGACCTGCAGCTGCGCGCCGCGCAACCTGTATCGGGCCTCGGGGGCCGACGCGGCGCCGAGCAATCGGGAGGATGCCGTGGCCGGGCGCTCGGATGCGCGCCTGGCAAGCCCCGTTCCGGGGCCACGCTGGATCTTAGCGCGACCTTGGTGGCTGCGGCACCCTGGCAGCACGAGCGACGTCGGCGCGCACCTGCGCGCGCAGTGGACTCACCGAACGACGTTGCGATCCGCGTGCGACAGCGTGACTTTCGAGTTCGGCGTTACAAGAACAAGTCGCGATCGACAACACTCTTCGTGGTGGATGCGTCCGGTTCTCAGGCGCTGCATCGCCTCGCCGAGGCGAAGGGTGCCGTCGAACTGCTGCTCGCCGAGTGTTATGTGCGGCGGGATCGGGTGGGGTTGATAGCGTTCCGCGGCGAGGGTGCCGAGTTGCTGCTGTCGCCAACCCGATCGTTATTGCGCGCGAGGAGATGCCTCGCCAGCCTTCCCGGTGGCGGGGGGACGCCGCTGTCGCGCGGCATCGAAGCGGCGACTCAGCTGGCGGAGTCCGTCCGTCGTAGTGGCGACACGCCGCAGGTGGTGGTCATGACGGATGGCCGGGCAAACGTCAGCCATTCCGGGCGGCACGATCGGAACGCAGCGCGCGAAGATGCGCTGTCAGCCGCGCGGCGCTGTCGGGCGACAGGGATCGGCTGTGTGTTGGTCGACACCGGGCCACGCCCTTCCCAGGAAGCGCAGACGCTGGCGCAGACCTTGGGCGGCCGCTACGTGCCGCTTCCGCACGCCGATGCGCACTCGCTCGCTCGGATTGTTCGCCCGGTTGCGAAATCCACCGCTGAGGTCGTGCGGTCCCAGCGATGAGTGCCATGCCAATGCTTCTGGGTACCACCTGGTCGGGCAGTGTTTCCAGTCGCTGGGTTCGCACGGCAGACGTGAACTGGTACGTGCAGGAGACCGGGTCCGGACCCGCGCTGCTGCTCATCCACGGCACCGGCGCCTCCTCACATTCCTGGCGGGACCTCGCTCCACTCCTTGCGCGCCGGTTCACGGTCATCGCGCCCGATCTGCCGGGGCATGGGTTCAGCGGGGCTCCCGCTTCGGTCAAGGCGTATTCGCTGCCCGGGATGGCGCAGGCTCTCGGCGCACTGCTGCGCGCGCTCAAGGTGGCTCCTGAGCTGGCAGTAGGGCACTCCGCGGGTGCGGCCATACTGGTACGCATGGCACTCGACCGACTCCTGGTGCCGCGCGTGCTGATCAGTATCAACGGTGCGCTGTTGCCGATGGCGGGCATGCCAGGGTGGCTGTTTGCTCCCCTGGCACGGCTGCTGGCCGGTTCACGGTTCGTACCCCGACTGGTGGCGCGGCGCGCGCACGACCGGTCCGCGATCGAGCGGCTCATCCGCAATACGGGCTCGCGCCTGAATCCGGCCGGAGTGAACTGTTATCAGGCCCTGGCGCGCGACCCGGGCCACGTGGGCGCGGTCCTGCAGATGATGGCGAACTGGGATCTGCACGAGTTGGCGCGCGAATTGCCGCGGTTGCAGGTTCCACTGGTGTTGCTGGGCGCGAACGGCGATCGCACCATCCCGCCACAGCAGCTCGCAAGGCTGAAAATCCTGGTCCCGGACGCCAAGGCGCTCTCGCTCGGCAACCTCGGTCATCTGGCGCATGAGGAGGATCCCGAGCTTGCAGCCAGGCTCATCCTGCACACGGCGGCGAGTGCCGGCATCCTCGCGGAGACGGAGTAGTCAGGTTGGCACCCCGAGCCGTCGTCATCGGAAGTGGGTTCGGAGGGCTGGCTGCCGCCGTGCGCCTCGGGGCGCGTGGCTACGATGTGACTGTGTGTGAGCGACTGGATGCTCCTGGTGGGCGCGCGTACGTCTACCAGCAGGACGGGTTCACGTTCGATGCCGGCCCCACGATCATCACGGCGCCGTTCCTGCTCGAGGAGCTTTGGGGCTTGTGCGGACGACGCCTGCAGGACGATGTGGAGCTGCGGTCGCTGTCACCCTTCTATCAGCTGCGCTTCCCGGATGGATCAAGTTTCGACTGCCACGGCGATGCGCAACGCATGCGTGCTCAGGTGGAGCAGCTGGCTCCGGGCGATGCGCGCGGTTTCGACAAGTTCATGCGCTTGAGTGAGACGATCTACCGGATCGGGTTCGAATCTCTCGGCCACGTACCGTTCGAGTCATGGTGGGACATGGTGCGCATCGCGCCGGATCTGCTGCGCGTTTCCGGACACAGGAGCGTCTATGCGCTGGTGGCGGGTCTGGTGAAAGACAGCCGGCTGCGGACGCTCCTGTCTTTTCATCCGCTGCTCGTCGGCGGCAACCCGTTCACGACCACCTCGGTGTACGCGCTGATCGTCCATCTGGAACGCCGTTTCGGCGTGCACTTCGCCATGGGTGGGACCGGCACGATCGTGAAGGGGCTCATGAAACTGCTGCACACTCAGGGTGCGCGTGTGCGATTCAACTCGGAAGTCCGATCCATCGAGCTCGAGGGCCGGCGCGCGGTGGGAGTGCGGCTGGCCGACGGTGAGCTGGTCCCGGCAGAGGTCGTCGTTTCCGATGCCGACGCGGCCTGGACCTACCTGAATCTGCTGCCACCCGGAACCTGTCGCAGATGGTCGCCGCGCCGGTTCGGGCGCGCCCAGTACTCGATGGGTCTGTTCGTCTGGTATTTCGGAACCCACGGAACGTATCCGGACGTGGCACATCACACCATCCTCTTCGGGCGACGATACCGGGAGCTGCTCGCTGACATCTTCCAGCGCCGCATCCTGCCCGAGGACTTCAGTCTGTATCTGCACCGGCCGACGGCGACCGACCCTTCCCTCGCTCCGCCGGGATGCGACACGTTCTATGTGCTGTCACCGGTTGCGAATCTGCAGGGCAACATCGACTGGCGCGTGGCTGCCGAACCGTACCGGCAGGCGATCCAGAAGCACCTGCAGAGCACCCTGCTGCCGGGTCTGGGGGAGCGAATCAGGACTTCCCGGGTCACGACACCGCTGGACTTCAGGAGCCGGCTGCTCGCCGTGCACGGCACCGGATTCGGACTGCAGCCTCTGCTTCGGCAGAGCGCGTGGTTCCGACCTCACAACCGCAGCGAGGAGATCGAGGGACTGTATCTCGTCGGCGCCGGCACACACCCGGGAGCGGGAGTTCCGGGCGTGCTCTCCAGCGCACGGGTACTGGATCGGGTGGTGCCGGATGCCCGCGCCGTTCATTGAGTCCGGCAATGCAAGCCGATCGGACAGGGCGCAGTGCCGCGCGCTCATCCGGCGCGGCTCCAGGTCCTTCTACGCCGCGGCCGTGTTGCTGCCGCCCCGGATCCGGATCCCGGCGTTCGCGCTCTACGGCTTTTGCCGGGAAGCAGACGATGCGGTGGACGAGACAGCCGCCGCGAGGACGCTGGAGCAGTTGCAGGAGAGATTGCATCGGATCTACTGCGGATGTCCGCTACCTGGAGCGGTGGACCGTGCCTTCGCCGACGCGGTCGCGGAACACTCCATCCCGCGCGCTCTGCCCGATGCACTGCTGTAGGGATTTGCCTGGGATCTTGCCGGCCGCCGCT
>DATKLO010000115.1:0-10083 GCA_035542375.1 Steroidobacteraceae bacterium | reverse complement strand
CTGGAGGATCTCGCCGCGCACGTCCACCGTAATCTTGCGCGACAGGTCGCCACGCGCGATGGCCGTAGCGACTTCGGCAATGTTTCGAACCTGGCCAGTCAGATTCATGGCCATGAAGTTGACGTTCTCGGTCAGATCCTTCCAGACGCCGCTGACACCCTTGACCTCCGCCTGACCTCCCAGCTTGCCTTCGGTGCCGACCTCGCGCGCCACGCGCGTCACCTCCGAAGCGAACGATCGCAGCTGATCGACCATCGTGTTGATGGCCTCTTTCAGCTGCAGGATCTCGCCGCGCACGTCCACCGTAATCTTGCGGGACAGGTCGCCATTGGCGACCGCGATGGTGACCTCGGAGATATTGCGCACCTGGCCGGTCAGGTTGCTGGCCATGGAGTTGACGCTGTCGGTGAGGTCCTTCCAGGTCCCCGCGACCCCTGGCACGGCGGCCTGGCCACCGAGCTTGCCCTCGGTGCCCACCTCGCGCGCCACGCGAGTCACTTCCGAGGTGAAGGCACTCATCTGCTCGATCATCGTGTTGACGATCGTGGCGGAGCGCAGGAACTCGCCCTTGAGCGGGCGGCCGTCCACCTCGAGGCTCATGGTCTGCTGCAGGTCGCCCTTGGCCACCGCGGAAATGGTGCGGGTGACTTCGGTCGTGGGCCAGAGCAGATCGTCGATCAGTGTGTTGACCGAAATCTCCATGGCACCCCAGGCCCCGGAGCGGCGGTCACTCGACATGCGATGCCGCGTCTTGCCGTCCTTGCCGACTATCTGGCCGGCTCGCTCGAGTTCCCGGGCCAGGCGCTGGTTGGCGCTGACGATCTCGTTGAAGGTGTCGGCCACCTTACCGGGCAGGCCCGTCTGGTCGCTGGCCAGGCGGACCGAGAAGTCACCGTCGCGGACGGATTGCAGGGCGCGCAGGAGCTGCCGCAGGTCGAGACCGCCCCCCTCCACCGCCTCCGGTGCCGCCGCACGGGCGGCAGCTTTCTGTCCATTCGACCGGAGGGTGCGACGCGGGCGGACTTGGGTTTCCATCGGAGAACTCCAATTGGGTGCGAACACCTGCGGGGGAGGCGTTCAGGTCCTGCATGAATGGACGGCGGTCGTTGTAGTAGTGTCGAGCGTGGACTACAGGTGTGCAGCCAGCAAAAAACGCTCCCGGCCGGAAGAGGTTCCGCAGGCGGCCGACATCATGGCGCGGGACGAGCAGGTGCCGTGCCCTGACGCCCGGGCGTCCTCGCTCGACGGCACGGAGCTCGTGTTGAATCAGCTTGGCGGAATCGAACGGAAGTGCCTGCCAGGACTGAATATTTCCCCCACTCTGATGGACTGCGCAGCAGTGCCCCGGTGCGCCGGGCGCAGATGGGATTGCCGCTCCCGGCGCGGCATCATGTACAGTCCGCTCCCGGCGCCGGACCGGCGCCGGAGAGTGCATGAGCAGCGCCATTTCCCAAGACGTTCGGTCCGAACACCGGACGGTTACACTCTTTGCAACCCTGGTGGGCTGGGCGCTGGTGGGTTGGGTGCTGCTCGCCTGGAACCTGCAGGCGCAGGCGGCGAATGCCGTGCCGGCACCCTCGCCGGCTGCAGGCACGTCTGCGGCACCTTCACCAGCGGCAACTTCGTTACCCGGCCCAGCGCTGCAGTCCGCGGCACCGGGAATTCGCATCGCGCACTCATCGCTGGTGACCGTCGACGGCACGCCCAGCGGCGACACGTTGGTTCTGGACGTGCGCCGCGTGAGCAACGGTAGTCGCATTGCCAGCGACGACATCGCGCTCACGGTCGACGGCAAGAACGAGCCTCTCACGCATCTGACCGACTCAACCTATTCTATCGAGGCCAACGAGCTGCGGGATGAGGGTGACCACGACCTGGAGCTCATCGTCGGGCACGATGGCATCCGGGAAATCCTGACCGGTAAAATCTCCCTGCCCGAGAGCAGCTCGACCGGCTCGCTGATCCGCGACCACAAGCAGATGGCCTGGTGGATCCTGAACGTGGTGATCGTCCTGGTCGCCGCGATTGCCCTGTCGCGGCGCAGAAGCTGACCGCGCTCACATTCCCGCGCGGCGGCTGCGCCGGGCGGCTGCAAAGAGGAAGGGGCCAGGCACGCGCTGCCGCGTGCATGGCCCCTTTGGCAGTCCAGGGAACCCGATCGCCGCCGGGCTTCAGATCGCCATGTTGATGATCTTGGCCTGGGTGAACTCCTCCAGGCCCTCGTGTCCCATTTCGGCACCGATGCCCGACTGCTTGGCACCGGTGAACGGCACGTCCGCCGGCAGATCCAGGTGCTTGTTGACCCACACGGTGCCGGATTCCAGTCGCAGTGCGACTTCATACGCCCGCTGCACGTTGGAGGACCACACCGTGGCGCCCAGTCCGTACTCGGTGTCGTTGGCACGAGTAATCGCGTCCTCCAGGTCCGAGTACTTCAGCACCGGCAACACGGGGCCGAACTGTTCTTCGCGCACCAGCCGCGCATCGTCTGGAATGTCACGCACGATGGTGGGCGGGATGAAATAGCCCGCCCGACCGCCCACCTTGCCGCCGGCAATGATCTTGCCGTGGGCGCGCGCGTCATCGAGGAAGCCCTTCACCTTCTCGAACTGGGCCTTGTTCTGGATCGGTCCGTACTCGGTTCCGTCCTTGAGCCCGTCGTCCACGACAGCCGCATCCGCGAGCTTCGCGAGTTCCGCGCAAATACTGTCGTACATGGAGTCCGGGACATAGAGGCGCTTGATCGCCAGACAGGTCTGTCCGCTGTTGACCATGGCGCCTGCAAACAGGGCCGGTGCCACCTCTTTCGGGTTCACATCGTCAAGAACGATGGCGGCGTCATTGCCACCTAGCTCGAGCGTGAGGCGCTTGAGGGTGCTGGCCACGCTGGCCATGACCTTGCGGCCGGTTGCCGTGGAGCCCGTGAACGCCACTTTCGCGACATCCGGATGACTGGTCAGGATGCCGCCGAGGTCATTCTGATCGGTGATGACGTTGAGGACCCCAGGAGGCAGGATCTCCGCGCACAACTCTCCAAACAACAGCGTCGTGAGCGGAGTCGTGGGTGCCGGCTTGGCGACCACCGTGTTGCCTGCCAGAAGGGCCGGAGCGACCTTCAGCATCAGCAGGATCATCGGGAAGTTCCAGGGGGTGATGGCGGCCACCACGCCCAGCGGGATGCGCTGCTGCACAATGCGGACCTTGTCGGTTTCCTTGAGGACCTTGATGGGCAGCTCCATGGCCGCAAAGGCGCGGATCATGTGTACCGCGCCGCCCAGTTCGCCGGCGGCGTGCGCGAGGGGTTTGCCCTGCTCCTGGGTCAGCAGCCGGGCAAACTCGGGGATGCGTGCGCTGAGAGCATCGGCAATGCGCAGCAGATACTGCCGCCGCTCGGCGATGGGCCGGCGCGACCAGGCCGGGAACGCGGCCTTGGCTGCCGCTACGGCCTGATCGAGTTGCGCCCGGTCAGCCTTGGGGCAGCTCGCCAGAACGCGCTCGGTCGCGGGGTTGATCACATCGAACGAACCGGCACCCGGGACCCGCTGACCGTTGATGACCAGCTGGAATTCGCTGGAGGGATGGACTTTGAGTTCTGCGTTCATAGAGCCTCTTGAAGATGCGGTTGGGCGATTATCGCCTGTCCCGGGTCGAGCATAATGCGTGAGCAGGAGCGTAATGATTCAACCGGTCGCCCGGTCTTTTACAGTACACCCTGCGGCCCGCAGAGGTGAACCCGAGCTCGGAGAGTGTGGATGACACTGGTGGTCCTGGTGTTCTTCGGCGGCATGCTGACGATCCTCAGCCCCTGCATCCTGCCGGTGCTGCCGTTCGTGTTTGCCCGCGCGGAGCAGCCCTTCCTGAAGAGTGGCGTGCCACTGCTCACCGGGATGGCGCTGACCTTCGCCGGCGTCGCCACGCTGGCTGCGGTTGGCGGGTCCTGGGCGGTGCACATCAATCAGTATGGCCGCATCGCCGCGCTGATCCTCCTGGCCGGATTCGCGCTGACGCTGCTGTCGCGCCGACTCGCGGACTGGATGGCGCGTCCCTTCATCGCGCTGGGTAACCGGCTGACTTCGCAATCCGCCGCTGCGGGCGCCGAGGGTGAGGTCACGCGCTCCCTGCTGTTGGGAGTGGCCACCGGCTTGCTCTGGGCGCCCTGCGCGGGACCCATTCTCGGATTGGTCCTGACCAGTGCCGCCCTGACGGGCCCCAGCGCCGAGACCACGTTGCTCCTGTTCTCGTATGCAGCGGGGGCGGCTGCTTCGCTGGCCATCGCACTGCTGGCCGGCGGTCGTGTCTTCGCTGCGCTGAAGCGCGGTCTCGGCGCGGGCGAGTGGATCCGCCGCGGAGTGGGTGCGGCCGTGCTTCTCGCCGTGATCGCCATCGCGCTTGGTCTGGATAGCGGAGTGCTGACACGTCTGTCGCTGGCGCGTACGGACCGGCTCGAGAACACTCTGATTGGCAGCATCTCTCCCGGCATGGGTGCCGCTCACCGCGATGCCCTTCAGGCCGCTCCGGCCGATGCCATGCAAGGCCACGCCGAACCGACCAGCGGATCAACGACTCTCGAACTTCCTGTCGAGGGTCAGCTGCCCGCCCTCGATGGAGCCACACTGTGGCTCAACTCTCAGCCACTGACCCGTGAGGCATTGCGAGGCAAGGTGGTGCTGATCGATTTCTGGACCTACTCGTGCATCAACTGCCTGCGCGCCCTGCCGTACGTCAAGGGCTGGTACGACAAGTACAAGGGCCAGGGGCTGGTGGTGATTGGCGTGCATGCGCCCGAGTTCGCTTTCGAGAAGGACCCGGATAACGTGCGCCGCGCCGTGCGCGATCTGGGTGTGACCTATCCCGTGGCCCTCGACAATGACTACGCCATCTGGCGCTCGTTCAACAATCAGTACTGGCCGGCCCACTACTTCATCGATACGCAAGGCCGCATCCGCGCGCACCACTTCGGCGAAGGCGAGTACGACAGGTCGGAAGCCATCCTGCGCACACTGTTGAGTGAAGCGGGTTCGCAACAACTTCCCACCGCGGGAATCGAGTCTGTCAGCGCGGCGGGGGTCGAGGCCGCGGCCGACCTGGCCAACGTGCAGTCACCCGAAACCTATGTGGGTTACGCGCGCGCCGAGAACTTCAGCTCGCCCTCGGGTTTCATGCCGGATCAGACCAACCTGTACCAGGCGCCCGCGCACCTCGATCTCAACCAGTGGGCGCTCAAGGGCACCTGGACCGTCGAGGACGAGAAGGCCACTCTCGGCCGCGCTCCGGGAAGCATCGTCTATCGCTTCCATGCGCGCGACCTGCATCTCGTGCTGGGCCCCGGTATCGCCGGCAAGCCGGTTCGATTCCGAGTCAGGCTCGACGGAGCGGACCCCGGTCCGGGCCACGGTGCCGATACCGATGCCGGCGGCAACGGCACAGTGACCGAGCAGCGTCTCTACCAGCTCATCCGACAACCCGGGGAGGTTCGCCCCCACACCTTCGAGATCGAGTTCCTCGATCCGGGCGTGCAGGCCTACGCATTCACCTTCGGGTGAGGAGCCACGTTTGCCACCAACCTGCAGACCGATCTGACTCACCAAGCGAAGACGGTCATCACATTGCCGGTGACCGGGCACGTCAGAAGCAACAGCTGGTGGCGTTCCTCAATTCACTGTGACGAGGAGCGCGGGGCGAGCGAGGTGCGGTGGGCGCAAGGGGGTTGGTGGAGCCAGGCGGGATCGAACCGCCGACCTCTTGCATGCCATGCAAGCGCTCTCCCAGCTGAGCTATGGCCCCGTGCCCGTAAGGTATTGTATTTAAACGAGAAAGAGAATCAAGACCGGCTGCGGCATGCAGGCCAATACCCCGCCGGCGGTGCGCGCAGGGCGGCGAGAATAGCAGGATCGGCCTAGTGAAGCGCAACTAAAGTGGCGACGCTGTTCTCGGAAATGACGTGGCTGGTCAGGGGAATGCGCTGCGGGTCGAAGGGCTTCATCAGCAGCAGAAACGGATACGTGGCCGCGATCGACTGCCAGTCCACTTTCTCGCTGCCGTGCGAGGTGTACCAGGCTTCTTCCGGTGCGTACGGCCTGTTGCGATAGCGGAAATATTTCATGGGCGCACCCGTATCGCCGCTGAAAAGATACGGGGTCAGCCCGTTGCGGTCGATCACCACGAAGGAAGCCGCGTGCAGGTAGGGCCGCACGCACCCTTCCGCGTGCGCCGTGTGCACGGGAAACACCAACGCGTGCTCCGGCAATTTGTCCAGGACGGCACGATACTGGGCCAGCCACTCACTCTGCGCGCGAATATGCTTGGTGAGATACGCGAGATTGAGGCTCACCAACAGCATCGCGGCTGACCAGAGAACCCAACCCGCAGCCGCACCGAACGGTCGGCTTGCAGCGCCCACTCCCGCACCGGCATCTGCGCTCGCACATGCAACTGCTTCCGCGCCTACGAGCGCGCCTGGGCCTGCGACCCTGCTCGCGCCCACACGCAGATTCAGGCAGGCCAGTACCAGAAACAGCGGCGCGAGCGCCATGGCTCGTTGGTCCACAAACGAGGCTTCCGAGTACGTGCTGGGCAGCGCAATGAAGGTGCCGAGGAAAGCGATTCCCAGTACACCTGCCTCGAGTACTTGCGGCTGCAGCAGGTCTTTGCGCGTCACCCTGCCCCGCGAAGCCACGGCGGCCACCATGCAAACACCGAGACAGGCCAGAAACAGACCGTCCTTCGACGGCAGGTAGCGGCAGAACTCCGAGGCGCCCTGAATCAGCTTTCCGGACACGGTGCCCCAGTACAGCGAATCCGTCACCAGATCGTCGGGCCGGCGGAACTGGCTGGCCCTGAGAACCTGCCACAGGCCGACAGCCCCGAGGGGTATCCACATGAGGGCTTCGCGCCAGAATCGGAAGCTCTTCAGATACATTCGCACCAGTGCCGTCGCGCCGAGTGCCACGGCGATGAATGCGATGGCTGCCAGATGAGTGAGGTATGCGCCCACCACGATGAGGCAGAAGAGCAGGTATTTCCATGGCGAGCCCTTGCGCCGGAGCGATTCGATCGCGGCGAGCGCCAGCAGCACGGCGGCGACACCGAGCCTGAAGCTCAGGAAGCCGCGCATCAGGAAAACATCGGTGTCCAGGTACAGACTCAGCAGCAGAAGCAGGATGGTCGTGTCCGTTGGAATGCGCCGTGCTCGCAGGTACGCCAGCAGCGCGAGCGGAAATGACAGGAAGACCAGGACGGCCCAGATGGCAGCGGCGGACGGCGTGCCCAGGTAGTGGACCATCGTGGCGAGGATCCAGTCGCCCAGCGCATACGAGGCGAACAGGTACTGCAGCTCGAAGGCGGAACCGAACTGCCGCCCCTGATCGAACATCAGATCCGACATGATCACGGCGCGCGCCAGATGGTTCGGATAGTCCTGCAGCGGCAGCGGCGAGAAATACAGCAACACGCCGATGTAGGCGGCGGCCAGCAGGACCAGGATTGAGAGCCGCCAGGAAGTTGCCAGACTGTCCGTGCGCATGATCCCTGGTCAGAGCCGAATATGCGCGCTTGGGCGGGCTACGCGGGGATCTGCCGTAGCGCCGCGTCGATGCGACGCAACGTGCGCTCACGGCCCAGCAAGGCGAGTGTCGCATCGATCGGCGGTGACACCGCCGATCCAGCGACCGCCACGCGCACGGGCTGGGCGATCTTGCCGAGACCTGTCTGAAGGCTGGTCGCAAGGTCATTCAATACCGTATGGATCGCAGGCGCGGTCCAGTCGGCAACGGACGCCAGCTGTTCGCGGACCTTCGTAAGTTGCGGCTTTGCCTCGGCGGTCAGATGCTTCGCCACGGCCTTCGGGTCGAACTCCACCGTCTCGGTGAAGAAGAAGCGGCTGTTCTGCGCCATTTCCTTCATGGTCTTGGCGCGTTCGCGCTGCGACAGGATGACGCCTACGAGAAGCGCGGTGTCATCACTGTCGATTCCGAGTCGCCGCAGCTGAGCGCGCAGATGTGGGACAAGAGCCGCCGGCTCGGCCCGCATCATGTGCTGCTGGTTGAGCCACAGCAGCTTTTCGGGATTGAACGCCGAGGCCGCCTTGTTGACATCGTGGATGTCGAACGCAGCCACCATCTCCGCGCGCGTGAAGATCTCCTGGTCGCCGTGCGACCAGCCCAGCCGCACCAGGTAATTGAGGAGCGCGTCGGGCAAGAAGCCCTCCTCTTCATACTGCAGCACGCTGACCGCGCCGTGGCGCTTGGACAGCTTGGCGCCGTCCGGCCCCAGGATCATCGGCACGTGCGCATACACGGGTGGCGTCGCGCCCAGTGCACGCAGCATGTTCATCTGGCGTGGCGTGTTGTTGAGATGATCGTCACCCCGGATGACATGTGTCACTCCCATGTCCATGTCATCGACGACCACGCAGAAGTTGTAGGTCGGTGTGCCGTCCGAGCGAGCGATGATCAGGTCATCGAGCTCGCGGTTCTGGAACGTGACCGAGCCGTGTACCAGATCCTCCACCACCACCGCCCCGTCGAGCGGATTGCGGAAGCGGACTACCGGCTGGACTCCTTCGCGCGGAGTCGTGCGGTCGCGGCAGATCCCCGTGTAGCGCGGTTTCTCCTTGCGGGCGATCTGCTGCTCGCGCAGCTGATCCAGCTCCTGTTTGGTGCAATAGCAGTGATAGGCAGTGCCATCGTCCAGCATGCCGCGAATGACCTCGCCATACCGGTCGACGCGCTTCGTCTGATAGTACGGCCCCTCGTCGGCCTCCAGGGCCAGCCACTGCATCCCTTCCAGGATCACGCGCACGGCCTCGTCGGTGGAGCGCTCGCGGTCCGTGTCCTCGACCCGCAGGATGAACTTGCCACCCATGCGACGGGCATACAGCCAGCTGAACAGCGCCGTCCGGACGCCTCCCACGTGCAGCATTCCGGTGGGGCTGGGGGCAAATCGCGTGACTACGCTCATGAGAGTCGCCGGTTCCGTTTTCGACGGGGGCGCGCATGTTACCAAGGGGACCCGCGGGGTGCCCGGCCCGGGTCGCGGGGCTCCCATTTCCGGACTCAGGCCCGGACCGGCGCCTGGACCGGCGCCCGAACCCCGCCGGATCCGAGCCCGCCCGGATCCGTCCCCCACCCGCCCGGCCTCGTTGCCTCCGGCCGGGCCGGCCTATAGACTGCCCGCCCTCCAGCCGATGCCGATTCGCGGCATCGGACACCAGGTTGGGCGGTTAGCTCAGCGGTAGAGCACTGCTTTCACACGGCAGGGGCCACTGGTTCGATCCCAGTACCGCCCACCAATTCGGAACAACGACTTAGGCCAATTTCCTCGGCCTTTCTCGCTCTGTCTTGCGCACAATCCGCCTGCGCAATAGCGTCCTGAGTTACGCACACGACCTTGCTGGGGAACCAAAGAGTTGCCTCGTCGCTGTGGAAACTCAACACTCTCCCGGCCAGGTCCTCCCGAAAAATGGCGGTCGCCGCCTCCCACAGCTTGCGCCGGCGCTGCCCCTCGGCAAGGACCTTGATCCCGTAAAGAATCTCCCCCTCCGTCATGGCCGCCGTGAAAAACGAATTGGCGGGCTGCGCGCCTCCAACCGGTGCGGGCCGCAGAATCTCGGACAACACGTTGGTGTCGAAAACGATCATTCCTCGAAACCCGGGGGTTCGCGCACGGCTTCGCGCGGAGCGATATCCAGCTCCAGTCCGCCCAGCGGCTCGATGCGACGACGTATGGCTTTCACCAAGTGACCCGCGCACCGTGACGTTGACGAGAGTGCCGCTCGCAGAGTGTCTCGGGCCTCATCCTCCATCGAACGTCCATGCTTCGCGGCCTGCACGCGCAGGCGGGACTTGAGCTTCTCATCGAGGTTGCGGATGGTCATGCTGGCCACGACTATCTCTACTAATCATTGATGGCGTTTTAATCATTGATCCACGAACGATCAAGCCCAGAGGCCGCATCGCTTTGTCAATATTCATAAAATAATCAATCAGTTGAACGATAAGCGGGTGTGCGCCGCCCCTCACCGCTACATCCCGCCAGGGAGATGCAACGCGGACAAGAGGTGGGAATTCTCATCGCGCTCAAAGC
>DATKLO010000114.1:0-15460 GCA_035542375.1 Steroidobacteraceae bacterium | reverse complement strand
CACTGAAAATTTGAAGACCGAGTCGATGACTCATCGGCACACGCGGGAGCGCGCATGCATTGGACTTGCCACTAGAATGCCACTTGGGAAAACGCATTCACGTAAGCTGATGATTTATATGAAATAACTGGCGGAGCGGACGGGACTCGAACCCGCGACCCCCGGCGTGACAGGCCGGTATTCTAACCAGCTGAACTACCGCTCCGACTTGGGTGGAAACGACATTGCGCCCTCTACGCGCAACCCCTGATCAGTGAGCTGGCACGGCTGAAACCTCAGACGAGCCTCGACAGGGGGGCGCATGCTAACGGATTGCCGGAGGCCGCTTCAAGCTATTTCAACCGTGATCGGGCCACCGGTCGAGGCCGCTCGTCTGGGCCCTTTTTCCCGGTATTTCAGCACCTTGCCCACCGCCGCGGATCGGGCCCCTAAAGCTCCCCGTCGCTGACCAGCAGGCCATCCTCATCGCTGTAGACCCAATTCCCGGGTCGGAACTGCACGCCCCCGAAGCTCACCGGGACATCGAGCTGCCCGGACCCTCGCTTGCCGCCGCGGCGGGGATTTGAGCCCAAGGCCTTGACGCCGATGTCCAGGCGCCCAAGCGCCACCGTATCGCGCACGGCGCCCAGTATCACGAGGCCAGACCAGCCGTTCGTCTGACCTAAACCGGCGATGACGTCGCCAACGAGAGCGCTGCGCAACGAGGCGCCTCCGTCGATCACCAGGACCGCGCCGTTCCCGGGTGTTGCGAGGGTCTGCTTGATAAGTGCGTTGTCTTCGAGTGTCTTCACGGTACGCACCGGGCCGTGAAAGCGCAGCCGCCCGCCGAACTGACGGAACTGGATTTCGCAGCTCTTCACTTCACCGCCATGTGCATCCGCCAGATCGGCGGTCGCGGGTACGGGTGACGATTCGGTACTCATACGACTCCCGGGCTGCAACGCATCTGTATCAGAAGCCGAGCGCCAGGCGCTGAGTGTGTTCGACGACCGGAGGGCTCGCGAAATGACCACCGGCCAGCCGGCGCCATTCCTTGAACTCCTCGGAACCCCGGAAGTGCTCCGTGTGGTCTTCGACGCTCTCCCAGTCAACCACCAGCCGATCGCGGGCGGGATTCTCGAAGGAACGGTGTAACTGCAGGCCGCGGCATCCCTTCGATCGCTTGAACAGCGGCACGGCCTGCGTCACCGCCGCCTCGAACACGGCCTCCTCGCCTGCCTTCACGTCAATCTGCGCGATTTCCCAGACCATGCCCCAACCCGTGCTTCAGGTACCTGCGCCGATTCTAGCGTGCACCGCGGCAGGGGGAGATACTCGCGCGCCTATGAACGACGTACGCGCGCAATCGCCGGGCGAAAGAAACTCGACGCAGATCAAAACCGGCTACGCTGCGACGCCGACCGCCGCGCCCGGGCAATCCACCAACGCGCCCCACCGCATCCTGCTCGCGAGCCTGGCGGGCACGACGATCGAGTTCTTTGACTTCTATATCTACGCCACAGCGGCGGTCCTGGTATTCCCCCGATTATTCTTCCCCGCGGGCGATCCCACCTCGGCCCGCCTGCAGTCGCTCGCGACCTTCGCGCTCGCCTTCTTTGCGCGACCCATTGGCTCGGTCCTGTTCGGGCATTTTGGTGATCGAGTGGGACGCAAGGCCACCCTCGTCGCGGCACTCCTGACGATGGGCCTGTCCACGGTCTGTATCGGACTCCTCCCGACCTACGAGCGCATAGGCGTGCTGGCGCCGCTGTCGCTCGCCGTGCTGCGCTTCGGTCAGGGGCTGGGCTTGGGAGGTGAATGGGGCGGCGCGGTGTTGCTCGCCACGGAGAATGCGCCCCCTGGAAAACGCGGCCTGTACGGGATGTTTCCCCAGTTCGGCGCCCCGCTGGGTTTCATCCTCTCGACAGGCACCTTTCTGCTGCTGACCACGCAGCTCACTGACACCGGGTTGTTCGCGTGGGGTTGGCGCGTCCCCTTCATTGCCAGTGCGCTGCTCGTCTTCATCGGTCTGTATGTCAGATTGCGCCTGGTGGAGACACCGGCGTTCCGGCTCTCGATGGCGAAACATGAGCGGGCGAGGGTTCCGATACTCGCTGTCTGTCGGGAATATCCGGCGGAGCTCGTGCTGGGGACCTTCGCGGCCACCGCAACCTTCGTCGTGTTCTACCTGATGACGGTGTTCGCGCTCAGCTGGGGCACGTCGGCTCTCGGATACCCGCGTTCGCAGTTCCTCGTGCTGCAGCTGATCGGCGTACTGTTCTTCGCCGCGACCATTCCGGTCTCCGCGCTGCTGTCGGACCGCTTTGGCCGCCTCGAGATCCTCGTGGCCGCCACGGCCGGCATCATCGCCTTCGGCCTGGTGTTCGTGCCGCTGTTCGGCTCGGGGCACCTGGCGGGCGTACTGATCTTCCTGTGCCTGGGACTCGCATTGATGGGCCTGACGTATGGTCCTATCGGCACGGCATTGGCGGAACTCTTCGCGACACCAGTGCGCTACACCGGCGCATCGCTGACTTTCAACCTCGCGGGCATCGTCGGAGCCTCGATTGCGCCTTACCTGGCTACATGGCTGGCCCACGAATATGGCCTGGCGTACGTGGGCTACTACCTCTCCTGCGCCAGCCTGCTGACACTGGTGGCACTCCTCCTGCTTCGGGCGCGGGCGCGCGCATGAGTAGTGTCGGGGACCGGATCGGCAGTTCTGCGGAGCGCGAGTCCGCGAGAACGCGTCGGATCAGGGAATGCCAATGATCTTGTGGGTCTGCAGGCTCAGCCGCCAGCGGGGATGTTGCAGGCAGTACTGCAGGGCCTGCTGCGTGTGACGCTCGCGTTGCGGGCCGTCCATCGGCTGCAGGAAAAAATGCTCGAAGTCCAGATGGGTGAAGCGCTCGGGCTCCACCCCGACCTGCGGATACACCAGCTTCAATTCATTGCCACGCGTCACCTGCAACGGCGCATTCGCCTTGGGACTGACCGTCAGCCACAGCCTCCCAGGCGGCGGCGGTACCGTACCGTTGGTTTCGACCGCCACGAACCAGCCAGCCGACCCGAAAGCCTTCACCAATGGTGCATCCAGTTGCAGCAGTGGCTCGCCACCGGTGCAGACGACGAAAGGCTGAGTGCGCGATTCGCCAGCAGATGCGATGGGCGATGCGAAGTGCGATGTGCCGCGCGATGCGCCGCGCGATGCAGTGTGCGCGGCGGTCGGCGCCGCGGCGGTCGGCGCCGCGGCGGTCGGCGCTGCGGCGGCGGCGGCTGCGGCGGCGGCGACGGGCCAGCGACTCGCTACCGCCCGCACCAGATCCTCCGCGGATGCGAACTTGCCACCGCCGGGGCCATCGGTACCCACGAAATCGGTATCACACCACTGCGAGCAACCGCCGGGGCCCTTGCCGCGATCGCGCTCGAGACCCGTCCACAGATTGCAGCCGGCAAAGCGCAGAAAAACAGCCGGGCGACCCGTGTGGGCCCCTTCACCCTGCAGTGTGTAGAAGATCTCCTTGACCGCGTATGCCATGCGCGAGGTCCGGCTCAGCCCCGGGCCGCTCGGGACCTGAACCGCTGAAGCAGCGGATCCACTGCGCCGGCCTCGCGAAAGCCCTTGGCGCGCAGCGCGCAGGAGTCGCATTCACCACAAGGTGCACCGCCCTGACCGGGGTCGTAACAACTGCTGGTGAGTGCGTAATCCACGCCCAGCGCCAGCCCGCGGGCGATGATCTGCGCCTTGGTCAGGCGGATGAGCGGGGTGTGGATGGTCAGTCGCTGCGCACCCTCCACACCGGCACGGGTGGCGAGGTTCGCCATGCGCTCGTAGGCCTCGATGTATTCGGGGCGGCAGTCGGGATAGCCGCTGTAGTCGAGCGCGTTCACCCCGATGAAGATGTCCTGGGAGCCCAACGTTTCCGCCCACGCGAGCGCGAATGAGAGAAACACGGTGTTGCGGGCTGGAACGTATGTGACGGGTATACCGGGAGGCATTGTCTCCGCGCTGCGTCCCTTGGGCACGGCGATGTCGGCAGTCAGCGCCGAACCACCGAACTTGCGCAGATCGATATCGGCAACCACGTGTTCGCGCACGCCCATCGCAGCAGCCACGCGGGCTGCCGACTCCAGCTCTACGGCGTGGCGCTGGCCGTAGCGGAAAGACAGTGCATAGAGCTCGAAACCGGCCTCGCGGGCGATCGCCAGGACGGTCGTCGAGTCGAGACCGCCGCTCAGCAGGATGATGGCCGGACGACGGGGGGCTGTGGATTCAGTGGGCTTAGGCACGGGCCGACGTTACTGCAACGCCCGGATCAGCACAAACGCGCAGCTTCGCGACGGACTATTTCACCAGGACGGTGAAGCCGCCCAGCACGGCGAAACCGGGTCCGGTTTCGAAATAGCGGCTGTTGCCATCGTCAACGATGACAGAGCCCACGTACCGGCGATTCAGAACGTTGTTCAGACGCACGAAGGTGCTGACGCTCATGCCCGCTATGTCAAAGTTGTAGCCACCGTCGGCACCCAGAAGCCCATAGGAAGGTGCGAATACGCTGTTGGCGTCATTGACCGCTACGTTGGTGACGTACTGCCCGTTGACACTCGCGTGCCAGCCTGTGTCGCCACCCCAGCGCACCACAGCGTAGGCGTTGTTCTTTGGCACCCCGGGCAACCTGTTTCCGGCGGTCACGAGCACAGTGGGTTTTGCGCACGGCGCGGCGAAGCAGGTCAGGTAGGCATCGCTGTAGTAGGCATTGACGTACGTGTACGCGAATTGCACGCGCCAGTCCGCTGCCCAGCGGTAGTCCAGGGAGGCCTCAGCACCCTGCCGTCTCGTCCGACCGGCGTTCTGGTATGTAGACCGTCCGCCGATGTTGGTGTTGACGACGATTTCGTTCTGCGTCAGCGCCTGGAATGCCGCAAGACCCGCCGTGAGCGACGGATCGACCTGGAACTTCGCACCCAGTTCGGCGTTGCCGCTGCGCGCAGGGCGCAGACCGAGATTCAGGCCGGTGCTGCCATCGGCCCGGTAGGCCAGTTCCGAGCCCAGGGGTGTCTGGAAGCCCTGGCCCCAGGAGGCGTAGAGATTCATCCAGGGCCGGGCCTTGAAGACCAGACCGGCCACGGGAGAGGTGGCGCCGTAGCTGACCTCGCCGCTGTCGTCCCCGTTGGTCGAGGTGATGTAGTGATCCGCGGAGTCGAAGCTCACATCGCTCCGGCGTACGCCCACCATCAAGGACCAGCGCTCGGCGAAGTCCCAGGTCCCCTGCGCGTACTCATCGAGATCGCGGGCGATGTCGTTCTCATCGCGCCGCAGCGCGCCCTGCACGCCCAGCGTGGGGCCGATGAAGTTGTTGTAACCGCGGCGCAGTTCATTCTGGCGGTCATAGCTCAAGCCCACCACCCAGGTCATCGGCCGGTCGATCAGATCGCCTTTCCAGGACCAGCGCGCATCCGCACCGCCGAACTGGCGATTCAGATCGACGACGCCGCCGGAACTCCTGGGAGAGGCCTGGCTGGCGGCCGGAATGGACAGGAACTGCTGCACGATGCGGTGCCCGTAGTATCCGAGCAGCCGCACGGACTGGCCGTCCGGAAGATCCAGGTCGTAGATGACCCCGCCCTGCTGCTGCTGCAGGCTCTTGCGCGTGTTGAACCGGCTCGCGGCCGGATCGGTCTGGTAGGGATCGGCCTGGAATTCGCCTGGCGTCAAGCCCAGGGGGTCCTGCGCGTCCGGGCGCGAGATCACGTTGGCCACGAGCGCGATGCGGCTGGTGCCGTTGATCTCGTAGCTGGCCTTGCCGTTGAAGGAATCGCTCTTGGCGGCGCTGTGATCGCGAAAGCCATCGACCTGGAAATGCAGCACGTCGATGTTGAACCCCAGGGGACCTGAGCCACCACTGACATCCATGCCGGCGCGCAGATTGTCGAAACTGCCGTAGGCCACGCCGGTGCGCACCTGTGCCGGCCCGTGGCCGTCGGCGGTGAAGATCTGTATCACGCCCCCGGAGGAATTGCCGTACAGCGCCGAAAACGGACCGCGCAGGATTTCAACGCGGGAGGCCGAGTCGAGATTGAACTGCGAGACCTGGCCCTGCCCGTCGGCTCCCGTGGCGGGAATGCCATCCTGGTACACGCGCACACCGCGGATGCCGAACGCCGAGTTGGCGCCGATGCCACGGATCGAGATCTGTTGATCCTGGGCATAGTTGTACCGGTTGCGCGCCAGCAGGCCGGGGACGGTGGCCACATCGTCAGAGAGGTTCACTCCGAGCGCGTCGTTACGCAACTGATCGCCGGACACCGTGCTGATGGAGGCCGGTATCCGGAAGGGATCGCTCGGTACGCGCGTCGCCGTGACGACGATCTCCTGCAGCGGACCTGCGTCCTGTGCGTGAGCAGCCAAACCGTTGAAGAGCGAGCCTGCGGCGAGAGCCGCGAGGAGGCAGGCGCGGAATTCCATTTGTCGGGCTTTGCAGCGTTTCCCGCGCGATGGCGGGCGCGGATGCTAGCACGCGGGGGTGGGCAATTCGTTCAAGATTTTCATGAATTTACGGCCGGGCGGGCAACGGCGGCGGCGAGGCGCCTTCAATACCCGAGGGCGGCGCCCTTCTCGTTGCGGAAATCGCTGGCACCGAGCCGCTCCCCGGTGGCGAGGTCCACCTCGATGCACTCGCCATCACCGACGATGTCCGCGGGTGCGACCTGATGCCCGGCCGCGCGCAGTAGGGCCAGGGTGTCGGGGGAGAACCCGTTCTGCTCCAGACCGATGCGATCCGGCAGCCACTGGTGATGGATGCGCGGAGCGTTCACGGCCTGCTGCACATCCATGCCGAAATCGGCGACCTGGATGAGGATGTTGGCCACCGTGGTGATGATGGTCGGGCCACCCGGCGACCCCAGCACAAGCCACAGTTTGCCGTTTTTCAGGACAATGCTTGGCGTCATGGCCGAGAGCGGCCGTTTGTTGGGACCCACCGCGTTGGCGGAACCCTGGATCAGGCCGTAGAGATTGGGGACGCCCACCTTCGCAGTGAAGTCGTCCATCTCGTTGTTGAGCAGGAAACCCAACGAGCCGACAGTGACACGGGAGCCGTAGTCATCGTTGAGCGTGGTGGTCACGCTGACAGCGTTGCCGTCCGCATCCACAACGGAGTAATGGGTCGTGTGCGAAGGCTCGCGGTGCGGAGCAACCAGCGGATGTTGTGCCGCGTATTGCAAGAGTTCAGGAAACGTCGCGGGTCGCTGTAACGCCGCGCTACGACTCGCGCGACGCGGATCGATCGAACTGCGCCACGCTGCCGCATAGCGCTTGTCGGTCAACATCGTCACGGGCACCGGGTTGAAATCCGGATCGCCCATGAATTGCGCGCGATCCATGAAGGCCCGCCGGTAGGCTTCCGCGATCAGGTGGATCGAGCGGGCCGAGTTGCGACCGGAGGCCGCCAGATCGAACCCCTCCAGGATGTTGAGCGCCTCGATCAGCGCGGTGCCGCCGGAAGACGGTGGCGGCGCGCTGATGATGTCCAGCCCCCGATAGGTGCCACGCACCGGTTGCCGGTCCTTGACCTCATAGGAGGCCAGATCCTGCGCCGATACGAGTCCGCCGCCCTGCTGGATGAAGTCGGCGAGGACGCGGGCCAGTTCGCCGGAGTAGAAATCGTCGGGACGGGTGGCGATCCTCTCCAGGGTGCGCGCCAGCTCCGGCTGCCTCAACACATCCCCCGGCTGCCAGCCTCGGCCCCCGTTCTGGAACAGGCGCCGCGAGTCCGGAAAGCGCGCCAGATCCCGGTCCTCGCTCAGGAAGTGGGCCTCGTCCCAGCCGAGCGCGAAGCCCTCCCGCGCCAGCCGGATCGCCGGCGCCATGACCTGCGCCAGTGGCAATCGGCCGAAGTGCTGCTGCGCGTACACCAGGCCCTTGACCGATCCCGGCACTCCAACGGCCTTGTAGCCAATCAGGCTGAGTTCGGGAATCACCTCGCCGTGCGCGTCCTGATACATCCCTGCGGTGGCCGCACCCGGGGCCTTCTCCCGGTAGTCCAGAAAGTGGGTTTCGCCGTCCTTCAGGCGCAGCAGCATGAATCCGCCGCCGCCGATATTGCCGGCTTCCGGGTAGACGACCGCGAGGGCAAACCCTGTAGCAACCGCAGCATCCACGGCGTTGCCGCCTGCCATCATCATCCTGACACCGGCCTCGGAGGCCAACTGGTGGACGCTGGCCACCATGGCATGCGACGCATGCGTCGGATACATGCCGCCACCGGCACAGCACACCCGCGCCGTGACGGCCAACAGCACCAACCACAAAGTCCTGATCGCCCGTCTCGATGACATCGTTCCGCCTGCGTGAGCGTCTATACTTCGCGCCACTGCGAAGGATTCCCGAAAAATGCGCATTATACGTATCCCATCCCTTCAACGGGCTGCTCGACCCCCGATTCCAATCGTCGCAACCGTGGCAAGTCTGCTGTGTGCGGCAGCCGGCGCCAGGGCGCCTGTTTCGCAGCACAGCGATCAGATCCTCATGCAGGGCAACCTCGCCGGCTCGCAGACCGTGAGTCAGGACGCGAATACGACCTGGGCCGAGTATTCCTTCAACGACCGCGGACGCGGGGATCACATCAAGGCGAGCTGGAAGCTCGATGCGGCCGGCGTGCCCGTGGAGTACACGGGACAGGGCAACGACTACATGAAGGCAGTGGTCAAGGAGTCATTCCGCATCGTGTCGGGCAAGGCGCTCTGGCAGGGCCGCTCCGAAAAGGGCGAGCACGCTGCTGGCGGAGAGCTCTTCTATGTGCCGGCCAATGCGCCTCCTGAGTTTACCGGCGTGCTGGCTCGTGCCCTGCTGAAGGCACCGGGTGGACGACTTCCCCTGCTGCCCGGTGGCGATGCACAGATCTCCGCAGCGGGCTCCCTGACTGTGCCGCGCTCGGGCGGCGGCAGCACCGAACTGACCGAATATCTCATCACTGGCCTCGACTTCAGTCCAACCCCCGTATGGCTCGACCAGCAGGGGCACACGGCGGCCGTGCTGTCGGGCTGGCTCCAGGTCGTACAGTCGGACTACGTCGGGTCCGTGGACAAACTCGCCGCCGCGCAGCAACAGGCCGACGCGCTGTGGTCACGCAGAATGGCCGAGCGCCTGACGACTCAACCCAGGGGTGACCTGCTCATCCGCAACGCGCGCCTCTTCGACCCGCGCGACCTGAGTGTCAGCCCCGGAACGAGCGTCCTGATCCGCAGCGAACATGTCGTGCGCGTAGGACCCGATGCGGATGTCGCTGGCGCACCGGGCGTCGAGGTCGTCGATGCGGGTGGCCGCTTCCTGATGCCGGGCCTGTGGGACAACCACCAGCATTTCGGCAACAACGACGGTGCCCTGGATCTCGCCAACGGCGTGACCAGCGCACGCGACATGGCGAACGACACGGACGAGTTTCTGGAGCGGGTGGCGCGCTTCGATGCCGGCACTGAGCTGGGCCCGCATGTGTTCCGCGCAGGCATCATTGATGGCACGGGTCCCCTCGCGGGCCCGACGAAAATGCGGGCCGACACCGCCGCCGAAGCTCTCAAGGATGTGGGCTGGTATGCCGATCACGGCTACGGGCAGATCAAGATCTACTCGTCGGTGAAACCTGAACTGGTGCCGATCATCGCCGACGCCGCTCACGCGCGCGGTCTGCGCGTCAGCGGTCACGTTCCTGCCTTCATGACGGCGCAGCAGTTCGTGACCTCAGGTGCCGATGAGATCCAGCATCTGAACTTCATCGTGCTCAACTTCCTGTTCGACACCGTGAAGGACACCCGTGGGCGGGATCGATTCACCGCCGTAGCGGAGCACGCCCGCGAGCTGGGGCCGGATGATGCCCGCGTGCGGGATTTCATTGCCTTCCTGAAGACACGGCGCACCGTACTCGATCCCACGATGAGTATCTTCGAGGCCCTGTTCAGCAGTGACCCGGCCGCCGTGGTCCCCGGCCTCGAGGACGTCGTGCCGCGCTTTCCGGCCCAGGTGCGCCGCGGCCTGCTGTCGGGGGCTCTGCCCGTCCCGCGCGGCAAGGAAGCGGCCTACCGCGAGGCATTTCCGGCGATGTTGCGACTGTTGAAGGCGATCCACGACGCGCACGTGACCATCATCCCCGGCACGGACGCGCTCGCTGGCTACACGCTGCTGCACGAGCTCGAACTGTATGAACGCGCCGGCATTGCGCCTGCGGAAGTCCTGCGGATGGCCACACTCACCTCCGCGCAGGTCATTGGAGCGGATCACGAACGCGGCGTCATTGCCCCGGGCAAACTCGCCGATCTGATCCTGGTCGATGGGGATCCGACGGCGCACATCAGCGATCTGCACCGGTTGTCGCTGGTCATCAAGGCAGGCCGGATGTATGACCCGGCGCAGATCGAACAGTCACTCGGCATTATGCCGCGCGCCCACTGAGCAGGCGCTGTCGGTCGCGGACGTCCAATCTAGCAACCGAACGCGCGGCACCATGAACACCCAGCCGACGAATCCGAGCACGCTGACCGCGGCGGCCACGATGAACGCCATGAAGAAGTGACCCGTGCGATAGACGACGAAACCGGTCAGCCACGGCGCGACGATGCCGGCCAGATTGCCGATGGAGTTCTGGATGCCGACCCAGCGGCCCGCGGCGCCCGGGCCTGCCAGGATCTGTGGCACCGCGAACACCCCGGGCGAGGATGCTCCGCACAGAGCCTGGTAGATGAAGATGCAGGCCAGTGCGAGCGGTCCCGGGACAAGCGCCACACACAGCATGCAGGCGACCGCGACCAGCGCCGCGGATCCCAACACTCCCTTGTAGGCCAGGTCCGCCGAGATGCCGCGCTTCACCAACCGGTCGATCCACCAGCCACCGGCCATTGCACACAGCGCGTTGACCAGGAAGGCGCTGCTCGCAAAGCGCGACATCTCCAGGTTGGAGAAGCCGCGCTCGGTCACGAGGTAATAGGGCAGCCACGACAGCATGAAGTAGAAGGTGTAGTTGCTGCAGAAGTGACCCAGCGAGGTGCCCCAGAGTTCGCGCGTGCGCAGCATCGCCGATGTGCCCGGCCCCTCCGAGGGCTTCGCCTCGGGAGTGTTCTGCCGCACGGCAACGCGCGACCAGGGCAGCAGCCACAGCAGTGACACAGCGCCGAACACGACGAACATGACACGCCAGCCGAACCCCTCGATCAGCAGCCCGCCGAGGTAGATTCCGACCGCGGGCCCCATGAGGTAGCCGAAGGCGACGATGCCATTGGCGGTGCCGAGACTCCCGAGGGGTACCGAAGCCGCCAGGATCTTCGACATGCAGGGAAAGCCCGCGCTCTCCCCCAGCCCCAGCATCCACCGCAGAACCAACAGCGTGGCAAAGCCGTGCGCCACTCCAACCAGCATGGTCGAGCTCGCCCACAGGGTGAGTCCGGCCGCCAGCACCCGATGAGCGCCATAGCGCTCCGCGAGCCAGCCAACGGGGATCTGCATGGGGGCGTAGATCCAGAAAAACGCGGAGATCAGCAGCCCCAGCTGATTCTCATTGAGATGCATGTCCCCGCGCAGCAGCGGCAGGGCCGTGGGCAGGGCGCCGCGGTCCACGTAGTTCAGGAACAGCACCGCCGCCAACAACAGCACGACCGGATTGCGGGCAACCCGGGCCGCCTGGGCCGACAGTGGGGCGGACGCGGTCAGCTCGCGTAATCCGGTTCGGTGCGATCCAGAAGGCGTTTGAGAGCCGCGAAGTGCAGTTCGGTCCGGTCGCAGCCACCCACCTTGGTCCCGGTCCTCAGCTGCTCGACCGTCGCCCTCACGATGGCATCCGGGATGGGCCGAAGGGCGCGACCCGTGGAGAGCGCCAACACCTGCGCCTGGCAGGCTCTTTCGAGGAAGTACAGCCGCTCGAACGCCTGCGCCACGGTCTGGCCGACAACCAGCACGCCGTGGTTGCGCATCATCAGCACCGACTTGTCCCCCAGTGCCCGGGCCAGTCGTTCGCCCTCACTGGCATCGTAGGCCAGCCCGTTGTAGTCGGCGTCGTAGGAAATGTCGTCGTGGAAGCCGAGAGCACTCTGTACAGTCATCTCCAACCGCGGGTTCTCCAACATGCCAAGAGCGGTCGCGTATGGCATGTGGGTGTGCAGGGCACAGCGGGCCTGGGGTGCGAGACGATGCACGGGCAGATGGATATAGAGCGCCGTATCCTCTACCAGTCCCTGCCCGGTCAGCGTCCGGCCCTGGAAATCCAGCACCAGGAAGTCCCGGGCACGGACTTCAGACCAGTGCATCCCGAAAGGCGCGAGAAAGAAACGGTCGGCGTGTCCGGGCACCAGCACTGTCAGGTGGTTGTCGATACCCTCCTGCAGTCCCAGACGCACGGCCAGCCGATGGCAGGCCGCCAGGTCGATGCGCGCCTGACGCTCCGCATCCGGCAGGGGCGGGACGGTTTTGACGTGGGCGTTCATGCCGGGCTCCGGTTCGTGAGAGGATAGTGTATGCCAGTCTCCCCCCTCCGGCTGCGGCAGATCGCCATCGTCGTCCTGCTGTTCGCCGGCTATGCCGCCTGTTACTTCTGCCGCGCGGACCTGTCGGTCGCCAGCCCGCTGATCATCGAGGAACTCACAGGCAAGGGGATGCGGCGCGAAGAGGCGCTGGTGCACCTGGGGGATGTGGCTTCCTTCGGGGTGCTGGCCTATGCGGTGGGCAAGCTGTTCCTGGGCGGCCTCGGGGATTACTGGGGCGGGCGGCTGAACTTCCTCATCGGTCTGGCCGGCGCCGCGGCCTTCACGGCTCTGTTCGCATCGGGCGGTGCCATTCCGCTGTTCACGCTCGCCTGGGTCGGCAACCGGCTCACCCAGTCACTGGCCTGGGCGGGGTTGATCAAGGTCTCCTCCAAGTGGTTCGACTACTCTTCCTACGGCACCATCATCGGGATACTCAGCATCAGTTACCTGGTGGGTGATGCGGTTGCGCGGCAATGCATGGGCGCGTTGCTGGAGCATGGCGCGCACTGGCGGACGCTGTTCTATTTCGCGGCCGCCGTTGCCGGCGTCTGCCTGACTCTCAACTACCTGTTCCTGCGTGAGTCGCGCGCGGGGGCCGGATTGGGCGAGGCACGCACCAACCCGCTCAACCTGTTCGGCGCATCGGAGGAGAAGCCGGCTAGCATCATGGCGTTGCTGCGCCCCCTGTTCGCCAGCCGTTCCTTCCAGCTCGTGTGCCTGCTGTCGCTCGGCTGCACCATCGTGCGCGAGACCTTCAACCTGTGGACGCCGGTGTACCTGCGTGACTTCCTCCACTACTCGGTGAGCAACAGTGCCAGTCTGAGTGCGGTGTTTCCCGGCGTGGGCGCTTTCTCCGTGTTGCTCACGGGCTGGCTCAGCGACCGTCTCGGGGTCAACGGACGCGCCCTCATCATGTTTGTCGGCCTGGGCGCCAGCGTGCTTGCGCTGCTCGCGTTGATGGCATTGCGGGCCGACACACCCGGCTCCACCCTGCCGCTGGTGGCGATCGGGTTCGTCGCATTCTGTCTCCTTGGCCCTTACGCGTATCTGGGCGGCGCCTTCGCACTGGACTTCGGTGGCAAACAGGCAAGCGCCGTCTCGTCCGGTCTCATCGATGGAGTCGGTTATCTCGGCGGAGTTCTCGCCGGTGACAGCGTCGCCAGGCTAGCCATCGCATACGGCTGGCAGGGCGTCTTCGTGGCTCTCGCCGGGGTCAGCGCGCTGGCCACACTCGCCGCCGGATACCTGTACGTCCTGGGTCTGCGCACCGCTGCCAAAGTGAGATCAGCAAGTTGAACGCCAAGGTCGATCTGCCGCTCCCGCCAGGTGTCCGCAGCATGCGAGCCGAGCCCGGTTCGCTGCGTGTTGAGTGGACCGACGGTACGACAAGCGAGTTCGCCAGTATCTGGCTGCGCGACAACGTGCCCGAGGACCGCGATGCGCACAGCGGGCAGAGGCTGGTGGATGTTGCCGACATTCCCGCCGATCCGCGGATCCGCTCGGCGGTGATCGACGGGCGCAGCATCCGGGTCCAGTGGGACGGTGAGACCCGGACCGCTACGTTCGACACGGATTGGCTCGCGAACAACGCGTTCGCGCGCGAATCTCGCGCGCCGGAACGCATTCCGCGCCCGTGGCTGGAGGGCGCCAGACTCGATCCAGCACGGGACTTCGCGTGGGCGACTCTGGACGAAGCACTTGACAGTGCCTCCATCCGGCTGCATTGGCTCACGCGACTGCTGCAGGACGGCATTGCGTTCCTGAGCGCCGTACCCTCCACCGAGTCCGCCATCCTCGAAGCGATGGCGTGGGTGGGCCGTGTCAGCGAGACCAACTACGGTCTGGTGTTCGACGTGCGCTCCGTTCCCCAACCGGAGAACCTGGCCTACTCCGATCTGGGTCTCGGCTTGCACACCGACAATCCCTATCGCGAGCCGGTCCCCGGATTTCAGGCGTTGCACGCGCTGGTGACTTCCGACGAGGGTGGCGACAACCTGTTTGCCGACGGGCTCGCGCTCGCCAATGACTTACGCGAGTCGGCTCCCGAAGCGTTCGCACTTCTCACGCAGACGCCGGTACCCTTCAGGTACCGTTCGAAAGATGCGGAACTCCAGGCGGAGCGCCCCCTGATCCAGCTGTCGTGCACGGGGGAAGTCGCGGCGGTTCACTACAACAATCGCTCGATCGCACCCCTCTCACTGCCCGCCCCCGAGGCGAAGCGGTTCTACGAGGCCTACCGTCATTTCGCGCTGTTGCTGCGCGAACCGCGCTTTCACCTGCAGTACCACCTCCGCAATGGCGACCTTGTCGTCTTCGACAATCAGCGTACTTTGCACGGGCGGACGCGGTTCTCTTCGGCAAGACAACCTCGCCACCTGCGTGGGTGTTATTTGACGCGCGACAGCGTCTTCAGTCAGGCGGGGCTGCTGCGACGGGAACTGAATGGGGCTACCCCATGAGCCTCACGGGCGAAGCCATGAGCCTGGCGGACGAGGTATTCCAGGTCTTCGCGCGTCGGGGCTCCGGAACCTACTTCGGTGAGCGGGTGACCGTGACCGAGCACTGCCTTCAGGCGGCGTGGTTCGCCACGCAGGAATCGGCTCCGTCTGCGCTGGTCGTGGCTGCTCTGCTGCACGATATCGGGCATCTGGTCGTGTCGGTTCCCGACGACATTGCAGACTGGACCCGCGACGCTCACCATGAGGAAGTCGGCAGCGAGTGGCTGTCCCGACGCATGCAACCCGAGGTCTGCCAACCTGTCAGACTGCATGTGGCGGCGAAACGCTACCTGTGCGCGACGGACCCCAGTTACTTCGCCAAGTTGAGCGATGCGTCCGTCGTGACTTTGAGACTGCAAGGGGGCCCGATGTCGGCGGACGAAGTGAAACAATTTGAAACACTGCCGGGATTCCGCGCGGCGATCCGGCTGCGCCTCTGGGACGATCAGGGCAAGGTAGCCGGGCTGAGCACCCCCGGC